>CAINDO010000433.1 GCA_903847385.1 uncultured Myxococcales bacterium
CGGCGAGCCCACACCCGGCGGCAGCGGCGGTGCCCTGACCCCGGACGCCGCCGTCCCGCCCGACCCCGACGCCGCCGTCGCACCGGACCCCGACGCCGCCGTCCCCCCGGACCCCGACGCCGCCGTTCCCCCGCCCCCGGGGGGCCCCGTGCTCCCCCGCCCGAGTCGCTCGACCGCCGTCGACATCACCGCGGACGATCAGTACGTCGCGATGGCCAACACCGACGACGGCTCCGTGTCGTTCTTCCGCGCGGCCGAGGTCGGTCAGGAGGCCCGCACCGCCCGCGTGGCGACGAGCGCGCAGGCGGCCTCGGAGCCCGTGAGCGTGGTGTATTCGCCGGACGGGCAGCATCTGTTCGTGGCCAACCGCGCCGCGGGCTCGGTGTCGCGCATGGACGCGGTCCGCACGGACGCCCCGCGCCTCGGCGCCGAGCTCCCCGTGGGCGCGGAGCCCGTGGGCCTCGCGCTGTCGCCCACGGGCGCATCGCTCTATGTCACCGACTGGATGGGTGGCACCGTGAGTGTCATCGACACGGCGACCATGACGCTGCGCGACCGCATCGCGGTCGGCGGCAACCCCTTCGCGATCACCATCACGAACGACGGCGACGACGACGACGGCGACGAGAAGGCCCTGGTGACCCAGTTCTACGGCCGCGCGGACGCCGAGGGCGTGGACACGGGCCGCACTGGCCTCGTGCACGTCATCCCGCTGGCGCAGGCGGCCGTGACGCGCACCATCGAGCTCGCGCCCCTGGCCGCGTGTTTCACCAGCGAGCTCGGCGCGCCGCCGGCCCCCGTGACCTCGGCCTGCAGCCCGAACCAGCTCTTCGGCATCACACTGCAGCCCTCGGCGGCCGGACTGCGCGCCTACGTGCTCTCCGTGGGCGCCTCGCCCGAGGGCCCGGTCAACTTCGCCCACAACGTGCAGGCGCTCGTGAGTGTCATCGATGTCGACGCCGAGGCCGAGGTCGCCGGCGCCACGGTGAACCTGAACCGGCTGGTCGCCGAGCAGCAGACCGACATGGACGGCGACGAGAGCGTCGGCCGTCGATTCCTGAACGTACCCAACGGTCTGGCGTTCGTGAACCGCGCCGACGCCGCCATCGGCTATGTGACGTCCGCGGGCAGCGACGTGGTGCTCCGCGTCGTCTTCGACGATCTGGGCGGCGCCTCCGTCGGCTCCGGCGTGAACTTCAACATCCCCGTGGGTCAGAACCCCCAGGGCATCGTGACGCGACACGGCGCGGCGGGCGCGGACGCCGCCGATGCCTTCGTGGCCAACCTGATCTCGCGGGATCTGTCGACGCTCTCGTTCCGCGACCAGGCCCAGGCGCGCACGCTCGAGGCCTCGCCGCGGCCCGACGCCGGGAGCCCGGCCTTCGGGGTCTGGAAGGGCAAGCGCTTCTTCAACACATCCACGGGCATCTGGGGCAAGGAGGGCTGGGGGAGCTGCCAGGGGTGCCATCCCATGGGTCTGTCCGACAACATCACCTGGCGCTTCGGCGCGGGGCCGCGACAGACGACCTCGCTCGACGGTCAGTTCGCCTCGAACGACCCGAGCGACATGCGCGCCCTGAACTGGACGGCCATCTTCGACGAGACGCACGACTTCGAGAACAACACCCGTGGCACCAGCGGCGGCAAGGGCGCCCTGCTCGACGCCGCCGGCAACCGCCTCGTGAGCGCGATGGGGCCGCCCTTCGCTGCCCTGCCCGTGGGCGCGGCCACGGAGAACCACCAGGGCCTCAACGGCTCGCTCACCGCCATCAGCGAGGACGCGGCCGTGTGTTCCAACGCCAACACCTGCCCGGACTGGAACCAGGTCGACCAATACATCCAGACCATTCGCACGCCCCGGGCCCCGCAGCCCGAGGCCGCGCCGCTCGACCGCGGCCGCGCGCTCTTCGAGGATGCCGGCTGCACCAAGTGTCACGCCGGTGCCAAGTGGACGGTCAGCCGCACGTTCTACGACCCCGCCGCGTTCGTCGAAGAGGGCGGCGCCCGTGTGTTCGCCGCCAACCGCGCCGCCTCGACCCCCATGGACCCGAGCGTGCTCCACGGCCTGCCCCGGGACGTGAACCTGGACGACGCGCTCATCGACACGGACGACTCGGACGGCGGCACGCCCGCGCTGAAGCGGCAGGCCTGCAACATCCGCAACGTGGGCTCCTTCGACGCCGCCGGGGGCGCGCCGGAGGTGCGCGAGAACGGCACGCCGGCCCAGGGCCGCAACGGCTACAACCCGCCCTCGCTGCTCGGCCTGGCCGCAGGCGCGCCCTACCTGCACCACGGTGCGGTGGACACCCTGCCCGACCTGCTCTCGGCCCTGCCCGGCCACACCCGCGCCGGCAATCCGAACTTCCTGCCCTCCGAGGGGGACGTCGCCGACCTGACGGCCTTCCTGCTGAGCATCGACGAGTCGACGCCGGTCTTCCCCATCGAGGCGGGCACGGTGCTCTGCCCGGAGGACTTCGCGCCCTGAGCGCGGCCTGACCCGGTGCAACGCTTCGCCCCGTGCAGCGCACGCGGCGTCGTGGTACTTCAAAGACGATGCGCGCCGCCCCCGCCCCCGACCGCCGAGCCCTGCCGCTCTCCCTGTGCCGCCTCGCGGCGCTCGCCGCCCTGCTGCCCGCCTGTGGCGCGGAGACCGGCGGCGCGGACCCCGTAGAATCCCCCGGCGCCGCGACTGCGGACGCCCGCCCCGAGACGGACGCCGCGCCTCCGGGCCCCGACGCCGCGCCCCCGGCCCCCGACGCCACGCCACCCCCGCCCGACGCCGACGCCCCCGACGACCTCGACGCCGACCCCACGACCCCGGACGCCGAGTCGCCCGCCCCGGACGCCGCGTCTCCGGCGCCCGCGCCCGACGCGTTCGTGAGCGCCCAGCCCGATGCCTGGATCCCCGACGCCGCGCCCCCGCCCATGTGCGCGCTCGACCTGCCGGCGCGTCTGTTGCCGCCTCGCGGCGGCCGGGTCAACCTGGCGCTGATGCCCGGCGAGGGCCTGCTCGAGACCCGCGACTGCGGCCCCGGCAGCGGCGTGGAGCGCATCGTGGGCCTGCCCGTGGAGGCCCCGGGGCGTGTCGAGGCCCGCCTCGAGGCCCCGAGCGGCGGTGTCACGCTCTCCGTGCGCACCGCCTGCGACGCCGCGGACACCGAGCTCGCCTGCGCCGCGCCGGACTTCGGCGATGCCGTGCTGCGCGTGGACGTGGACGCCCCGCAGACCCTGTGGTTCGTGGCCGAGGGCGGCGGCTTCGAGCCCGCGGAGACTGCGGCCCTGACCGTCGCGGTGTGGCCCTTTGCCGAGCCCGCGCCGGCCACGCCGAACTGCCCCGCGGCGGACGCGCCGGTCAAGCTCGCCGCGAGCGACGCCCGCCTGCCCATCGACACCCGCGGCCGCGCCGATGTGTTCCCGAGCTGCCTGGGCGATGCCTTCGGCGGCGCGCCGGAACAGATCGTCGTGCTGGTGGTCGAGAGCCCGTCGCGGCTCGTGGCCGAGACCTCGAACACCGACCAGGACACCGTGCTGGGTCTGTTCACCGCCTGCGACCCGCAGTCGCCCGCCCTCGCCTGCGACGACGACGGCGGCGCCGGCACGCTGTCGCGCCTGGAGCGCCCGCGCCTGGAGCCGGGCACGTATTACCTGTCGGCCGAGGCCGTCTTGGGCGGCGAGGGCTTGGTGGCCGCGCTGGACGTGCACGTGACGCCGCTCTCCTCGCCCGCCTGCGACAACGACTTCGACGACGACGCGGACGGCCGGGCGGACGCCGCCGACCCCGGCTGCGCCACGCCGCTGGACGAGGACGAGACGGACCCGCCGGCCCCCGCCGACTGCGCGGACGGCCTCGACAACGACCAGAACGGCGTGGCCGATCACCCGGAGGACCCGGCGTGCGGCTTCGCCGGCGCGAACGCCGAGGCCACGGGCGGTGTGTGCGGCGCCGGCGCCACGGTGTTCCCGCTCGACCCCGCGGGCGCGCCGACCCGCGTCGACTTCGCGCCGGACGCCGCGCGCCTGCCCCTGCCCTGCGCCGCCGCCGGCGCCGACCATGTGTTCGCGCTGCCCCTCGCCGAGCGCAGCCGGGTGGACCTCGAGGTCACGGACGCCGCCGGCCGCCCCCCCGTCGCCGTCGCCGCGTTCGACACATGCGCGCCCGACGCCGGCGCGCTCGCCTGCGAGTCGGTGTATTCCGTGTCTGCGCTGCATGTGGACGACCACCCGGGCGGCACGCTGTATTTCGCCGTGCGCACACCGGAGGGCGACGCCTTCGCGCCGTACACCGTGCGGGCGCGGGTCGAGTCGCTGGTCCGCGCCTGCAATGACTCCGTGGACAACGACGCGGACGGGCTGACGGATCTGTTCGACCCGGGCTGCGCGTTCGACTTCGACGACGACGAGGCCCACGACCCCGCCGCCCTGCCCGAGTGCGCCAACGGCGCCGACGACGATGACGACGGCGGCACGGACTACCCCGGCGATCTGGACTGCCGCGCGGCCGGGGGCACCACCGAGCAGCCGAGCTGCGCCACGGACGTGCCCATCACACGCGTCGTCGCCCCCGGGGGCCGCTACACGCTGCAGACCGAGGGCTTCGACCACTACCAGGCCACCTGCGGCGCGCCCACGGGCCCCGAGCAGGCCCTGGCGATCCGCATCGACCGGCCGTCGAACCTGCGGCTCACGGTCGAGAACAACGACTATGACACGGTGCTGTTCGTGCGCGCCGCCTGCGACGACGCCGGCACTGAGCTCGGTTGCAACGACGACACCA
This sequence comes from uncultured Myxococcales bacterium, assembly GCA_903847385.1. Classification (GTDB taxonomy): domain Bacteria; phylum Myxococcota_A; class Bradymonadia; order UBA7976; family UBA1532; genus CAINDO01. The sequence continues at coordinate 4,775 of CAINDO010000433.1, forward strand.
ACGGCCTCGCCTCCGAGGTCCGCCTGGACGGCCTCGCCGCGGGCACCTACTTCGCCTTCCTCGACGGCTACGCCGGCGCCACCGGCCACGCGGACGTCGTCGTGGAGATCACCCCCCTGCGGTTCGGCCCATGACACCCCTGCGCACACACACCTGGATGCTCGGGCCGGCGCTGGCCCTCTCGCTGCTCGCCTGTGATTCGGGCACGAGCGGGCGGAGTCTGCCCGCCGACGCGACGCCGGATGCCCGCGCCGTGCAGACGGACGCCGCCCCGCCGACGCCCGACGCCGACCGGCCCCCGGCTCCCGACCTCGACGCCGCACCGCCCGTGGACCTCGACGCCGCCCCGCCCATCGAACGGGACGCCACCGAGGTGCCCCCCGACGCCGGCATGGCCGCCGACGCCGCCGTGGTCGAGGACGCCGCCCGCGCCGCGGACGGGCAGCTCCCGCCGGACGCGCTGCAGCCCGACGCCGCCCCGCCGGTCCGCCCGGATCGGACGACGGCCGTGTTCGCGACCGATCGCCTCCACACCGTCGAGATCACGGTCGACGAGAACGACCTGGCCGCGCTGGAGAACGACCGCGAGAACCGCGTGCCCTGTGACATCGTGTTCGATGGCATCGAGTTGCCGAACAGCGGCATCCGGCAGAAGGGCGGCATCGGCTCGGTGTCGTCGCTGGCCGCCAAGCCGGGCTTCAGCATCAAGTTCGACCAATTCGACGACGACCAGGATCTGTACGGGCTGGAGAAGCTCGTGCTGAACAATGCCATCCAGGACCGCACGCTCCTGCACGAACACATCGGCCTCGAGCTCTCGCGCCGACTCGGCATCCCCGCCCAGCGGACCGCGCATGCCATCGTCCGCCTGAACGGCCACGCCTATGGCATCTTCGTGGTGGTCGAGTCCGTGGATGGCGACTTTCTTCGCCGGTGGTTCGGCGAGGATCAGGACGACGGCAATCTCTACGAGGGCCCGTGCTGTGCCGACTTCGTCTACGACATCCCGCACATGGAGCTCAAAGACGAGGAGGACGGCCGCCTGCGCGACGACCTGGAGGCCCTGGCCGCCGTCGTCCGCGACACGAGCGACGCCGACTTCCCCGAGGCCGTCGAGGCGAAGCTGGACATCCGCAACTTCATCCTGGGCTACGCGTTCGACGCGGCCGTGCGCCACTGGGACGGCTACGCCTACAACGTGAACAATCACTACATCTATCACCGGCCCGCGGACGACCGGTTCGTGTTCATGCCCCATGGCATGGACCAGATTCTCCAGGACGTGGGCTTCAATCCGTTCGACGGCCCCAACGGCCGCCTGGCGCAGCGCATTCGCGAGATTCCGCGCTACGACGCCCTGTTCGCCGAGGCGATCCGACACATCGCCACGGACGTCTGGGACGTGGACTTCGTGCGCGACCGCGCCGAGGCCGTGCGGCGCGTGCTCTCCCAGGCCCCCCGGGGCGAGCCGAACGTGGAGCGCGACCTGGCCTGGTTCGAGGAGAGCCTGCCGTTCGTGATCAACGACTTCGCCGCGCGCAAGGCCGTGCTGCTCAACAGCCTGGGCCAGCGCCCCGCGCCGCCCGATCCTCCGCCGGCCCCGGCGTGCACGCCGGCGGACTTCGCCGGCCGCAACTACCTGTTCTGCAACGAGATCATCGACGCGGACACCGCGGCGGCGCGCTGTGCGGACGCGGGCGGCCTGCTCGCCTGGCCCGAGGACGCCGCCGATCAGCAGTTCCTGGTCGACAACGCGCCGGCCCTGTCCGGCGGGGACGCATGGATCGGCGTGGACGACCGCGCGAACGAGGGCGACTGGCGCCGCGCCAACGGCGCCCCCGCGGACTTCACCGCCTGGGGGGACGGCCGCCCCAACGGCGCGCAGGACCAGAACTGCGTGATGCTCGACTTCGCGCTCGGCGGAGGCTGGAACGATCGCGACTGCGCCGAGCTCCACCCCTTCGTGTGTCGCCTGCCCTGACGAGCGCTCTGCCATGGCCCGCCCCCGAAAGACCCCCCCGGCGTTTCTGGCCGGCTGCCTCCGCGAGGCGGCGAATCTGGAGCTGCTCGAGCCGCTGGCCTGGGAGCTGGGTTACCGCGACCCGCGCCGCACCGTGCCCGCGCTGACCAAGTTCATCTCCGAGGCCCTGCCGCTGGAGTCGGCGGCCGAGGCCATTCGCGACTGGAACCCGGGCCCCCGGGCCATCGGGCGCTGGTTGTTCGGCCGCATGTCGGACGCCCTCGCCGAGCGGGAGGCGGGCGCGGCGGCGGTCGAGGGCCTGCGCACGCTCGCCTTGCTCGCGTACACCGGCCCCGTCGTCGAGCGTTTGTCGCCGCGCGTGGCGGCGCTGACGGGCGGCGTGATCTACACCGGCGAGGTCGCCGAGCTCGGCGCCCCGCCCGAGGTCGTGCCCCGCGGTGTGCAGGCGCAGGTCGAGGGTGCGCAGGTGCGCCAGCGGTTGATGCCGTTGATCACCAGCGCCGGCGAACTGCGCGCCCACCGCCTCGCCGTGGAGGACCTGCGCGCCGCGCTGCCCACGACCCCCCGGCATCCGGCGATGTCGGACGCCCAGGCCTGGGTGCAGCGCGCCTGGCGGGCCGCCGTGCGCTTCGGTTACCGGGTCGGTCAGGGCGAGCCGGAGATCCGCGCCGCCCTGACCACATTGAGCGGCGAGACGCCCGCGGCGTTTCTGGCGCATCTGTTCGCCGCGTGGGCGACGGAGCCCACCGCCGAGGCGCCCGCCGCGTTCGAGCTCTTCGGGGCCGCCGCCTGGCGCCTGGTCTCGGCCTGCGACCAGCCCACGCCCCCGGCCGTGCATCGCATTCTCACGCTCGCCGCGCTCGAGGCGCTGCCCGTGGATCAGTGGGTCGAGGTCGCGCGGTTCGTCGACCATCTGCAGCGAGAGGGCATGCTGCCGGCCACGTGTCGGGGCATCAACCGCACGTTCGCCGATCCACGCACCGTGCCCGTCACGAACCTGCGCCCGGACCACAACGAGGGCGAGCCGTTCCGCCTGCGGCTGCCGTTCTTCCTGAAGCTCGTGCTCGGCGTGCCGGCGCAGCTCGGCGCCATCGAGGTCGCGCTGGCCCCCAAGGGCGAGTCGATCTTCCGGTTCTCCGGGCCGCGGGCGCGCACGCCCGTGTTCGAGGGGCCGTGGGCCGAGGTCACGCACCTGCGCCGCACCTCGCTCGGCGCCACGTGGCTCGACCCCCTGGGCCCGCCCCCCCGCGACGCCGCCGGCGGCCCCGGCGCGGACGGCCTGGACGCGCTGGCGGACCTGCTGGGCTGAGGCGGGGCGCGACGTCGGACCCGACTCTGACGGCGCGAACGGCGCTAGAGGGGGGCGCAGCCGAGCTCGTCCATGTAGTGCTGGGGGTCGTGACCCCAAGTCCAGCACGGGGTGTTCCCCGCCTCGCGCAGAACGACGAACGTGACGCCGTCACCCAAGCCCGGAGTGATCAGCGTCGTGAGGTCCTCTTCGAGCTGCTCGAGCGAGCCGCCCACTTCTGGGTGGATGGACGCCAACACCAGCGTCCCCTCCGCGGGAATGTGATGGCAGAGGTCGTAGCCATAGCGGTCGCCCGGGATGCAGTCCTCACCATCCCAACCGTCGTCACCGTTTCCCGTTTCGGCGAGTCCGAAGCGGTATGGGCCGAACTCCCGGCCGACTCCGACGGCCACGACGAGGGTCATGCCATCGAGCCAGCCGATTTCGATCCCCGGCGTCGGGGCCGCGTCGCCGAAGGATAAGCTCGAGCCCCGACAATCCGCCGAGTCCGTACCTTCAGCGCAGAGGTTCGGCTCGTCGCATTCGCCGTCGAAGGCGTACGGACAGTCGTTCCCGTAGTAGGACTGCCCCGCATCCGGCGTCTCGGTCTCGCCGCCGAACAAGAGACCACCGCCGTCGTCGAACCTCTGCGCGTCGGTCTCCTCGGATCCATAGACTTCTCGCAGGTCCACGTCGCAGGAAGAGAGAACGACGGTGAAGCCCGCGAGCTTCAGCGCGAGCCGCGCGCGGCGGTCAGGAGTCGAGAACGTCTGTAGAGGGTGCATGCCGCGAGTGTGGCAAACGCGCTCTCCGTTGGGACATCAGGAAATTCCCGAAGTTGCGGCGAGTCCGGCGTTTTACCGGACACACCTAGGCGATCATCCCGACGCCAGCGGCACACCCAGCCTGTACCCTTCCGCCTCCCCTCACAATCCAGGATTGCGCCTGACCCTTGGCCGCCGCGTCGCTCCGAGTCCGCTCTCCCTTGCCGCCCCTCGGGGTCGTGGCGCTGTGCCTGCTCGCGGCCAGTGCCCGTGCAGAGGAGCTCACGCTGGCCCTGCCGTTCGCCCCGGTCGCTCCGACGCAGACCGATGCCGGGGCGACCACGGCGGAGGCCGTCGCTGCCTTCAAGGCCGGCCGGATGCGCGAAGCGCAGACCCTCGCGCTGAAGGCCAACGCCGTCAGTCCCGATGCCGATGCTGCCGAACTCGTGGCCGTGACTTCGCTTCGCCTCGGCGAGATGCCCCGCGCTCACCAGGTCTATCGGCGCCTGGCCGCTGCCCGAGGCGTACCCGAGGGTCCGAGAGGCCGCGCGCTTCGCCAGTTGGAGGCGCTCGGCGGTCAAGGGGGCACGCTCTCGCTCGTCGTCACGCCGCCGGAAGCGCGGGTGACCTTCGACGACGTCGACCTCGGCCCTGCTGCCGATCTGTCGCTCGTGTTTTCTCTCCCCGGCAAGCACCGGCTTCGCTTCTCGGCCGACGGCTATTCGGAGACGACGCGGGCATTCACCTTCGCTCGCGGCCGGAACGAGTCGGCGAACATCACGCTGACCGCGGCCATCGCCGCACCGACCCAATCGGCCGCGACGATCGCTGCGGCACCGGTGCCCGTTCGATTCGAATGTGTCCCGATGGAGCTCACGCTCGTCATCGACGGTCTGGAACTGCCCTGCCCGCGAGACCCGGTGAGTCTGGACGTCGGCGAACACAGCCTGGCCGCCAGTGCGCCGGGCTACGACCCCACCGCGACCCAGCTTCCGGTCGCGCCCGGCATGTCGCTGCCGGTTCCGGTGTTTCTCACGCCTCGGCCTGCCTTGCTGAAGCTGACAGTGGCGGGCGACGGCGCGGAGCGGGTCCAGATCGCCCTGGGAGACGCTGCTCCAGTGCCCGTGAGCGCCGACCCCGTCGCCTTCGTGGCCGGGTCGCTCACCCTGAGGGTCCAGCGACCCGAATGCCCGGACGAGCTCCGCGTCACGAACGCCGCCCCCGGCGAGACCGTGCTCGTCGCCCTCGATGCCGCTTGCCCTCGGGGCACCGTTGCGGCAGCGCCCGTCGTCGCCCCCACCCGGGCAAGGTCACTGACCGCAACCGCGGCGCCGGCGCCGGCGCAGGGCGGAGTGTTGAAGGCGGCGCTCCGTTGGGGTGGCGTGGCGACGATCGCTGTCGGTGGCATCGTGGGCGCCGTGGCGCTCGCCCAGGCCAGCGAGCTCCAGGACGCCTGCCCCGATGGTCACTGTCCGTCGAATCGGGGCGACGACATCGCGTCACTGAAGGCCAAGTCCTGGGCCTCCACAATCGGGGTCGCCCTCGGCGCGGCCGCGCTCGGCGCCTCGTTCGCATTCTGAGTGAGATCGATTCGGCATGAACTGTCACCCGGGACACGACCGAGAGGAACAATGAGTCACAGGAGAGCGGGGCGAGCGCAGCCCCTGGCCCTGGCGCTTTCGTGCGCCTGCGTCTTCGCGTGCAGCGCGAGCCCCACGCGGACCGCCGATCCCGAGGCGCCACCGCCGGAGTTCGTCCTCATGAGCGTCACCGGCGCCGACGGCGCGGCTGAAGTCCGGGGCAAGGTCGACGTGTCGGCGGGCGCCGCGTACGACACCCTGCGCGCACAGGTAAAGACCGTGGCGCTGCTCCTCCCCGCCGAGTGCGCGTCCGACGCAGCCCGCGAGGTCGCAGCGCGCTGCAATCAGTGGATCGGTGCCCTCGAATCGGCCGCACAATCGGCCGGTTGGCGCGTCGCCGGCACGGCCGCGTCGGGCACGACGCCGCCCGTGCAGCTCGCCCGCGAGGCCGGTGCACAGCTCGTGCTCTCTCTGGGCCGCATCGAGGAGAGCGCGCCCGCGCCGGCGACGGGACTTGCAACGCCGGCGCCCCCCACGTTCAACTTCTGGGCGTCGAACGCCGACGGCGAGGCCGGCGCCGCGAAACGACTGCCCGATGGGGATGCCACGGCCTTGCGCGCGTTCGCCGACTCGCGGTTGTCCGGCGAGGCCGGTGCCAGCCCCACCCTGCTGAAAGCGACGGTCGACCTCACGGCACTCAACGGCGAGACCGGACTGCCGGTATGGTTCTACCAGCACGTCGCGGCGACTTCGGCCGGCGGCGCCCGCCGGAACGCCCGCTTTCTCTTCGCCCGTTACAAGGGCGAGTGGTTCCCCGCTCGGCGCATCGTCTCACTCCGCGCAGACGGCACGCCGCAGGCCTCCGGCGACGCCGCGACGGAGACCGCCCGCGCCGCGCTCCGCGCTTACGTCGCCGAGGACATCGTCGGACGTTTTCAGTCCGGAAAAGGTGGTCAGCCGTGAAGTGTGTGAAGATCTTCGCCCTGACGTTGGTCGCGGTGTTGCCGCTCCCACTCGGTACGGCTCGGGCGCAGCAAGCGATCCGCGTGAACCGGCCCCAGCCCACCGGCACAGCCGGCGCGAAGGCCGGTTCGCCGGCGCAGCCGGCTCCGGGGCAGCCCTGGGTCTCGGTCGCCCCGACGCCGGGCGGCTTCTACGATGATCACACCGGTAAGCCCGCATTCTACGAGCCGCTGACCGGTGAAGCCTTCGTCCCACCCTCGTCGCCCGGTCAGTTGCCGTTCAGCTCGCACCTCGGACTGTCGGTCGACGTCCGCAAGATCGCGGTCGTCGATGGTGGGTCCGAGGCATTCGAGGGTCAGTCATACTCGGAGTTGGCGCTGCACTGGGCGAGCGAGGCCATCGGTGTCTTCGTCGGTCTGATCCCGGACAGTGGGAACGCCATCACGCTGGGACTCGAGGTCGGGCCTTACTACGGGGCCGAACTCGGCTCGCCCGCGCCCGGCGTGAAGCTCGCTTTCCTCGGGCCCGGGCTCGTCCTGGAAGGCATCAAGTTCGACGACGACGACGACTCTCGCTTCGCCATGCGGGCGGCCCTCCACGGGCTCGGCATCGGGGTCACGTCGAGCGGCGACACGGGGGCGCCGCTCTACTTCCTGGTCCGTGGCGGCAACCCGGGTCTGCAGATCGACGGCGACGTGATGATCCTCGAACTCGGGTATGTGACGCTCGAGTCCGGCATCGCCTTCTTCTGACGCCGGTGTCGACGACGGAGACGGGCATGATCAGACACATCTCGCGGTGCACTCCCGCGCTGTCCCGGCTCGGGCTCGTGGGAGTCACGGGCATGTTGGGTGCATGCCAAATCCTGACGGGAGCGGACGACTTCTCGGTCGAGTCGCAGTCCGTCGCGCCTGTCGAGTTGGCGCTGGACGCCGACGCCCCCCCGGATCCCCTCGCTGACGACACTCGCCGGGCGCCCGACGCCGGGAAGCCGACCCCGGATGCGCGCGTCCCCCCCGAGGACCCCTGCGCGGAGGTGGATCTTTCCACAGATCCGGCCAACTGCGGCACGTGCGCGCACCGCTGTGAGGCCGACGAGATCTGCAGAGACCGGAGTTGCATCGGCCGCGCGCGTCTCGCGACGTGCAATGGCGGCGACATCCTGTGCCCGCGCGATCACGTCGGCCATTGCGACGGCCGGGGCGCGCCGCTGTGCTGCCTGGAGTCCGAAATCGTCTGTCCGGACGCCCTCGGCGCAGGTCGCTGCATCTCCGGGGCGAGCAACTGTGCCCAGGTTGCATTCTGCGGCGACGGTTTGGCCGTCTGCGGCCGGGGCCTGACGCCGACCTGCCGACCCGAGGGTCCGGGGGCTCGCTGTTGCGCCGCCGGCACCCGGGCGTGTTTCCGGCCGGACATCGTTCGCGACGAACCCTTCGAGACATGTCTCGGCAGGGATCGCCGCTGCGAGGACGTGATCGATTGTCCCAACGAGACTGCAGCCTGCGCCCCGACCGCGCAGCCCTACTGCGAACTCGACGGCACCGTCGGATGCTGCGGCGGGGCCCAGCTCATCTGTGACCGACCGGACCTCGGCATTCGAACCTGCACCGACTCACCTGAAGAGTGCGCATCGGCCATCTCTTGCGGTGGTCGACTTCGCGCCTGTGCGGCCGGTGAGACCCCGAACTGTTCGAACAGGAACCAGTTGGTCTGTTGCGGCGGCGAGTTCTTCTTCTTCTGCGATCGGTCGGACATCGGCAGTGCGGCTTGCTGGAACGCGGTCGCCGACTGTTCGTCGGTCACGAACTGCAACGGCGATTGGCATGCCTGCGCCCCCACGGATCCGCCCAGTCACTTCGATTGCAACTCCGGAACGTGTGTTCAATGAGCCGATCGGCCCGCTCCTTCGTCTTTCGCCTCGGACTGTGCTTGGGCGCAACTCAGATGCTCGTTGGCGCACCACTCCAGGCAGCGCCTGCCCCAGCATCCGGCGCCTCGTTGGTCATCGAGACGGACCCACCCGGCGCCCGCGTCACGGTCGACGGTCTGCCCGTCGGTGTCTCGCCGGCAAACATCGCTTCGGTCGCCCCCGGCGCTCACAGCGTCTCGGCCGCGCTCCCGGGCCGCCTGCCGGCCACGCAGGTGGCGCTGGTTCGCCCCGGGCAGGCGACGCGCGTCGTCTTGAAGCTGAGCGCGGTCGCTTCGCCACCGCCCGCTCCGCCGACCGTCCCGGCGACCATCGCGCCCCCGGCCCCGAGGAACGCGCAGGCGCCGGCGACCGCCGCGCCGCCGGCCGCAATCAAGGCGCCCCGACCGCGGGTCGCCTTGCCGACCCGCGCGCTCGGCCCGGCCTGTAGCACGTGGTATGCCGTCGATGGCTTGTCTCGCTCACCCGAGGCGCAACTGCGCCGCTTCGACTGTGGCGCGCTCCGGGCTTCGTCGAGCACGCCGGTGTCTGCGCTCGCACACTGCGACGAGACCCAGCGCGCGATGGAGTCTCTGCTGGCGAAACGCGACGCCGCGGGGGCGTGGCGGGCGGCGCTCCAGGCCGGCGCGACGGGCACCCCGGACACCGCCGCCGCGGGCCGCGAGTGGGTCAAGCTTGCCGCGGACGTCGTCTCGGGACGCAAGCTCGACCCTGTGTCCGTATCATCGCGCTCGTATCTCGGGCAGGCGCCCGCGCTGGCCACAGCGGACGCGCGGGTTCAGGAGGCCCTGTGCGCCGCCGCGAGCGGGTGGACGGACGAGTTGGAGAGCGCCGACGCGGCACGCCAGGACAAACTGCTGGCGGGCCTCGTCTGGATCGAGCGTGTCCTCTGGGCGGACGATACCTTGCCGACGGCCTCGACGACGGCAAACGCAGTGAAGGCGGCCGGCAAGGGCAGTTTCGCGCCGGAGGGCGACCCCTGGACGAGCCTGTCGCAGCCCGGGCGACCGGCGCTCAACACCGTCGTCGAGTTCGGCCGCCGACGCGCCGTGGAGTTCTGGCGGGTAGCCGTCGAGGCCGCGGCACGCAAGAACCAGGTCGGCCCGACGTTGACGGCGCTGGCCTCGGGCACGGCGGTCGCCAACGCCGACGACGAGCGCTGGACCGCCACGCTTCAGACCATCGAGGACAAGCTGCGGGGCTGGCGCGAGGCCGCGATGACCTCCCTGCGGGGCGCACGAGACGCCCGGAGCCTCGACGCCGGATATCTGTCCGTCACCGCCATCGACCGCGCGACGGGCGGTGCGCTCAGCGTGCAGACGCCCGCCGAGGCCGCGGAGGTCAAGTCCACGATCGGCTCGCTCCTCGGCGGCGACCCACGCAACCACCTCGAAAAGTTGCCGAAGCTGCCCCAGCGCAACACCGATGCTGGCGCGGCCGTGCATGCGGTGCTGCTCGACCGCGTCGTGACCTGGGGGGCCGCCGAACTCCGCCAGCCCGGCGCCAGCAACGAGCTTCGGAGCCGCCTGCTGGCGGCCACGCAGAACGACCCCCGGCTCACGGGCCTTCTGGGGGACCTCGAGCGCGAGAAGCGGGCCGCCCAGACTGCGGCGTTCGAGCGGATCTTTCAGGCGGGCTGGGTGGCCAGTGCGCTCCACCTCGCGCGGTCGTCCGCGACGCTCTCGGCCGACGACCGCGCATTCCTCGAGCGCAGTTGGGGGTCCGCCGTCGCCGACACCGTGAAGCACGCACGTCTCGAGGTGGTCCCGGTGCCCCTCGACCCGCGGGCCGCCGACGTGGTCCGGGAGGCCGGGCTCGCACTGCCACCGAGCGACGCGGCCCTGTGGCTCGAGATCCGTACGGAGCGCTTCGAGGTTTCCGGGCGCAAGCCGCTGCGCACCGAGGCGGGCAGTTCGCGATACCTGGCTGGCACCCAGATGGGCCCGAACCCCGAGATTCCAACCTGTCAGGCCGAAGAGGTGGAGGCGCAGAACGCCGCGGTGGAAGCGAAGGCCTCCTACGACCGACTCCAGGTCGCCTACAACCAGTGCATCAAGAGTTCAGGGCAACTGCAGAACCGGGGCGGCTGGGCCGGTGCGCTCGGCGCAGTGGGTGGTGTGGCCTGCACGGCGGTGGACGCCTCGGTCGCGGCGGACGTGAGCAATTCGGCCAATCGCGCTCAGCAGGTCGCCCAACGATGTGGCAGTTTGCCGGTGCTGGTCTCCGTGGAACGGTGGGACAACCACAGTTACCCCGTCCGCGTGTTCGGCACGCAGGGGACCGCCGCGATGACCGTTCGCCTTCTGGACCCGGAAGCGGAATCCGCGGACGCGGGCGTCCTCTGGTCCACGCGGCTGGAAGCGTCGATCTCCGCCGAGGATCGCGAAGTCGACGCCGAACCGCGGTACAACGTGGCCGCCGATGCCCTGACACTGCCCTCCGCGGACGAAGCGGTGACGGGCTTGCAACGGGACCTCGTCGCGGCGCTGACGAAGCAGATCTGGGAGGCGCGCAAGTCGACGTGGCGTGCGCACGAACGACGCGCGTCCAAAGCGACCGTCCCCGCGGATCGCTGGGAGCATGCCGCCACACTCTCCCTGCTCGTGGCCGACGGTACGGCGCCTTCCGAGGCCGCGCGGGTGGTCCTGGCTGCGGAGCGCGAGATGCAGGCATTGCTCACACAAGTCCCCGCGCGCACCGCCCGGGACGCCCACCCGTACAGGCTCAACGTCGTCACCACCGATCCGGCCGTGATCCAGGACGGCAACCGCGTGCGGCGGGTGGAGCCCCCGCCACCCCCGCCGGCCTCCGAGCCCGCCGAGGCCGCGCCGGTGCCCGCCCCCGTCTCGGCCGCCGCCGCCGCCGCCGCAGCCCCGGCGAGCGGCGGCGGGTGCGGCGGCCTGAAGTTCGCGCTCGCCTGCACGGACAAGGCGTCCAAGGCCGCGGGCGAGTGCGAGGGGCTCGTCAAGGCGACCCCGTCGACGAACTGCGAGGCCTACTGTAAAACCGCCGGGCTGCTGTGCGTCGACGCCTGGGACGACCAGGGCAACACCTGCGGGCACGGCGGCTCCATCGCCTGCGACCGGAAGATGGGTTCGTTCGTCTGCCGGTGCGGGCCGCCGTGATTCGACTGCGCGGCACGCGATCGCTGCGCCAGCCCCTTGGCCTGACCGGGGCAGTTCGAGTATCACTCCCGCCCCTATGTCCGACGAATCGAGCCCCGCTCCCGCGTCGCTCGCCGGCGAATGGTCGGCCCTGGGCGATGCCTTGTCCTCCCTGGCCCGTGTGGCCGCCGCCGCCGAGAAGGCGGTGCGCGCCGTGGACGCCGAGCGCGATCCGCCCGGCGCCGTGGCGGCCCTGCACCAGCTCGAGAAGCTGCGCCCGGCCCTCGCCGCCGAGCCGCTGCAGGCCGCTGCGCTGGAGGCCCTGGCGCCCCGCCTGACGGACGCCGTGGCCGACTGGCGCCTGACCCGCCTGAACGCCTTCCGCGAGGCCGCCGAGGCCGCGAACCTGCCCTTCCAGCGCCTGACCACGGACGAGCTGCGCCTGGGCGAGGCCACCGTGCGGCTGGATCTGGACCGCGGCGAGGCCGAGATCCTGTACGCCCGCGAGTCCCTGGAGACGCTCCGCGCCGAGCCCCGCGCCGTGGTGGACGCCGTGCGCCGCCACCTGGCCGCCCTGCGCCGGGACGATTCGCCCGAGTCGGTCTTCCGCGAGCTGGTGCAGGCCTATCGCGTGCTGTGCGCGCAGCTTCTGCTGCCCCTGGGCGAACGCGTGAATCTCGTGGACCTCGTCGCGCCTCTCTTCTACGTGCGACAGAGCGAGACCTTCTGGAAGAAGCAGGACGCCAAGGCGCTCCGCCCCGTGAGCCGGGCGCAGCTGGCCTGGGACCTGGACCACCTGCAGCAGGCGCGCTGCCTCGAGGTGGACGGCCTGCGGCTCGCGCTCGGCACCGCCACCGGCGGCTCCACCGCCAAGAAGTCGAACGTGCTCTTCCTCGAGTCGGCGGCCGCGGGCGGGCAGTACTTCCTGACCTTCGCCGTGCGCCGCGTCGACGCGCCCCCGGCCTGATCGCGAGACCTTCGAACATGGCATCCCCCGGCCTCACGCGCCCCGTCGCGCAGCGCATCCTCCAGACCCTCGGCGAGTCCGGCACCCCGCCGGAGCGCGGCGTGCGGTTCCTGAACGTGGGCAACGAGAGTTACCTCGACGTCCTGCGCCGCGAGTACCTCGAGGGCCTGCTGCCCGCCGGCGGCTCGACCTTCAAGCTGGTGCAGGCCTACTTCGGCGGCGGCAAGACGCACTTTCTGCTGAGCGTGCGCGAGATGGCCTGGCAGACCGGGTTCGCCGCGGCCTACGTGGGTCTGTCGCCCACGTCGTGCCCGTTCCATGAGCCGCTGCAGGTCTATCGCGCCGTCGTGCGGTCGCTGCGGGCGCCCCCCGCGGACGAGGCCCCGCTGGCGCCCACCACGGGCTTCACGGACCTGCTGCGCGACCTGATCGAGGACCGCCGGCGCGAGAGCGGCGACACCGCCGTGCGCACCTGGCTGCTCCGCACCGTGCGGCAGTTGCCCGTGGAGAATCAGAGCCTGCGCAACGCCATCGCCGGCTACGGGCTCGCGCTGATGGACGACGACATGCGCAAGCAGGACGTCCTGGGCGCGTACCTGCTCGGCGAGGAGGTCCCCGTCGCGGCGCACCGCGAGGCGGGCGTCTTCGAGAGCATCGGAAAGACCAACGCTTTCGCGATGTTGCGCGGCGTGTGCCAGGCGATCCGCGGCCTGGGGTTCGCCGGCACCGTGCTGCTGTTCGACGAGCTCGACCGCAACCTGAGCGTCGGCGCGACCACCAAGAACCAGCACAAGCTGACGGACAACCTGCGCGAGATCGTGGATCTGTGCGGCCGCGGGGCCTTGCCGGGCGTGCTGTTCGCCTACGCGGTGCCCCCGGAGTTCATGCACCGTGTCGTGGACGAGTACCCCGCGCTGAAGCAGCGCCTCGCCAGCCCGCTGCCGCTCTCCGTGCGCAGCCCGCAGGCCACCGTGATCGACCTGGAGACGCTCGACCTGCACCCGCAGGACCTGCTGCTGGCCATGGGCGACCGCATCCGCGAGGTCTTCGAGGTCGCGCGCGACGTGAAGTTCGACCCCATCCTCCAGGCGGCGAACCTGGCGCGCGTGGCCACCGAGGCCGCACACGCGCAGTTCGAGGTCAGCCACCGCCGCATCTTCGTGAAGGCGTGGATCTCGCATCTGCACGACCAGATCGCCGGCGGCGAGCACGCCGTGACCCAGGGTGAGGTCTCGCAGCGCATCCTGTCGGGCGCCCGCGCGCTGCTGGCGCCGCCCCCCGCCGCCACCGCCACCCAGGGTTTCCAGGACTTCTGAGTATGTCCGTGTTGAGCACCGGCGGCCGCGTGACGCACCCCGACCACGGGCCCGGCGAGGTCACGAGTGTCCTGCGCGGCGGGCGCGCGGCCATGGTCCGCTTCGCCAAGCTGGGCAAGCTGGAGATTCACGTGTCGGCCCGTGAGCTGCTGCCGCTGGATGCCGCGCCCGAGGCGCCCGCAGCCGTTGCCGCACCAGTCGCCGCGACCGTCGCCACGCCGGGACGCATCGCGCCCGCCGCCGCGCAGATCACGGCCAGCGCGGCCGAGTCCACGGGGCAGTTGCTCGAGGCCCCGCGCCTCGGCGTGGTGCCCGCGGACGGCCTGGACCTCTACACCGTGGGCCGGGAGCGCGAGATCGCCCAGGTGGACGCCGATCTGGCCGCCGTGCGCGACGGCCACGGCGCCGCGCGGGTGGTGCTCGGCGACTACGGCACCGGCAAGACGCACCTGCTGGAGCACGTCGCCGCCCGCGCCCGCGCGCAGGGGTTCCTGGTGGCGCTCGCCTCGCTCGACCCCGTGGACGCGCCGGCCAGCAATCCGCGCCGCGTCTACCGTGTGTTGATGCAGAGCCTGAGCTACCCGGACCAGCACGTGGGCACGGGCCTCACGCCGCTGCTGGACCGCGCGCGGGGCCACGATGCGGTCAAGAAGCGTTTCCTGACGGACGACCGCCACGCCTACCTCACGCCCGCGCTTTCGCTGTGGAACCGCATCGACGAGAGCGCCACGGAGCCCGTGCTCGACTGGCTCAGCGGCGCGCCGCAGGACTACACACCCGAGCTCAACGGTCGCTACCATCTGTACGGCAAGAAGTCCCTGCCCGCGCTGATGGACTACCGGCCGTGGGCGCACATCTACGCCTACCTCGTGAGCGGTCTGGCGGCGCTCGCGCACAGCACGGGCCACGCCGGCCTGGTGGTGCTGCTGGACGAGGCCGAGTTCTTCCGTGTGTTGAGCGCCGAGAACCGGGAGTTCGCCGAGCGTCTGTTCCGCGCGCTGGTCGCCGCGGCCCTGCCCGCCGGCGAGCTGCCCTTCTCGCCGGACGACGAGCCCCGGGGCGGTCGCGGTGACTTCAAGACCCTGCCGCACCGCTTCACGGGACACTGCCCGCTGTATGTGATGATGGCCATGACACCCACGGGCCAGGGCGACACACTCCTCGAGTCGCTCGTGCGCACGGACCGCCGCATGGAGCTCACGCCGCTCGGCGCCGCGGAATACCGCGAGCTCGCCCGCCGCGTGGTCCTGCTCTACGCCGCGCGCCACCCCGCGCTCGCCGGCAAGATCGAGGCCCTGTCGCAGCTCATCGGCGATCTCATGTTCAAGGGCCTGAAGGACGGCAGCTTCTCCACGCCGCGCATGGCCGTGAAGTTCGTCCTCGAGCTGCTGGACATGAGTCGGCTCACGCCGGACCGCGTGCGGACGGCGCTCGAGGAGCTCAAGCGGCTCTGGTACTGATCACACGCTGAAAAAGCTCCATCCATGGACTTTTTCAGCCCCGCTTCGCCGAAGTGAATTCGGCTTCGCTCCCGGAATCATTTGGCCTCTTCGAGGCCTCGGTGATTCCGCCGGGCCGTCCTGGCCCGGGCGCGACGGCGCAGTCACCGCGGCGCGAACCAGGCGCCGACGGCCATGACTACGGCCTCGAAGGGGGGCATGGCGGCCTCGGCGCCGGCGCGCACCGTGGCGTGGACCAGGTAGCCCCGCGGATCGTATGCGTACACGCGCACCAGGCGGCGTTCGGGGTCCACGTGCCACACCCAGGGCACACCGGCGGCGTGATAGAGCGCGAGCTTCTCGCCCTCGTCGTAGTCGGCGTTGCTCGGCGAGAGGACCTCGCACACCCAGTCGGGGAGCGTCGTGACCGGGCGCTCGCGGGGCAACACCGGCAGCGTCGTGTGTCGCCAGCCCGTGAGATCGGGCCGCACGGTGTCGCCGGTGGGCAGGCGCACGTCCGTCTCCGGCACGATCCACCAGCCCCCGGGGCCGCCACGACCGCGGGAGAAGGGGCCGGTCAGGTCGGTCGTCACGCCCCCGGCCGCAAACCCGTGGTCGATCCCCGGTGCCGCGTGCACGACGACCTCACCCGCCACGATCTCCGCGTGCACGTCCTCGCCGAGGGCGAGCAGGTCTTCGTAGGTGGCGATCTTGCGGGCGGGGTCGGCCATGGGCGAAGCGTAGCACAGGCCCGCGCCGGGCGTCAGCGCGCGGCGGCGATGTGTCCGCGGAACAGGCGCTCCAGGTCGCGCAGGGTGTCGTCCAGGAAACTCGGCACGAGCTTGGCCAGGGCGTCGAGCATCACGATGGCGTTGCGGGTGCCGTCTTCTTCGGACGCCGCGCGGACCCGCGCCGAGAAGGCGTGGTTGACCAGCTCCAGGCGGCGGTAATTCTCGAAGAGCTCGGAGAAGTCGAAGTCCACGGCCTCGCCCCGCCGCGCGCGGAACGCCAGCCCCAGCGCGTGCATGGAGACGACCCGATAGCTGGTCTCCTCCATCGACGACAGCGGCAGGTGAAACCGGGCCATGGGGCGCAGGAACGCCGTGTGCGGGCAGTCACTCGTGGCCATCAGCAGGCCCATGAGCGAGCCGATGGCGTGCTGCGCCGTCGTGGTGCCGCTGACCGTGCGGATGTCCGTGCGCACCACCAGCTCGACGGGCTCGAACGAGCGGACGTCCCCGAAGCGCGCCATCAGCGGCGCCAGGCGCACCGCCAGCGGGCAGTCGGGCGAGGTCTCGGCGCTCAGCGGGCAGTGTTCGCACTGGTGCACGCCCAGCCGCGCCCAGGCCGGGGTGGCGGCCACGGCGAGGGGCTTCGCGCCGGTGGGCGTCTCCTCGACGGAGACGTCCATCGACTCCACCCGGCCGTCCTCCAGGGTGATGCGATAGGTGACGAGGGTTCCGCGTTTCTCCACGGCCCGAGACTCGCACGGGGCCGCGGGCACGGCAAGCCGCACGCGTCGCGCGTCACCACTGATCGGGCGCGGCGAAGCCTCCGCAGTCGCCCAGGGCCGGGTCACAGAACGCGGCCCGGCACTCCGTGCAGGTGTCTTCGCCGACCAGCCCGCACTGAATCAGGCAGAGCGTGCTGACACAGGCGACCCACGCGCCATAACACTGTCCACAGGCGGCCGAGAAGTCCGTGGCCTGCGCGACGCAGTTCTGAAGACACGGCGCCGATTGCCCCAGGCAGCTGATGTTGCAGTTCGTCGAAATGTCGGCGAACGTCCGCATCCCGCGCAGCACGGCCTCGTCCGCGTCGTTCGTGCATGCGCCATCGCCGACTCTGCGGGGCGCCTC
Source organism: uncultured Myxococcales bacterium (assembly GCA_903847385.1). GTDB lineage: Bacteria > Myxococcota_A > Bradymonadia > UBA7976 > UBA1532 > CAINDO01. The sequence continues at coordinate 21,963 of CAINDO010000433.1, forward strand.
CGGGTCGACGACACAGAAGCCGCCGAAACAGATCATGGCATCACCGCCGCAGTCCTCGTCGGTGACACAGTCCGCCTCCGCGGGTGGTTGGGTGGGCGGTGCGCCCGTCGGGGGCGCGGTCGGCGCGCCCGTCGGCGCCGCGGTCGGCGCGCCGGTGGGGGCCGCCGTCGGTGCCCCG
>CAINDO010000434.1 GCA_903847385.1 uncultured Myxococcales bacterium
CGGACACCGCCGCGGCCGGCCTCGCCGCGCGCTGCCCCACGGACCAGCCCCTGCCCGCCGGCACCCCGGGCGCGCTGCCCAAACCCGAGGCCGTCGCCGCCGGCTACGCGCGCCTGCAGGCCGCCGCCAGCGCCGCGCAGGCGGCCCTGGTGCAGGCCAACGCCGCACACGCGCTGACGCAGGCCGCGCGGATGCGGGGCGCGGACGCGATCATCGCCGAGGCGCTGCGTTTCATCGACGCCGAGATCGCGACGCTGCGGGTCGATCCGGGGACCTGAAGGCGCTGGCGAGCGGGCACAACCCGGCGATTTTCGAGGGACTTGCACACGAATTTCGCGGTATGTATCGCCCGATGCCGCAGCCACCTCCGGTCCCCAAATCGACCCGCAAGAAGCGCCACACCGGCCTTCTCGGCCCCATCGAAAAGGTCGATGGGCGGCAGTTCCGCGCCGCGCGTCGCCTGGGTCGGTGGCTGGTCGGCAACGTGTATCTCGGTGTGGTCGAGCCCGAGGGCGAGGCGTGCACCATCGTCTTCCCGGACCTCGTCGGCGGTGAGGTCGAGGCCTGGCTCGCCGACATGGAGGGCGAGATGAAGCAGAGCCGCCTGCTGGTCGGCCTGCCGATTCTCTCCTACGTCTACGCCGGTCAGACCATCGACCACCGGGCGTTCGGCGTGCTGCCGCTCATCACCGGCCGCACCCTGGCCGAGAAGATCGGCGCCGATGGCCCCCTCGGCCCCGTGGGCGCGCTGCAGGTGGCCGTGGTCATCGCGGACGCCGTGGCGCGGCTGCACAGCCGCGGGCGCATGCTCGGCGAGCTGCGGCCGTCGTCGATCCTGCTGCCCGGGGACCGCTCCGAGTCGCTCCGCATCATCGACCTGGGCATTCCCCGCGGGCTGTTCAAGCGCACCATCACGCCACCCGCCGTCGATGGCATCTACGCCTCGCCCGCCGTGCGCGAGGGTCGCCTGCCCCGCGCCGCGGACGACATCTACGCCCTCGGCGCCATCCTGCACTACCTGCTGGTCGCGCAGGACCCGCCGACGCCCACGGCGGCCGCGCCCTTCGTGCTGCCGAGCCGCGTGCAGCGCCTGGGGCCCTTCGCCGCCTTCATCGATGGCCTGGTCAGCGCCGCGATGGCCGGCGCCGGGCCGCAGGGTGTGAACGATCGCCTGCCGGACATGCAGAAGTTCGCCCGCGCCCTGCGCGGTCTGCGGGACCTGCATCGGCTGTCGCCGAGCGCGCAACAGACCATCCTGGCGCTGCGACCCGAGGGTCGCGGCAAGCGGCCGCCCCCGGCCCCCGGCGTGGAGCACGGCCTGCCCGCTCAGCTCGGCTTCATCGAGACGGGCAACACGCGGGACGACCTGCCCATGCTCCTCTCCGAGGAGGCCCTGGAGTCCATCGAGGCCCTGAGCAGCGGCGCCGGCCCCGACTCGGACACGGCCAAGGGTCGCGCGCAGGCCTCGCCCTCGCTCGAGGATCCCATGGGCGATCTCGGCCAGGACTGAGCGCGCGTCGAGGTCTCAGGCCGCCCGGTTCAGCTGGGCCCAGAACTCGACGATGGTCTGCAGCGCCCCGCGGTAGGCGGTGTAGTCCACGGGCTTCTGCACGTAGGCGTTGGCGGCGGCGTCCTGGCAGCGGCGGACGTCCGCCCGGTCGTCGGACGACGAGAACACGATCACCGGCAGGGTGCGCGTCGAGGGGTGGCCGCGGAGCCGGGCCAGGACCTCGGTGCCGTCGAGCTTGGGCAGCTTCAAGTCGAGCAGCACGAAGGCCGGGCGCTCGGAGATGGCGGCGGCGTCGCAGTGGGCGATGAGCCAGTCCACGGCCTCCTGGCCGTCGCGGAGCACCATCACCGGGTTCGGTGCGCCCACGCGGCCGATGGCGCGGGTGGTGAGCAACTCATCGTTCGGGTCGTCCTCGACGACGATGATGGGCGCGGTCGACGCGGGCGTGGAGGCGGTGTTCATGGTGCGGGCACCCTCATTCGACCACATCGGGCCGGTGAGGCAGTATCACAGAAAACCGCGCGCCAAGCGACGGGCGACCTTCGGCCGAGATCTGGCCGCCGAGCCGATCGACGATCCGGTGCACGGTGGCGAGGCCGATGCCCGTGCCCGGGAACTCGTGCGCGGCGTGGAGCCGCTGGAAGGGCTGGAACAAACGCGCGCGGTGGGCCTCGTCGAACCCGGCGCCGTTGTCCGCGACGACGAACGCGAAGCCCTCCGGGGCCGTGACCGAGACCTCGGGCACATCGCGGCCCTCGGTGAACTTGAAGGCGTTGTCCAGCAGGTTCTCCAGCACGATGCGGATGAGCCCGCCGTCGCCGTGTACCCGCATGCCCGGCGCCACGTGGACCGCGACCGGGTGGTCCGGATGATGTTCGCGGGTGCGCGCGACCACGGCCTCGACCAGCGCCGTCAGGTCGATGCACTGCGGGCTGATGGGCAGGCGGCTGATGCGCGCGAGGCGCAGCAGATCGTCGATCAGGCGGCCCATCCGCTGGGCGTTGGTGCGCACGCGGCCGAGCAGACCGGCCGACTCCGGCGCGAGCGCGGCCTCTTCGAGCACGATCTGCGTGAGCGCGTCGATGGCCCGCACGGGGCCGCGCAGGTCGTGCGACACGGACGACGAGAAGGCCTCCAGGTCGTCGATGGTGCGCCGCAGCTCGGCCTGGGTGCTCGAGAGCGCGGCGTTGGTGGCCCGCAGGTCCTCGACGAGGCGCGCGTTGGCGATGTACTGGGCGGCGTGGGCGGCGATGGTCTCGGCGAACGCGACCTCGCCCGGGGAGAAGGTCGGCGACGCGTGGCGGATGAGCGTGACCGCGCCGATGCCCTCGCCGCGCGCGATGAGCGGTACGGCCACGACGGCGCGGGGGACGATGTGCCGCACCTGGGCAAAGTACGCTGGAGCGAGGAACTGCTCGAAGGCCTCGGGCGAAAGGTTCTCGACCACGATGGAGCGGCGGATGGCGAGGCAACGCCCGGTGAAACCCTCGCCGAGGCGCGGCGGCGTGGCCGCGAGCATGGCCCGCACCAGGTCCGCGATCGCGGGCGTCGGCGAGGCGAGACCGCCGAGGTCGAGGACGTCCGTGCCCGCGCGCTGCACCACGATCACGCAGGTGTCGCCGGTCATCCGGAGCACCTCGTCCGCACAGACCGAGAGCACGGCGTGCAGGTCGGGATCCGCGCTCACGAGCGCCTGCGACAGGCGCACCAGGGCCTGGGCCCGCGTCAGCGCCTCGGCGTCGGTTCGAATGTACTCGCCGCCCGGATGCATGAGAAATCTCCGGCAGTTCCCTGCCGTCCATTGAACACTTCGGCGAAAGTCCCGCAAGGATGAACGGACGACGCGGCCGGGAATTCCCTGATCCGTCCGGGCGCGTGATCCGATAGCCTGTGGATCTCCCTCTTCGCGGAATCTGGAGTCTCCAACCCGATGTCACGTCATTGGCATGCGCCTCACCGTGGTCGTCGCGCCCGGGCGTCCATGGCCGTCGGCGGCGCCGCGCTTGCGCTCCTCGCCGGCCCCGTGCGCGCGCAGGACACCGGCGGCCTCACGGTCACCTGGTACGACGAACAGGAGTTCACGGCGCCGGGCCCCACCGCGGTCGTCGGGCCGGTGGCCTGGGACTTCGGCCAGGGCGGCCCGGACCCGGCCATCGGGCCGGACTCGTTCTCCGGGCGCTTCACCGGCTTCATCGTGCCCCGCTACGACGACGTCTACACGCTCTTCGTCCGCTCGGACGACGGGGTGCGGCTCTTCGTCGATGGCGACCTGGTCATCGACAACTGGGTCGGGCAGGCGCCGACGCGCACGGAGGCGACGCTGCCGTTGGCGGCGGACGTGCCCGTGCCGGTGATGCTCGAGTACTTCGAGGGCGGCGGCGGCGCGATGCTGGAGTTCGGCTGGGTCAGCGCCCAGCAGGGCGAGGAGTTCGTGCCCGCCGACCGCATGTCCCCGGACTCGCCCTTCGGCGCCGGGCCCACGGCCGTGTCGCTCACCGGGACGGACATGCGCGCCGTGGAGGGCTCGCCGGACACGGCGGTGCTCACGCTCTCGCGCTGGGGCGCCCTGGACGCGCCGCTGGCCGTGAACCTGCGCCTCGGGGGCACGGCCGAGGCCGGCCTGGACTACGTGTCCGCGCCGAGCCGCGTGGAGTTCCGCGCCGGCCAGAGCAGCGTGCGCATCGTCGTCGCGCGGCCGGACGACCAGAATTACCGCGGGCGCCGCACGCTCACCGTCGAGGTCGAGCCGGACGCCGCCTATGCCTTCGGATCCGTCACGCGGGCCGAGATCGAGCTCTCGGACGACGAGATGCCGCCCCGCGACCCGGTGTCCGTGATCGCCGGCACGCTGCTCGCCGGCGAGAACGCCGAGGGCGACTACGTGGTGCAGGCGCTGGACGCCACCGACGCCGTGGTCGCCCAGCAGGTGCTGCTCGGCGAGGGCGCCTACGCGCTCTCGGGCCTGGCGGCCGGGGCGTACACCGTGCGCGCCTTCGTGGACGCCGACGGCGACCGCCTGCCCGGCGCCGAGGAGCGCTCCGGGCTCACGTTGGGCGCGGGCGAGGCCAGCGTGGCCGTCACGCTGCCGCCGGACGTGCTGGCGCTGGAGTTCCTGATGGGCGACCCGCCGGCGACGGCGCCGGACGCCGCTGCGGGCGCCGACGGCGGCGGTGTCCCCACGTCGGACGCGGCCTCGGACGCGGCGCAGGCGCCCGGGAACGACCTCGGCCCGGTCGGCGCCGACGCGAACGGCGCGACGCCCGAGCCGGACGCGAGCGTGTCGGGCGCGGGCGGCGAGGCCGAGCCGGCCGGCACCGCGGGCGGCGGTGCCTGCACACAATCTCCGCGCGGGGCGAACGCACCCGCTGCGCTGATCTTCTTCACCGGGTTGTCCGTCGGCGCGCTGCGCCGGCGGCGGAGGGACCGATGATCCTGGTCGAGCGACACTGGAACCGGGCGCTCGGCGTCCTGCTGGCCACGACGACCCTGCTCGGCGGCTGCGGCGCCGACGGCGGCAGCGGCGGGGGCGGCGGGGCGCAGCCTGCGCCGGGCGGCGGAAACACGGGCGGCGATCCCGCCCGGGCGGACGCGGGCGAGGGCGGAAACACGGGCGGCGCGAGCGGCGGCTCGACTGGCGGCGCGAACGGCGGCGCCACGGGCACCGGCGGGGCGACCGGCGGCGGGGGCGGCGGAGTCACCCCCGGCGAGCCGGACTGCCTGGACAACGACACGTTCTTCGTCCGCAAGGTGTGGCGCGAGACCCTGCGGCCCGTGTGCTCCACGTGCCACAGCGCCAACGGCGCGGCGGCGAACACGCGCATGGTCTTCGTGCCCGAGGGCGCGCCCGAGTGGCAACTGCGCAATCAGCAGGCCTTCGAGGGCGTGGCCACGCTGCAGATGGACGGCGTGCCGCTCGTGCTGCTCAAGCCCTCGGGCGAGGTCGCCCACGGCGGCGGCGCGGTGCTGACCGCGGACGCCCCGGGTCGCGCGGCCTTCGAGGAGATGATCGCCCGCCTCGCCGAGCCCGAGGCGCACGCCTGCGCGGCGACGGAGGCCGGCCCGTCCGCCTGGGCGGGCGTGGAGTCGCTCTCGCCCGCCGAGACGCTCCGCAAGAGTACGCTGTTCTTCGGCAGTCGCCTGCCCACGGAGGCCGAGCTCGCCCTGGTGGATGCCAACGGCCTGGCCGGCCTCGAGCCCGCGCTGGACGCCGTGCTGCACGAGGACGCCTTCTACGAGTGGCTGCGCTGGGCCACCAACGACCTCCTGCTCACGGACAAGTTCCTGGGCAGCCGGCGCGCCGTGGACGCCATCGACGACGACCGCTACCCCGAGGCGCGCTGGTATCTGCAGGAGGGCGTCGACCCCGGCACCGGCCTGGACGCCACCTGGTTCCGCGCGGCGCAGACCTTCACCAACGACAGCATCGCCCGCGAGCCGGTCGAGCTCGTCGTGCACCTGCTGCGAAACGACCGCCCCATCACCGAGATGCTCACCGCGGATTACACCGTGGTGAACCCGTTCTCGGCCCGCGCCTACGGCCTGCAGGACTCCGTGCAGTTCGAGGACCGCTTCGATCCGCGGGTCTTCGTCGAGGCGCGCCTGCCCGGCATCCCGCACGCCGGAGTGCTCACCGCGCCGATCTTCATGACCCGTTATCCCACCACGGCCACGAACCGGAACCGGGCGCGGTCGCGGGTGGTCTACAACAGCTTCCTGGCGACGAACGTGCTGGAGTTGGCCCAGCGCCCCATCAGCGCGGTCTCGCCGATCCACAATCCGACGCTGAACGACCCGCAGTGCAACGTGTGTCACAGCGTCATCGACCCCGTGGCCGGCGCGCTGCAGAACTGGAACGCCCGCGGCGGGTACGAGGTCCTGGACGCCTGGTACCCCGAGATGGTGCCCCCCGGCTTCGGCGAGGAGATGCTGCCGCAGGAGGCCCGCACCCAGGGCGCGTCCTGGCTGGCCGAGCGCATCGTCTCCGACCGCCGCTTCGACCGCGCCGTCGTGCGCTGGATGTTCAAGGCCATCGTCGGCAGCGCGGTGCGCAGCGATCCCGGCGCCCCCCCGCCGGGCATGGAGGACGACCCAGTCTTCCTGGCCGGCGTCGCGGCCTTCGAGGCGCAGACGGACGCCCTGACCCGCCTGGAGCGCGAGCTGCGCGCCAACGACCACGACCTGCGCGTGCTCATCAAGTCCATCGTGCGCAGCCCCTGGTTCCGCGCCGAGCGGGCCGTCGACCCGGCGAACGTGCCCCCCGCGGCGGCGCTGCCGGACGTGGGCGTGGGTCGCATCCTGGCGCCGGAGCACCTGTCGCGCCGCATCCAGGCCATCACGGGCCTGCCGTGGCGGCCCCGGGCGGACGCCGTGGACTACCTGCTCGACGTGGCTCAGTACAAGCTGCTCTACGGCGGCCTGGACAGCGAGGACGTCATCGAGCGGACCTCGGAGCCCAACGCGCTCATGGCCGCGATCCAGACGCGCATGGCCACGGACATGGCCTGCCTGCTCGTCACGCAGGAGTTCGCCCGGGCGCCGGAGCTGCGGCGTCTGTTCGCCGGCGTGGAGCCTTCCTTCCGCCCCCTGGACGCCAACGGCTTCGAGGTGCCGCAGGCCCGCGTCGCCATCCGCGCCGCGCTGCAGCGGCTGCACTGGGCGCTCCTGGGAGAGCGACTGGCGGACGACGCGCCGCAGCTCGAACAGACCTGGGCGCTGTTCAACGACACCTGGACCGAAGTCACCGCGGCCCTGGCCTCGGGCGAACTCTCGGCCAACCTGCAGGACAACTGCCGCGCCACCCGGGACTACCGCACGGGCGTGGACCTGCCGCAGGACCGCCGCATCACGCAGGACCCGAACGGCACCATCCGCGCCTGGCAGGCCGTCGTGCAGGCTCTGCTCTCTGATTTCCGCTTTCTCCATGAGTGAGGCCCGAACGATGACCACCGACCGACGCGGATTCTTGAAGGCCCTGGGCCTCGGCGTGGCCGGCCTCTCGCTGGGCTGGCCGCTCGCGGACGCCCGGGCGCAGGCCGCCTGGAACGGCCGCTTCTTCCTGTACGTGCACGCCGGCGGCGGGTGGGACCCCACCAGCTTCTGCGACCCCAAGGGCCGCGAGACCGCCGAGAGCCCCGATCCGGTCAACCACTACCTGACCGGGGACATCCGCTCGCCGGACGCGCCGAGCCCCCTGCGTTGGGCGCCCTTCGCGGACAACGACGCCTTCTTCGGGCGCTACGGCGACCGCCTGCTCGTGCTCAACGGCCTGGACACCTCGACCAACGGCCACGACTCGGGCACGCGCTACGCCGGCTGCGGCACCCTGGCGGACACCCACCCCGCGCTGACGGCGATGTACGCCGGCGTCTGGGCCCATGAACTCTCCATGCCGTTCCTCACCAACGGCGCCTTCGATGGCACCCGCGGGGTCGTCAGCCGCACGCGGGTCAGCAACCTGAACGGCCTCGAGCGCCTCGCCGA
>CAINDO010000435.1 GCA_903847385.1 uncultured Myxococcales bacterium
CCCGGACGGGCGCGCCGCGTCGACCTGCGTCGGTGTGCCGCCGGACGCGGCGTCCGTGGCGGGCGTCGAGCCCCCGGCGCCCCCGGTCCCGCCGGTGCCCCCGGCGGGGACATCGCCGCCCCCGCCCGAGTCGCCACAGGCGGGCATCAGGGCGAAGAGGGCGACCAGGAGACTCCGGCGGACGGGGACGGGGCTCGACATGGGCATGCTCGGGGCGAAGGAATCGACCACCATCAGAGCGCAGGGAGCCGGGGCCTCGCAATGGGCGTGACGCGGCCGGTGCTTCGCCTAGAATCGAGGACATGCGCAAGACCACCCTGATGCTCTCCCTGCTCGCGGCCGGCTGCGGCGCCGACGAGCTCGCCACGAAGGCCGACGCGACCTCGCTCCCCACCCGCGATGCGTTCGAGCGGGACGAGGACCTGGGCCTGGACCTGCCGGACGCGGACCCCACGCCCGCGGACGCGGCCATCGCGCGGCCTGGCGACGCCGCGCCGCCGCCGCGCGAGGACGACGCCGCGGGCCAGGGCGGCGCGGGGGGTGGCTTCATGAAGCCGGACGGTTCCCGGCCACCGCCGCCCGACGCGGCCGAACCCGACGGGGCGGTCCCGGACGCGGCCGAGCCGGACGCGGCCGTGCCCGATCCGAACGATCCCGACAGCTTCATCAAGCTCGAGGACGCGGCCCTGCCCGGCCCGGACGGCCCGCCCGTGGAGCCGCCGCCGCCCTTCGAGCCCGGGTGCCCGCCCGGGCGCGGGCCCGTGAGCTGGCGTGACACACTGCCCCCGCGGCCCGCCGCAGTGGACCCCGGCGCCGCGCTGGGCGACTCGAGCGGCGTGCCGGAGGCCACCTGCGTGGGCGACGGCCTGGTGGTCAGCGATCCCGACCAGTTCTTCGTCGAGTTCGCCTCCACCCAGACCCACGCGAGCGGCCAGTGGTACTTCGAGGCCTCCGTGGACATCGTGGACGGCCGCGGGCCCTCGATCGGTGTGTTCGCCGCGCCGGCGACGCCGTTCATGATGGAGTCGCCGTGGGGCTTCGAGAACCCCGGCGCGGCCTTCGCGCCGGCGCTGGACGATCTGGTCGGCGTGGCCGTGGACCTGGACGCCGGGCAGGTCGCCTTCTTCGTGAACGGCGTGCTCCAGTCGACGGAGGCGCTGCTGACGATCCCGGGCGTGGGCGCCTGGCACGTCGGCGCGTTCACCGGCAGCGACAAGATCGTGCTGAACTTCGGGGACGCGCCGTTCGCCTACGGCGTGCCGGCGGGGTATCGGGCCTGGGCCTCCGGCGGCGCGGCCAACGGCCTGTGTGAGGTCGAGGCGCCCGCGCCCCACGACCTGCCCCCCGTGGTCGTGGACTGCGGCGGGGGCGCCTGCAATGAGACGGGCATCGAGACCCACGCCGGCGCGGACGTGCAGCTCGTGGCGCTGAGCCTCTACGACTCGGGCGCGCAGGCCGGCTGGCAGTGGGGCGTGGACGAGAACGGCAACCCCGTGATGATCGACCTGGGCGGCCCGGTGCCCGGCGACGTGCAGGTGCGGCTCGCCCGCCCGGGGCGCGTGGCGTTGGTGCTCGCGGCCTACGAGCCCACGGACTGGCACCTGATGGTGGACCCGCAGACGCAGCTCGAGTCGGTCCTCCTGATGGGCATGCACATGCAGACCGTGGACGGCGTGCCGGCGGGTGTGCCCGTGGGCGTCGAGACGGTCTGCCTGGACGGCGCCGGCGGGGCCTGCGACGAGGTGACGGGCCTGAACGTGCCCGTGGCCGGCATCGAGTGGCCGATGAACACCGGCGGCGGCGACACTCAGGGCTTCGTGAGCTACATCGAGGCGCGGACCTGCCTGCCGCTCGAGGTCTTCTCCGGCGCCTACACGGCGTTCGGGTTCGACGTGCGATAGACCACGTGCCGCTCGCCCCACCAGCCGGGCGTGCGGGGGTGGTCGAAGTCGAGCTCGGGCACATGCGACAGGCCGAGCTTCTCCATCACACGCCGGGACGGTGTGTTCGTCTCGGTGGTGAACGAATACACCGCGTCGAGGCCGTGCACGCTGAAGGCGCGGCGCAGCACGACCTGCGCGGCCTCGGTGGCGTAGCCCCACCCCCACGCCGCCCGGGCGAGGCGCCAGCCGATCTCGGTGCAGGGCGTGAACGGCGCCTCGAACGTGGCCTGGGAGAGGCCGACGAAGCCGATGAACACGCCCGTCTCGCGCACCTCCACGGCGTGCAGGCCCCAGCCGTGGGCGGCGAAGCCGAGCTCGATGCGGTCGACCATCGCGTCCGACGCCGCGCGATCCAGGGGCGCGGGGAAGAACCGCATGACCTCCGGGTCGGCGTTGAGCGCGGCGAAGGGCGCGCGGTCCTCGGGGCGCCAGCCGCGCAGGATCAGGCGCGGCGTGTCGATGATCGGCCAGCCGCCCACGGGCTCACTTGCCGGCGAGGCGGCGGGGCGGCAGGTTGACCTCGGCGGCGATGGTGCGCACCAGCGCGCGGGGCGAGAAGCGCAGGCTCTGCACGAGCAGGGCGTTCAGGGCGCCGTGAATGGCCAGGGCCTTGCCGCGCATCATCGCCGAATAGGCGTGGGCGGCGACGGCCTCGGCGGAGGCCACGCCGGGCTGCTGGAACAGCCGCGACTTGTCGTTGCCCGCCTTGGCGGCGAACTCGGTGTGGGTGGCGCCGGGGCAGTGGCAGGTGACCGTCACGCCCGTGTCGCGCAGCTCGTGGGCCAGGGCCTCGCTGAACGACACCACGAACGCCTTGCTGGCGTAGTAGGTGGCCATGTACGGCCCCGGCTGGAAACCGGCCGTCGAGGCGATGTTCAGCACGCGGCCGAAGCCCCGCGCCCGCATGGGGCCGGCGTAGAAGTGCGTGAGCTTCAGCAGCGCCGCGCAGTTGACCTCGACCATCTCGGCTTCACGCGGGAGCGAGAGGTCGAGGAACGGCCCGTTGCTGCCGAAGCCGGCGTTGTTGACCAGGAAGTCGATGGCCAGGCCCCGGCGCTGCGTCTCCTCGAAGATCTGGAACGGCGCGGCGGGATCGGTCAGGTCGGCGGCGATCACGTGCGCCGTGATGCGATGGGCGGCCTGCAGCTCAGCGGCCAGGGCCTCCAGACGGTCCTTGCCGCGGGCCACCAGCACGAGATCGTGGCCGTCCCGGGCGAAGAGGGGCGCCATCGCTTTGCCGATGCCGGCCGAGGCCCCCGTGATCAATGCCGTGCGCGTCGTCATGGTTCCCCCCCCGCCCGCTGCGCGGGTCTGCCCCCCCGCCCTACGGGCTCAATCGCTTCGGCGGCTGATGCCGCCTCACGATGGGGCTTCGCTTCGCGTTCCGCTCCGCTCATGGCGACTGCGTAACCGAATCCGCGGCCCAGGTAAACGGGTCAGCGCGACCGGGCGGCGCGGGCGGCGGCGCGGGCGCCCCGGCGAATGCGCGCGAGCTGCGCGGCGTCGAAGGCCATCTTCGCCGGGTCTTCGCGCTCGTAACTCATCACGTTGTCCACGACCTGGGTGTGCGGGTTGCCGAAGAAGTGCCCGAGCTCGTGGGCGAGCACCGACGGCGCGGCGACGGCGGAGAGGATCACGCACCGTTGGGCCCGATTCGCCCGACGGCGCCAGTGAACGCCCTGGCGCATGCGGTCGGGCTCGTCGACATCGCGCAGGGAGGCGACGACGTACACGCGGATGCCCGGCTTGCGGGCGAGCGCCGCCAGCGCGTCGCGGTCGGCGCGGGTCTCCATGCGGGCGTGGCGCTCGGGCAGCGGCGGCCCGACGCGGGCGGTGAAGTGCACGTCCGCCGGGGCCATGAGTCGATTCGCCTCGGCGACCTGCGCGTCCAGCCAGGCGGCGTCGCGCACGGGTTCGCCGGGGGCGCTCTCGGCCACCCGGACCTCCAGGGTGAGCTCCACGGGGGCGGCCGCGGCGGGCGCCGGCCCGGCCAGGGCCAGGAGCAGCGCGGCGACGAGGGTGAGCCTCACTCGCAGGGGGGCGGGGCCGAGATGTTCGGGTCGAGGGGGTCGGCCACGACGTAGCCGCCGAAGACGCCCTCCACCGGGGGCTCGATGCCGTCGGCCGACTGCGCCGCGAAGGTGCCGCACACCGTCTTGTCGTCGAGGAAGTCGCCCTCGACCATCAGCATGCCGGGCGCCGAGTTGGCGAGGCCGAACTCCATGAACATCAAGGAGAAATGGCCCGTGGCCCCGAACTCGTGGTCCTGGGCGGTGGCGGCGCCCCAGTCGTCGAACGACCCGCTCACGAACGCGAAGGCGCGGAAGCTCGCGTCGAGCACGTGCTCGGCCGGTGCGCTCTCGAAAGTGGCCTCGACGCGGCGCGGCTCGGGGCTCGTCTCGTCGTGGAACCCGAGGAGGAACGTGCCGTTGATCTCCGGGGGCAGGCCGCCGCCGCCGTCGGGCTCGCCCACGGGGCCCGCGTCGGGCTCGACGGAGGGGCCGGCGTCGGGCTCGGCCGTGGGGCCGGCGTCCGGATCGGGGAGGCCGTCGTCGAAGGGTGTGCACACGACCTGGCCGTCCTCGATGTGGGCATCGCAGGGGGTACACTCGCCGGCGGTGCAGGTCTGGCAGGCGCGCGCGCCGCTCGCGGGCGTGGCGCAGACGTGTACGGGGGCCTCCGCCGCGCCGTTGCACGCGCTGAACACGTACCGCGTGATGTCGTAGCGCTCCCAGGTGAGGTGGCAGAACCCCTGCTCCTCCCACGCCAGGAAGGCGTACTCGGCGCGGTCGGGCACGAAGCTGTGGAGCGACTCGGCGTCCCCGTCGGCGTCGATGTCGAACGAGAGCGTGCCTTCGTGGCCCTCTTCCTCGGCCGTGAGATCGCGCCCGCCGACCGTGTCCGCCGGCGGGGCGACCACGTGGGCCCAGCGGGCGATCGCCAGCGACTTGGGCTCCTCGCGGGGCGGCACGGCGTCCACGGCGTCGCCCGTGGCGGCCACCACGTTGTCGCGCACGGGGCGCCGGTCCACGGGGGGCGGGGGCGCGGCGTCGGGGAGCATCGCGTCGACGGTCTCGCCGCCGGCGTCGTCCGAGGAGCAGGCGGGCAGAGTCAGCGCGGCCAGGGCGGCGAGCGCGGCGAGGGCGGGGTTCAACGTGTTCATCGGGAGCCTCCCGTTTGGGGACCCTCAGTCTGCCATGACGCGGGGTTTGATCGCGCGTGCGGGGCTGCCCACGCAGATCATCCACGCCGGGAGGTCGCCGAAGGCGTTGGAGCGCGCGCCGAGCACCGCGCCCTCGCCGATGGTCACGCCCGGGCCCACGAAGCAGTCGGCGGCCACCCAGGCGTCGTCGCCGATGGTGATCGGCGCCTTGATGAGCGCGAAGTCGCGCCGGGTGAAGTCGTGCGTGCCGGCGCACAGGTGCGTGTACTGGCTGATGCAGGCCCGGGCGCCGATCTTCACCGGGCCCAGGCAGTAGAGGATCACGTGGTCGCCGACGAGGGTGGTCGCGCCGATGCTCAGGTGCCAGGGGATCTCGACGGTGACGCTCGACCGCAGCCGCGCCGTGGGGTGCACCTGCGCGCCGAAGCAGCGCAAAAGCCACGAGCGGAAGCCGTAGGCCGTGCGGGGGCTGTAGCGGAAGAGCGTGGCCTCGGTGAGGTACCAGAGCTGCCGCACGACCTTCTGGCGGAAGCTCCAGGGCTGGACCTCGGGGTTCAGGTGGGGCGCGTCGATCATGGGGCGGCACTCCCGGGGGCGCCGCGGGCCGTCAGCCGGTCGATGCGCCGCCGCTTGGGCGTGTAGAGCAGGTCGAGCAGGCCCGAGAGCTGGAACTCGACGAGCCAGTCCGGGTCGCGGGCCTCGATGTTGGTGCGCTGCAGGTGCAGCAGGTCCGTGCCGGGGCGAACGGGCGCGTTGTTGGTCATGAACGACACGCGAAAGCCGGCGGCCTCGATGAGCGCGGCGGCCTGCGCGCTGTAGCTGTGCGCCTCGCCGCCGACCCAGCAGAACACGGGCACCTCGCGGCCGAGCCGGGCTTCGAGCGCGGCCTTGCCCCCGGCGATCTCGTGGCGCAGCACATCCAGGGGCACGTCCGCGGCCAGGCGGCGGTGGGTGACGGTGTGGCAGCCGACCACGTGGGCGGCGTCCAGCGCGCGGACCTGGTCCCACGTGAGGAAGAGCCGGGGGTCACGTGCGTCCGGGTCGAGCGGGGTGATCTTCGCCGCGCGGGCGGCCGCGGGCTGGGCCTCGGGCGGCGTGTCGACCAATCCCGTGGGCACGAAGAACCAGCCCGGGAACCCGTGGCGCTCCAGAAGCGGCGCGCAGACCTCGGCGTGGCTGCGGAAGCCGTCGTCGAAGCTCAGGATCAGGCCCGGCTTCTCGGGCCGCCACGCGCCCTCGGCGAGCCGAAGCAGGTCGGCGTAGCCCACGGGCGTGAAGTCGCGGGCGTAGCGCCGCAGGTGGCGCTCGAAGCCCTCGGCCTGGCTCGGCGGCACGTCGTGATAGTTCACGACCCGAACGAAGGGCGACAACAGCGCGGTCTGCACGCGATGCCCCAGCCGCGACAGGCCCGTGCGCGCCATGAGCTGGGCGAGGCGGCGCTTGTTCGGGTTCATCAGAACATCTGGTAGACGAAGGCGTCCACCTCGGCCGTCTGCTGCGTGTCCTGGACCTCGCGGGCCAGGGCGACCAGGGGCCCAGCCAGGGCGGCGAACTCCGGCGTCTCGGCCCAGAGCGCGGCCAGGGCGGCGTCCAGGTGCTCGAAGTCGATCGCCACCAGGGTGTCGCCCGGGTCCGTGCGCACGTGCCAGTAGCTCTCGGCCGCGGCGTCGGGGCCGGGCTCCAGGGCGGGCACGCCGCGCGCGGCGAGGGCGGCGGCGGCGGGCTTCAGGTGCGCCTCGAAGAAGGCCGCGAGCCGGGCTTCGCGATCAGTCGAGCTCATATTCGGTCCTCCACGCGTCGACCGGCTCGGTGGGCGCCGGCTGCGCGACCTTGTCGAGCAGGCAGTCCTCGAGCACCAGCAGGTCCATCTCGGTGCGCATGAAACAACGATACGCGTCCGCCGGGGCGCACACGATGGGCTCCCCGCGCACGTTGAACGACGTGTTCACCAGCACGGCGCAGCCCGTCTGCCGCTCGAACTCCGCGAGCAAGGCGTGGTAGTCGGGTTTGTCCGCGGCGTCGACCGTTTGCACGCGGGCGCTGTGGTCCACGTGGGTGATGGCGGGGACGTCGCTGCGGGCCTGCCGCACCACCTCGAGCATGTCGTCCGTGGCGTCCAGCGCCTGCGGCAGGGGCAGGCGGCGGGCGGCGCACACGGGCGCCACGAGCAGCATGTAAGGGCTCTCGCCGTTCAATTCGAAGTACTCGGCGCATCGCTCGGCCAGCACCGAGGGCGCGAAGGGCCGGAACGACTCCCGGTACTTGATCTTCAGGTTCATCGTGGTCTGGGTGTCCGCCCGGCGCGGGTCGCCCAGGATCGACCGCGCGCCCAGCGAGCGCGGCCCGAACTCCATGCGCCCGGCGACGTAGCCCACGACCTTGCCCTCGGCCAGCGCGGCGGCGATGCGCGTGTTGCGCGCGGCGGCGTCCGGCACGTGGTCGTAGGGGTAGCCGTGTTTGTCCAGGAACGCGCGGATCTCCGCGCTGCTGTAGGCCGGGCCGAGGTAGCTGCCGTGCTGCGCGTCCCGCGCGCCGACCGTGCGGGGCACGCCGAAGTGCCCGTGCGCGGCCAGGAGCGCCGCGCCCACGGCCCCGCCCGCGTCGCCCGCGGCGGGCTGGATCCACAGGCGGTCGAAGATGCCCGCCCGCTGCAGCTTGCCGTTGGCGACGCAGTTGAGCGCCACGCCGCCGGCGAGCACGGCGTCCGCACAGCCCGTGATCTCGCGGGCGTGGGCGGCCAGGGCGAGCACGATCTCTTCCGTCACGGCCTGGATCGACGCGGCCAGGTCCATCTCGCGGCGCGTGATCCGGGACTCCGCGGTCCGCGCCGGCCCGCCGAACAGGGCGGCGAAGCGGTCGTTCGTCATCGAGGCCGAGTCGACGAACCCGAAGTAGTCCAGGTTCAGCCGGAACGAGCCGTCGGCCTTCACGTCGATGAGATGCTCGCGGATGGCCTTCGCGTACACGGGCTGACCGTAAGGCGCGAGCCCCATGAGCTTGTACTCGCCCGAGTTGACCTTGAAGCCGCAGAACGCCGTGAAGGCGCTGTAGAGCAGCCCGAGCGAGTGGGGGAACCGGATCTCGCGCAGCAGCTCGATCCGGCCGCCCTCGCCGCGCCCGATGGTCGTCGTGGCCCACTCGCCGACGCCGTCCATCGTGAGGATGGCCGCGCGCTCGAAGGGCGAGGGGTAGAAGGCCGAGGCGGCGTGCGCCGCGTGGTGCTCGGTGAAGAACAGGGGCACGTCCGCGCCCAGGGCCTTGCGCACGGCCTGCTGCACGAAGAGCTTGCTGCCCAGGAGCGACCGACTCGCCCGCACCCACTGCTCCGCCGCGCCCTCGCCCCCGGCCAGGGCCGTGTGCACCACGCGGTCCAGCGTGAGCAGCGGGTGGTCGTAAAAGACGACCGCGTCGAGCTCGTCGGGCTCGATGAACCCCTCGCCCAGGCAGTAGTTGATGGCGTGCGTGGGGAACCGCGGGTCGTGTTTCTTGCGCGTGAAGCGCTCCTCCTGCGCGGCCGCCACGAGCTCGCCGTCCCGCACGAGGCAGGCGGCGGAGTCGTGGTACAGCGCCGAGATCCCGAGCACATGGCGTGGTTTCGATGCGGTCATCGCGGGGCTCCCTCGACGAAACGCCGCACGGTCTGCGCCAGGGACGTGGCGATCAGCCGGTGTGCGGCGGGCGTGGGGTGGACGTCGTGCTCGAAGCGGAAACCCCGGCGCTCGTCCAGGGGCACCCGCACGAAGTCGGGGAAGGGGTCGTGCACGGTCACGCCCGGCAGGCCGTTCAGCTCGGCGAAGCGGGCGCGCCAGGCGTCCGAGTCGGCCGTCTCCTCGACGTGCTGATAGAGCGGCAGGGGCATGATCACGGCGGGGGCCTTCAGCTCGCGCGTCCAGCGCTCGAGGATCGCGCGCATGAGCAGCCAGGCCGGGTCGTCCGCCCGGTCGTAGGCCGGCACGGGCTGGTAGCGGGTGAACTTCTGGGCGACCTCGCGGAGTCCGAGTTTGTTCACGACCTTGCGCAGTGTTGCCAGGTTGCCGCCCTGGTCGACCTGCCCGCGCTCGCTCTCGGGCAGGGCCTCGGGGGCGATGGGGTCGCGCGGCACGGGCTGGTTGTGGGGCACGAGCGCGCCGTTCTCCAGGGTGAAGTAGGGCTTGGCCTGGACGCGGCGCTCGCCCTCCTCGGCGCTCATGTAGGGCCGGTAGTGCGCCACGATGCGGCGGATGTTCTCCACGAGCACCGCGATGATCACCAGGTCGTACTCCAGGCCGGCGGCGAACTCGCGAAACGTCAGGTACTGCTGGTCCGTCCCGGTGCCCGAGAGGCCAAAGTTCAGCACCTCGACGCCGGGGACGAGCGTCTCCAGGACGTCCCCGTAGCGGTGTTTGTTGCTCACGCCGTCGCCGGCGGTGAAGGAGTCGCCGAAGAGCAGCACCCGGAACGTGCCGGGCGTCTTCGCCGGCGTGACCTCGCGCTCGCAGCGGAAGCCCGCCCCGTTGACGCGCACCAGGTAACCGCCGGACTCGTGCTCCACGCGGCACTTGAGGCCGGGGATGAAGTGGTAGCCGGTGACCGGGTGATACTGGAAGAGCTGGCGGCTCACGGGGACTCCGTCGGGGCGGGGGGCTCGGACCGCAGGCGCTCGGCCCGCGCTTTGAAGATCGGCCGCAGCCGATCGTGGATGACCTGGGCGGCCAGCCGGTTGCCCGCGGGCGTGTAGTGCAGATAGTCCACGAAGATGCGCTCCTTCGAGGCCACGAACTCGGCGAAGGGGTCCACGAAGGGCGTGTTCGCCTCCGTGAGGACGCTGCGCAGGCGGTCGAGGTAGTAGTAGTGGGCGTGGCGGCGACGCTCGATCAGGTCGTCCCCGGCCTGCTGCATCGCGAGGCGGGTGTAGCGCGTGCGGGGGTCACCGCCCTCGGCCGCGAAGTCCTGGATGTCGCCGTGCAGGTACTCCCAGTAGAAGGCGATCTCCTGCCCGTGGTGGTGCGCCAGGGCGATCATGGCGTTCACGTAGCCCAGCATCGCGTCGGCGAGGCGGCCGATCTCCGCGGGCGAGGCGACGGGTTTGAGCGGCGTCGGGGCGGGCGGAAACAGCGTGTCCCCCACGCGGCCGACCGCGCGGAAGGCCGTGTCGATGCCCTTGTCCAGGCCCTTGACCAGGAGCGCCGCCGCCGCCGAGGAGTCGTTCAGGGTGCGCACGCCGCGGCCCACGAAGCCGGCGAAGGTCAGGTCGTTGACCTCGCGGTCGAACTGGATCTGCCAGGGGTGGCGGCCCATCAGGCGGCCCTTGCGGGCGTCGTACACGCCGGCGTCCGGGTCCTCGCCGATGTTGTTGTAGCTGCCGCACACGACCACGACGTCCGGCTGCCAGAACACGTACTCGTCCATATAAGCCGTGGCCGACTCGACGTATCGGTTGAAGCTGACCGCCGCGTTGATCACCTCGATGTTCACCCCGGCGAGGGCCGGATCGGCGCGCAGCATCTCTTCCAGATACGCGTCGATGGTCTCGTCGTTGCGGGTGCGGGCCTCGTCGTCCCGGGTGTTCTTGGTCGGCGTGACGGCGCCGTAGAGCACGGATGCGCCCAAAAGCAGCACGCGCAGGGTGCGCGGCGGCTTGTGCTCGTCGAAGGTGCGGGTGCTGCGCAGGAACTGGGCCGTGTGTTTGAACTCCGGCGAGGTCAGGCGCGGGTTGTTGCGCACGAGGCCGTAGGGCGACCAGACCTGCACCTGCAGCGAGCGGAACGGCTCCCCCGACCACGTGTACATGAACGCCTGCCCGAAGCCCTCGGCGAGCAGGAGCACGAAGGCGACGACGGCGAGGATACGGCTCCAGCGGAGGCTCTCCATCAGAACCTCCCGTACAGGAACAGCTCGGCGGGCAGGTCCCGCGCGAGGTGGGTCTGATAGAGCAGAAACGCCATGCCCAGGATGGCCAGGAGCTTGGCGGCCAGCCGCCACTCGCGGGGCGTGAGGAGCGACTGCACACGCACGCCGGCGAGGCGCAGCCCGAACCACACGAGCCCCAGCACCGCCAGCACCGCCAGCAGGCCGAAGATCACCAGTCGCGCGTCGCCGAGGTAGATCACGGGGCACCCCCGCCTGCGCCGAACAGCCGGCCGAGCGGGATCGCGAACGGGATCCAGCCCAGGGAGACGAACGCGAACGTGCATGCCGTGGCGGCCACGCGGCCCACGAGCGCCCGCGCGCCCTTGGGCGGCGGTTGTTTGTTCTTCAGGCGCCGACGCATCACGTTCGCGCGGACCACGTCGAAGACGATCAGCCCGACCGCGTGGTAGACGCCCCAGATCACGAACCCGAGCGTGGGGCCGTGCCAGTAGCCGCAGAACGTGAAGGTGCCCAGGTAGGCCAGCACCATCACCGCGCGGGCCTTGCCCTTGAGCGCCGGGCGGGCCTGCAGCGCGCGGGTCAGCGGCACGAAGACGTAGGACGTCAGCGCGCGGCTGAAGCTCATGTGCCAGCGCTGCCAGAAGTCGCGGATGTTGCGCGCCAGGTAGGGCGACTGGAAGTTCTCCGGGGCCGTGAAGCCGACCGCGCGGGAGAGGGCGATGGCGACGTCCGAGTAGCCCGAGAAGTCCAGGAAGATGACCAGGGAGTAGGCGAAGGCGCCCGTGATGAGCGCGGGCAGGCCCGGCGAGGCCCCGGGGGCGTCCGCGGGCAGGGCGGCCACGGCGGCCAGCGAGAACGGCACGAAGAGGGGCGCCAGCAGCTTGAGCTTCACGAAGCCCAACAGCGCGCGGAAGGTGAGGTCCACGACCGCCTCCGCGTCCAGGGGGGCGGGCTTCTCCAGGCCGGCGGCGTACTCCGCGTACGTGTGCATCGGGCCCGAGGTGTACGTGGGGAAGTGCAGCAGGTAGCCGGCCAGCATCGCCGGCGTGGCGGGGCTGGTGGGAGACTGCGCCGGCGCGCGGCCGTCCACGGTGTCCTTCAGGTAGGTCCAGACCTTGACCAGCGCGAAGGAGAAGCCGGCGAAGCCGAGGACGGACAAGGGTTCAAACCCGGCCGCGACGGCTTGTTTGCCCAAGATCCACGCCAGAAACACGGGCGCGAAGACCAGAAAGGCCCGGCGGAAGGGCTTCTGCGCGTGGGCGAGCCGCAGCCCGAACGGCAGCCAGAAGGAGACGACGATCAGGCCGGCCAGGATCGCCGGCGGCAGGCCCAGGCCGAGCCACAGCACCAGCGCGCTCGCGACGGCGAAGAGCCCCGCGCGGGCGCCGGGCGTGGAGAGCGCGCGACCGAGCACCGCGCACAGCGCCACCGCCCCCCAGAAGATGCCGGTCTCGAACATGCTTCAGCGGCCCGCCAGCTCGGCCAGGTACTTCGCCCGGTTGTCGCCCCGGGCGAGCTTGCCCGAGGTCGACTTGACCAGCCACCGGGGCGGCACGGCGCGCACCACGCCCGGGCGGCAGTCGAGCGTCTGCGCGACGTGGTTGCGAATGGCCAGCCCAAGCCGCGTCTCGCCGGCGCCGGCGTGCTCGGGCTCGACCTCGAAGAGCACGGCGACCTGCTCCGTGCCCAGGCGCTCGTCCGGCAGGCCGAAGGCCACCACGCGGCCGGGCACCACGCCGGGCACCTCGGCGACGGCGGCCTCGATGTCCCCCGGCGCGAAGTTGCGGCCCTGCACGATGATCAGATCCTTCAGGCGGCCGGTCACGTAGACCTCGCCCTCGTGGACGAACCCCAGGTCGCCGGTGCGGTACCAGCCGTCGTCCGTGACGGCGGCGGCGGTCAGGTCGTCCCGGCCGAAGTAGCCCGTGAAGCGGTAGTCGCCGCGCAGGGCCAGCTCGCCGACCTCTTCGCCGGGCGCGGCGAGCACGCGGAGCTCGGTGCCGGCGACGACGGGGCCGTTGCTCACGAACCGCAGGCCCTCGGCCGCCGGCACGACGCGGCGGGCGTCGCGGAAGGCCGCGGCGTCCACGGTGAGCACGCGCAGCGCGCCGGGCAGGGACTGCGACACGGCGAACACGTTCTCGGCCATGGCATAGCTGGCCGTGAGCTGGTCGGCGCGGGCGCCGCAGACGCCGAACCGCGCGAGGAACGCCTCGTGCGCGGCCGCCGTGACGGGCTCCGAGCAGTTGACCCACGAGCGCACGCCCGAGAGGTCCAGGCCCGACAGCGCCGCGGGGTCGCGCACGGCCTGCGCCAGGAACGTGTAGGCGAAGTTGGGCAGCCACACGCGCGTGCCGCCGTGTCGGGTGATCTGCTCGAGCAGTGACAGGGGCTTGAGCACCCAATCGAAGGGCGACAGCTCCACCAGACGCAGGCCCGCGGCCAGGGGCAGCAGGAAACACGCCACGAACCCCATGTCGTGATACAGGGGCAGCCACGAGACGACCACGTCGTCCCGCGTGAGCCCCAGATGCGCCGCGTAGGCGCGCTGATGCGCCAGGATCTCGCGATGCGAGAGGGCGACGCCCTTCTGCAGGCCCGTGGTGCCCGAGGAGTGCTGGAGCACCGCCACGGCGTCCGGTTCGGGCTCGATGGGCGTGAAGTCGGCCACCGGCACGAGCTCCTCCGGGTGGGCGCGGACGACGTCGCGCAGGGCGGGCGCCTCCAGCACACCCAGCTCCGCGGCGCGGCCCAGCGTCTCGTCGTCCACCACCAGCACGCGCGGCGCGATGTGCCCCAGCATGCGAGTGAAGGCCTCGGCGTACTTGCGCGGCTCCATCTTGGGCGAGGGCGGCGCGAGCATGGTCGGCACGTGGCCCGCCCAGAGCGCGCCGATGAAGGCCGCGTGCAGGTCGAGCCCGTGGTACAGGCACACGCCCACGATGCCCGGCGGCGCGGCCGAGAGCCGCTGCGCCCAGGCGTTGGCGCGGTCCGAGAGCGTGCGGCCCGTCACCGGCGTGGACGTGCCGTCGGCGTGCACCAGGCGGCAGACCTCGCGGTCGGCGTCCTCGGTGAGCCGGCGCCGCAGCGCCTCGGTGAGGGTGCGCGCCGGGATCACGCTTGCGCGATCCCCTTGCCGGCGATGAACCGGCGGATGGCGCCGATGCTGCCCAGGTTGGTCCGGTCGACCTCCTGGTCGAGGATGCTCAGGCCCGGCGTGTGCGCCTGGAGCTCGCCGGCGAGCTGCACGAGGCCGAGCGAGTCGCAGATGCCCGCCTCGAGCAGGTCCAGGTCGTCGCTGAGCAGGAACTCGGTGTCGCCGCCGAGGAAGAGGTCGCAGATGAGGGCTTTGATTTCGTCGTCGGTCACGGGTTCTCCAGGGCCGGCGAGCGGGGGCTCGCCTTTGGGGCCGGCGAGTGGGGGCTCGCCTTTGGGGCCGGCGAGCGGGGCTCGCCTCGGGGTCGGTTCGGGCGCGCATAGTAGGTGCGTGCCCGCGGGCCCGCAACAGGCCGGCCGCGTGCCGTCTTCTCCACTGACCCCGGGCGGGGGCGTCGTGTTTCAGGGGGGGACGTTTACCTGCGCGCCCGAGCGTGCGATATGGGCGCCATGCAGGGTCGGTCCCCACCCCACGCACCGCTCGCGCTCGTCGTGCTCGCCGCGCTCGCCGCGCTCGGGCTCCTCGGCGCCTTCTGGTTCGCCGCCACGGGGGGCGACGCGCTCTCGGGCGCGCGGGGCCCCGCGGATCAGCTCCGCATGTCCGCCGGGGAGTGGCGGCTGTTCGTGTCCGGCGTCGTGTGCCTGCTGCCGGCGCAGGCGCTGCTGTCCTTCGCGTGGACGCGCGGCCGGCCGGCCCCGAACTCGGACGACGCCCCGTTCCAGCCCCCGCCGCGGTTCGGCGCGCTGCTGTTCGTGGCCGCGCTCGCGCTGCTGGCCCTCGTGCGCTACGGCCTGCTCGGCGCCGGCCCGCTGACGGACGACGAGTGGGCGTATCACTTCCAGGCCCGCACCTTCGCCGGGGGCGCGCTGTTCGCCGCGCCGCCGCCGGACGCCGTCCACTTCGACTACACGTTCCTGACCATCCGCGACGGCCGCTGGTTCTGCACGCTGCAGCCGGGGCTCGCCGCGCTGATGACGCCCGGCGTGGCCCTGCTCGACGACCCGTTTCTCTCGCTGTGGCCGCTGCATGCGCTGCTGCCGACGCTGACCTTCCAGGTCGGGCGGCGGCTGTTCGACGACGCGCGCGGGCCGGCGCTGGCCGCGCTGCTGCTGCTGGTGTCGCCCTGGTATCTGCTCACCGGCGGCACCGTGGAGCCCTACGCGCCCTTCGCCGTGGGCCTGCTCTGCGTCGCCGGGCTGGCCGCGCGGGTGCTCGCGCCGCGGCCGGACGAGGGGCCCTCGGGCGTCACGGCCTCGGCCGCGCTGCTCGGCCTGCTGACCGGCGGCTTGATGCTCCTGCGGCCCCTGGAGGCCGGCGTGGTCGGCCTGGCGCTCGCCATCGCCTGGGGGCTCTGCCTGCGGCGGCCGGGCGCGCGGGCGGCGCTCGTCGGGCGGGGCCTGGTGTTCGCCCTGGGCCTGCTGCCCGCCGTGGGGCTGCAGCTCGCGTACAACCGCGCGCTCACGGGCGACGCGCTGACCGTGCCCATGCTGCCCACGAACGGCGTCGCGCTCTGGGGCTTCGGCCCGACGGCCTACCACGGCCACGACCTGCTCTCCGCCCTGCGCATCTGGGGCGCCAACGCCGGCCGGGCGGTGCTGTGGCTCACGGGCGCACCCTGGGCGGTGGTCCTGCTCGTCTGGGCCCTGCGGCGGCCGGTCGAGCGACTGTCGGCGCCCACCCGACGGGTGCTCGGCTTCTGCCTGCTGCTGTTCGCCGCGCTTTTACCCTACACGATGGCCGGCGTGGCCGATTTCGGGCCCGTGTACCTGTTCGCGATGGCCCCGTTGCTGCTGTGGGCCGCCAGCGACCTGCTCTTGCGCGCCGTGCCCGAGGGCGCCGCGCGGCGGTGGGCGCTCGCCGGACTTCTGGTCTCGGCGGTCGGCTTCTCGCCGGTGGTCGCGTGGCGGGCGGCGCGGATCGCCGGGGCGGCGTCCGAGCCTTACGCCGCCGCGGAGGCCGCCGCAGAGGCCGGCGCGCCCCCTGCGCTGGTGCTCGTTCGCCGCAAGTACCCGGCCGAGACCGGGTGGGTGCTCGGCGTGCGGGCGCCGCGGCCGGATCTGTCGGACCACACGGTCTTCGTCTGGGCGACGCCCCAGGACGCGGCGGGGGTGGAGTTGATGCCGGGGCGGGTGGGGGTGTCGGGGGTGTGGTGAGGTGGGGGGACTTCGGGCGGTCCCCCTCGGCCGCGAGCTTGCCTGCCTCCCGTCGCTCGACTACAAGTCCTGGGGATGAACGCTCTCGAATTCTGGCGGGAGATCTACCGCCGTTTCGACCCCGAGGGCCCGCCCCAGGACGGCTGGATCGCGCCACGGGCCTATAGCCCCGTCGACGCCATCGCCGACGACATCGGGCTCCGGTTCGGTGAGCAGAAGTTCATGCTCTTCGGGACGATCGGGACCGGCAAGTCGACCGAGCTTCGCCGGCTCGCCGCGAAGCGTGCCAAAGAGGACTTCACGCTCGTCCTCGACATCTACCGCTTCATGGAGGAGCGCCTGCGCGACGCGCCGGCGATGGAGCACATCGCGCCCTGGGAAATCGTCCAGCTCATCGGCCTCGCGGTCTATCGCGCGGGCGCGGAGAAGCTCGGGCTCGCGTGGCGGGCGCTGGAGACGCGCGCGCTGGAGGAGGCCATCCGGGCGCTGGCGCCCGGCGAGGAGACCTCGGCGACGCAGCTCGACCTGATGAAGCTGGCCCAGGGAGTGACCACGCTGGTGGGTCTCCCGGGCCTGGGCGTGGCCGGACATGTGCTGGAGGCGCTCGGCGGGGCCACGGAAGACGCCCCCTGGAAGCTCCGGATCGGGCGCCGCAACGAGCGCACCCTGGACGACCAGGACGGCCGGGTCCGCTCGCTCCTTTCAGCGGTGAACTTGCTCATCGGCCGGATTCAGCACGAGCACGTGCCCATCACGCTGATCGTCGACGGCCTCGATCGCATGACCTCGGTCGAGGCGACCCGGAGGATGTTCCTGGAGTCTCGACTCCTCGGGGAACTGGCCTGCGTCACCCTCGTGACCGCGCCACTGGCAGTGCACCACGAGGGCATGGCCGCGAGCGTGCGGGGGTTCAAGCCCAAGGTCCTGGCCAACGTGCCGGTCTTCGAGAGACCGAACGGATCCGCCGTGCTGACCGCCACGGTGGCGGGCCGGACCTTCTTCCGTGAGCTCTTGTCGCTGCGTCTTCAGGGGCTGAGCACGGTCGACGGCCTCCTGACCGCCGAACAACTGGACGAACTCGTGGTCGCGTCCGGCGGGCGGGTCCGCGACTTCATGCACTTGATGCAGAACCTGGCGCGTGGCGGGGGACGAGCCAAGACGCGGACCGTGACGGACGAGATGGTCGCGAGCGCCATCGATGAACGCCGACGGGACCTGGAACTGGGGCTCGATGCGGGACACCTGGCCGTGCTCCGCGAGGTGATGGGAAACCCCGGCCAGTTGCCGGCGGCCGACTGCACGGAGGAGCTCATTCGCAACCAATGGCTGCTGCCCTACCCGAACGAGTCCCTGTGGTGGTACCCGCACCCGCTCCTGACGCGCAAACAGCTCCCGCCTGGCGCAATGAGCTGAAGCTCGTCCTCGGGCTCTCCGGGCCGACTCTGCGCGGCCTTGTCGCCGGTGGTCACCCGTCGCGGCTGGGAGACGTCTTGCGGGTGCTCTGGCGGGTCACCGGGCTGGCCCCGCGAGTGTGCTGCACGCCCGCGGAACTGCTGGAGCGCATGGCCTCGGGCGTCAACGTGCTCGTCTATGAGCCCGGGCACGCCGCGGCCCTCAACCTGAACCGTGGACTCGTGCGCGAGCGGGCCTCGCCGTATGTCGTGTGGGCGCCCGGTTCCCTGGACGAACACCTTCGACGTGAGGCCCCCGACTTCTTCGATGGTCTCAACAGCGTGGTCCGCGGGGTGGAGTGTTTCACGCGCGAGAGCGTCCACCGGGTTCTCCACGCCGGGCTCCGCGGGGTGCTCCGCTGGACGGGCCCCGGCGCCCTCGGCTCGGTTCTGGACGCCGCGCGCGGGCCCGCCTCCTGGACGAGCGTGGATGGCCGCGTCGGGTACCCGGAGCTCCGCGCGGCAGCAGCGGATCCACGCTGGGTCGTCGTCGAGGGGGTCTCGACGTCGCACGACGCCACGCGCCTGCGTCTGGCACTCGCGGAGACGCAGCGGGTGGGGCGGTGTGTCCTCGTCCGGTCCGAGGTGGCCTGGCCGGGCGTCGAGGACTTCGGGGACGAGACGAGTCCCGTCGCGCTCGCGGCCAGCCGGCTGACGTTGCACTGTGACGCGCCGGCGCTCCTCGTCGCGCTGCTGGAGTGCGATCCGCACCTGGTCGAGCGGGCGGCGGAGGCGGGGCACTGGGGGCCGGACCGGCTGGCCGCGCTTGCTCGCGGCCGTCGGCCACACGCCACTCTACTCCTGCGAGCGCGTTCGCCGGGGACGCGGCCGAAGGGAGGCTCGTTTGCCCACGCGGTCGCAACCTTGGTTCACCGGGTGGCGGGGGGCTCGGTACCCGATCTGGACTCGGTGCAGAGCGCCCAGGCGCTTGGGCTCCTGGACGTCGCGCAGGATTGGCTCTCGCGTCAGCCGGGGACGGACGACGCCGCGGAGCACGCCCGCAGGCTGGCGCTCCTGGGCCAGAACAGCCTCGCCGCGGGGAGGTACGCCGAGGCGGAGGGGACGCTGAGGGCGAGACTCGGCATCGTGGAGAGGCTCTTTGGTCGCGAGCACCCGGAGTTCGGCGTGTCGCTGCACGAGCTTGCCGTCGTGCTGGAGAGGCGGGGACGCTACGAGGAGGCCGAGGGCCTGCTGAGGGAGAGCCTGGGGATCTTCGAGCGGACGGTGGGTCGCGAGCACTCGCGCTATGGCGCGGCGCTGCACGCACTTGCGGCGATACTGCGCGTGCAGGGCCGCTACGTTCAGGCTGAGGCCCTGCTGAGGGGGAGCCTGGGGATCTTCGAGCGGACAGTGGGTCGCGAGCACCCGAACTTCGCGGCGGCGCTCCATCAACTCGCCGTGGCTGTCGAGAACCAGGGACGCCACCAGGAGGCGGAGCGACTGCTCAACGAGAGCCTGGAGATCGCGGAGCGGACCTTGGGTCGCGAGCACTCGAGCTACGGTGTGTCGCTTCACGCGCTCGCGGGGGTGCTGAGAAGCCTGGGTCGCTCCGAAGAGGCGGAGGGGTTGCTCAGGGAGAGCCTGAGCATCTTCGAGCGGACGGTGGGTCGCGAGCATCCCAGCTACGGGGCGTCGTTGTTCGAACTCGCGGGTATGCTTGGGGACCTGGGTCGCTTCGAGGAGGCGGAGGCCTTCCTGAGGGAAAGCCTGGGCGTAGATGGGCCGGCGCTGGGTCGTGGGCACCCGGACTATGGTGCGACCTTGCACGAGCTCGCGCGGGCGCTCAGAGACCAGGGTCGCTTCGAAGAGGCGGAGGCCTCGCTGAAGGAGAGTCTCGCCATCGTTGAGAGCACGCTCGGTCGCAAGCACCCAAGTTACGCCGCGTCACTTCTAGCGCTCGCGGGTGTGATCTCGAATCTCGGTCGTCGAGCCGAGGCGCTCGTGTTTGCCCGCGAGGCACTCGCCGTTTTCGAGAACGCCTTGGGGCCGGAGCACCCGAACGTAGCAATCAGTTGCGTGAACCTCGCGCGGATGCTGGCCCTGCACGGCGAGGTGGCAGAAGCGAAGTCGCAGGCAGAGCGCGGCGTGCAGATCCTCCGTGGCGCGCTGGGGGGAACGCATCCAACGACGTTGCAGGCGGAGTCGGTGTTGGCCTCGCTGACCCCGAGGCAACCCTCCGAGCCCAGCGTCTAGCCACTCTACTCCCGAGGCGTCAACGCCGCCTTGGCCACGCCATACGAGAACCCCTGCCGGGCCAGCGCGCCGAGCGCCTTCTCCGGCGGCTTCTCGCTCAAACGCTTCTTGGCGACGAAGATGCGGGCGGCGGTGAGCTCGGCGGACTCGCCCGTGTTTCCGTCCTCGTCGGGCGCGCGCGTGTCGATGTCCGTGAAGGCCTCGCTGCGCACGTCGGCGTCGACGCCGCGCAGCTTCTGCTCGATGCGCCGCTTGGACCAGCCGCGTCCGCGGCCGAGCTCGATGCGGTCGCGGGAGACCTGGGCGTCGTCGAGCACGTGGGTCTCGGTGTAGCGGGCGACGAGCGCCTCGATCCAGCCCTGCGACTCCTCGTTGGGCGGGTGGCGCCCGGCCTTCTTCTGGAGCACGGTGCGCATCTCGACGGTGGTCATGGCCTTGCGGCCCAGATGCCACAGGGCGGTGCGCTCCAGCAGGGCGGGGGTGAGGGGGATCGCGGGGGGCGCCTCGGCCGGCGCGCCCGGGGCGCTGCGTCGGTCTCGGCTGGGGCGGTGGGCGTTCAGCATGCCGCGATTCTATCGGAACGCCCGCGGCCTCGGGCAGAATGCGCCCCATGAAGCGCTGGCTCGCCCTCCTCGGCGTCGCATTGCTGCTCGGCGTCGGCGCGGGCCTCGGGCTCTGGTACCAACAGCGCGCGGCGGATCGCGCGGCGACGGTCGCCGGCTTCGAGCGCCTGCGCGCGGACGCCGAGACGGCCCTCGGCGCACCCGCCGCCGATTCGACCTACGCATACATCGTCGGCCCGCGGGGCGCGGCCTGGGTCGAGCTGCTCTGCACGGCGGGTGTGCCCGTGCCCCGGCCCGTGGCCACGGCGGCCGAGGTCCCCGAGGACGCCCGGCTCGTGGTCCTGACCGCGGGCGCTTCAGCGATCGATGGGTCCGCGCTGGCGGCGCCGGGCCGCGTGGTGCTGGTCGCGCCGGCCACCGACGCCCCGGACCCGGACGCCTTCGTGCCCGACCCGCAGCACCCGGGCCGCGTGGTCACCCTCGGGTCCGACTGGGCGGCGCGGGCGGTGCGGCTGCGCCAGGGCGACCCGTCGCTGGCCGACCGCGACACCGACGGCAACGGCGACATCCAGCCGGCGGATCTCCTGGGCCCCGAGTCGCGCCGCACGAACTCGGCCGAGGCGGATCTCCGCCTGCAGCGCGCGCTGGACACGCTCGGGGCCGAGGCGGGCTGCCCCCTGCCGCGCACCCGGGGCCTGCCGGCCGGCGTGGAGGCTCTGGTCGTGCTCACGGCCGATCAGGACTACAACCCGGACGCCCTGGTCGAGCCCCTGGCGACGCAGTTGGGCGACCTGGGCGCCACGGCGACGCACCTGCTCACCAACCCGGCGCTCGGTCGCCCGGCGGACCTGCACGTCGCGAGCGCGGCGGAGCGTCGCAACGCGCCCACCCTCTCGGCGGGCCTGCGCGACACGCTGCTGGCCGACGGCTCCGGCCTGGGCATCCACCCCTTCACCGCGGACCCGGCCGAGATCACGGCGGTCGCCGAGGCGTTCGCGGCCGACAACGGCTTTCGACCCCTGACGGCCCGCAACCACCACGTGTTGTGGTCGGGCTACGTGCAGGTGCCCCGCGCCGAGGCCGCCGCCGGCGTGCGCCTGAACCTGGACGCCCTGCCCATCTGCCGCGGCGAGGCCCCCTGCGCCGGGTTCCTGGCGGGGTACGGTCAGCCGATGCGCTTCATCGACGAGACCGGCGCGGCCCTGCCCATCTGGCAGCAGCCGACGACGGTGGACGACTACTCGCTGCGCGTCTCGGACGAGGCGGCGCGGGCGGCGGCGGGGGCGGCGCTGACGCAGCGCGCGCTCGCCCTGCTGGCCGAGGCGGCGCGGGCCGAGGCGCCCCTGGTGGTCAACGCGCACCCGAACCTGGTGGTGCTCGGGCACGGCTGGCTGACGCCCGTGCTGGTTTCTCCGCCCCCCCGCCCTGCTCCGCAGGGTCTGCCCCCCCAGGGGGGCTTCGCGCCGCCTTCGGCTCTGCTCATGGCTCCAGGCGTGCGGGTCGTCAGCGCGGAGACCTGGCTGGACTTCGTCGTGCGGCGGCGCCTCGCGCGCATCACCCTGGCGGACTGCGGCGCGCCGCGCGTGTCGTTGCCGCCCGGGGTGGCGCTGCGGGGCCTCCCGGCCGGCGCTCGGTAGGCGCGGCGTCGGATTTCACTTTTCTTCCGGCGGCCGGTGACAGATTCCCGGGCCGCTGGTGTTCCACCCGGCGAGCACGCGTTGCGGCCTGCCGCCGAGGCGACGTGTCCGAGACGAGAACCGTTTGACCGCCGAAAACCAAATCGACGTCGAGGCGCTGTACCGCCGCTACGGGCCCATGGTCCTGCGGCGCTGCCGGGCGCTCTTGAAGAACGAAGAGGACGCCGTGGACGCCCTGCAAGAGACCTTCGTCCGCATCCTGCGGGCCCGCGAGCGGCTGGACGACCACGCCGCCTCGAGCCTGCTGCACCAGACCGCGACCCGGGTGTGCCTGAACGTGATCCGGGGCCGCGGTCGCCGCCCCGAGACGCCCGTGGGCGACACGGCGGATGGCGACGCGTTGCTCTCCCGGATCGCGAGACTCGGCGACACGTCGCGTCGTTTCGTGGCGTTCCGCCTGCTCGACCGCCTTTTCCGCGACGAGCTGGAGTCGACCCTGACCCTGGCCGTGCTGCACCTGCACGACGGCCTGACCCTGGACGAGGTCGCCCTGCACAGCGGCCTCTCCGTGTCCGGCGTGCGCAAGCGCCTGGGCAAACTCCGCACGTCTCTTCAGGCGCTGGAGGCGACGACATGACCCGCCGCGTGCCCGATCCCCTGCTCGAGAAGCTGCACCTGGGCGAGCTGCCCGCCGCCGACGCCGAGCGCCTGCGTGTGATGCTGACCGAGGCCGACCGCGAGCGCCTGGTCGCCCTGGCCGCCGACGACGCCGCGATCCTCTCGCAGCACCCGGCCGCGGTGATGGCCGGCGCCGTGCGGCGTCGGGCGGCGGCGCAGGCCCCGGCCCCGGCGAAGCGCTCACCCGCGTGGATGGCGTTGCCGTTGGCCGCGGCCGCCGCC
>CAINDO010000436.1 GCA_903847385.1 uncultured Myxococcales bacterium
CCACCGGCGGGGTCTCGGGCGCGCTCGACGCCCTCCGGCCATCGACCCACGATGCGGACCCGGGCGCGGACCCCGACGCCGGCGGTACGACCCCGCCCGAGCCGGACGCCGGTGGCCCGGACCCCGGGGACTCGGGCACGCCGCCCGCGGACGCCGCACCGCCCGAGCCGGACGCCGCGCCGCCGCCCCCTCCGCCGCAGGGGCCGCCGGTGTACCCCGCCGATCGCGACCACTCCCCGCTCGGGCCCGCGCTGGTGGCGCACCTGCAACAGATCGCCGCCGCGGCCCCGAATCGCGCCGGGGATGTCTTCGCCAAGATCGGCGACTCGATCACCGTCAGCGAAGGGTTCATGCACTGCTTCGACGGCGGCGCGGTGAACCTGGACGGCCGCGACGCCCTGCAGCCGACGCTGGACTTCTTCCGCGGGGGCGACGCCGCCGGCACCTCGCCCTTCGGCCGCGAGAGCGAGGCCGCCGTCGTGGGCTGGAGCGTGCAGAGCGCGCTGCGCGGCGCGCCCTCGCCCGTGGAGCGCGAGCTGGCGGCCGTGAACCCGCGCTTCGCGACCGTGATGTACGGCACGAACGACATCGAGAACGACAACCTGTCGTTCTACGGCGATCACATGCGTTTGCTGGTGGACCTGCTCCTGGCGCAGGGTGTCGTGCCCATCCTGAGCACCCTCCCGCCGCGGGACGACAAACCCTCGAGCGACGCCGAGGTGCCCACCTACAACACCATCGTGCGCGC
The DNA here is from genome assembly GCA_903847385.1 of uncultured Myxococcales bacterium. Lineage (GTDB taxonomy): Bacteria > Myxococcota_A > Bradymonadia > UBA7976 > UBA1532 > CAINDO01. The sequence goes on from CAINDO010000436.1 coordinate 749, forward strand.
GCTGGCGCAGGCGCGCGGCGTGCCGCTCGTGGACCTGCATCGGCGACTGTTGCCCCTGCCCGGCCACGGCCTCGGCGGCGACCACCTGCACCCGCGCTCGGCCCGCGCCGGCGCGTGCGACTTCACCGCGGAGGGCCTGCAGGCGGGCTACAACGTGCGCAACCTGCTCACGCTCGAAGCGCTCGACCGTGCGCGGGCCGCGCTGGACGGCGCCCCGCCCCCCGACCCCGCGCCCCCGGTGCGCCTCGGCGCCGGCACGGCGGCGGATCCCATCGTGGTCGAGGCGCTGCCCTTCGGCGACGCTCGGGATACACACGCCCCGGCCCAATCGGCCCTGGCGAGCTATCCAGGCTGCGGCTCGGCCGCGGACGAGGGCGGCGGCGAGTTCGTCTACCGCCTCGATCTGGCCGCACAGACGACCATTCGGGCGGACGTCGTCGACGGCGACGGCGTGGACATCGACCTGCACCTGGTCGTGGACCCCGCCGATCCAGGCACGTGCCTGCAGCGCCACGACCGCCACCTGGTCGCCGACCTCGGCCCCGGCACGTGGTACTTCGTGCTGGACACCTTCGTGGCCGCCGGGGCGCCGCAGCCCGGGGAGTATCTGTTGGCGATCGTCGCCGAGTGACCGATCAGTCCTGACCGGGCTTGGCGCGGGCGTACATCGCCTCGATGCGGTCGGCGTACTTGGTCGACACGACCTTGCGCTTGACCTTGAGGCTGGCGGTGAGCTCGCCGCCATCGACGGACATCGGCCCGGACAGGATGTCGAAGTACTTGATGCTCTCGAAGCTCGCCAGCGTCGAGTTCACCTCGGTCACGTGCGCCTGCAGGACCTCGCGGACCTTGGGGTGACCCGGATCCGCCGGGATGCCCTGACGGGTCGCCCACTCGCCCAGCGTCTCGGGGTCGAGGGCGTACAGGGCGACGCAGAAGTTCCGGTTGTCGCCGATGACGACGGCCTCCTGCACGAAGGGCACGGCCTTGAGCCGCGCCTCGATCTTCACGGGCGCGATGTACTTGCCGCCGCTCGTCTTCAGCAGCTCCTTCTTGCGGCCCGTGATGGTCACGAAGCCGTCCGCATCCACGGAGCCGAGGTCGCCGGTGTGGAACCAGCCCTCGTCGTCGAAGGCCTCGGCGGTGGCGTCCGGCCGGTTCAGGTAGCCCTGCGTGATGTTCGGGCCCTTGGCCAGGATCTCGCCGTCCTCGGCGATGCGGATCGTCACGCCCTTGAAGGCGATGCCGACCGTGCCGATCTTGATGCGACCGGGCAGGTTGGCCGTCAGACCGGGGCAGGTCTCCGTCAGGCCGTAGGCCTCGATGAGCACCAGGCCCAGCGCCAGGAAGAACTCGTGGACGTCGCTGCGCAGCGGCGCGGAGCCGGAGAGCAGGATGGCCGCGCGGTCGAAGCCGAGGCGCGCGCGCACCTTGGAGAACACGAGCTTGTCGGCGATGGCGTGTTTGAACCCGAGCAGCCCCGGGAGCGGCCGGCCGGTGGTGATGTAAGGCACGGCCTCCTTGCCCACGCCGAGCGCCCAGTGGAAGATCTTCTGGCGCAGCGGCGGCGACGCGGCCACGCCCGTCTCGATCTTGCCCTTCATCTTCTCGTACACGCGCGGCGCGCCCGGGAAGAAGCCCGGCCGCGACCCGGCGAGGTCCACGGCGAGCGTGGGGACCGACGAGATGATCAGCGGGGTCTCGTAGAACGGACCGGCCAGCTCGATGAGGCGCCCGAAGGAGTGCGCGAGGGGCAGGAAGAGGAACAGACCGCCCTCCTGCACCGCCGAGCCGAAGAGTTTGATCTCGGCGATGTTCTCCAGCAACGAGAGCATGTTCTCGTGGGTCTGGATGACCGCCTTCGGGGGACCCGTGGTGCCCGAGGTATAGGTGAACGTGGCGATGTCCGAGCGCTTCACCTTGTCCAGGCGCCGCTTGATCTCGCCCTGCAGCGAGGCCAGGTTGGCCTTGCCGCGGGCCTCGACGTCCGCGAGGCTCTCCCAGTCGTCCGCCGGGGCCAGGCCCGTGGGATCGACGACGATGATCTTGCCGCGGAGCTTCAGGGCGTCTGCCGCGTACTCGACGTCGAAGAACTTGAAGCCCCCGCGCATGGCGCGGACCTTGGCGACCTGACCGGCGTTCTCGGCGACCACCAGCTCCACGCCCGGATCGGCGTGCATGAAGCCGACCTCCTCGGGCAGCAGGCTGGCGTAGACCGGCACGGTCTGCAGGCCCGCGGACATCGCGGCGAAGTCGAGGATCACCCAGTCCATCGAAGTGTTGCCGATGATGCTGACGCGGGCGCCGTCACTCAGCTCGGCCCCGGAGATCAGACCGGCGGCGATGTGCTGGATGCGGGGCAGGACCTCGCGCCAGGCGATGTCGACCCATTGTTCGCCCCGTTTGACGCGAAACGCAGGCGTGGCGAGGTTCCGATTGGCCCGGTCGAAGACCATGGCTGCGAGGTGAAGATCGGGCATGGCACCTACTCCTTCGGCATACGGGAGGCATGCGGGCGGCGTGCGCACGGTCCACCACCGGACCGACGCGCGCGGGATTATCACCGAAACGCGCGCCGGGCCCAAGCGTCGCGCGCCCGAATTGTCACGCCGGTCAAGGCGCGACGGGGGGCGTCACCCGGATCAGCATCACGGCCCCGGTCGCTCCGCCCCCGGGCACGGCGCTCGCCGGGGCCCCGACGGCCATGAGCCAGGTGCCATCGGGATCGAGCGCGGCGCCGGCGGAGATGCTGGTGCCGAACGCCGCGCCGGCCGGCCCCTCCAGCGCGAGATACACGTCCGGCGAGGTGGCATCCATGCACTCCACGCGCCCGATCTCCGCCCCCGTGGCCGGCGCGCCGACGCACAGACCACCCGCCGCCCCGCCCGCGCCGGACAAGAGCGGCGCGGCGGCCAGGGCCGTGCCGAAGGCCCCGCCCGCGGCGCGGCTGTGCAACTCCAGCGTCGGGGGCACGCCACCGCCCCCCGCCGACTCCCTCGGGAAAATCGACACGACCCCGCCTCGGGGGCCCCCGGGGTCGCCCACGGCGAGCTGCGCCGGCTGCGTCGGCAGCACGAGCAGCGTCGCACCGGCCGTCTCCGTGGGAACTTCCGGCCGATACTCCGTCACGGCGCGGACGTTCGCGCCGAGCGTCATGCGGGCCACCCGCCCCACCCGCGGGCCGGCGTCCAGGCCGGAGACGATGGCGTCCTCGGCGATCCCCATCGCGCCGCCCGGCGCCGTGACCAGCGCGCGGCCGTAGGTGTCCCATCGAGCCGCCTCGTCGAGCGCGAAGCTCTGCTCCCGCGCGAGCTCGAAGAGACCGGGCTGCACGAGCCGGAGCCGGAACAGGAAGAGCTGGTCGTTGGCCTGCGACCCTCCGGCGGACGCCAGGACCCGCGGCGTGCCGTCCACCGCCCGCGTCAGCGCGAGGGCCGTGCCGAGCTCCGAGCCCACCTGATCACCGGACGACGAGGCGAGCTGCTGGAGCGCGGGCAAGCCGAGCACGCGGACGCGGCCGCGACCGTTGGTGCCGAGGGGCTCGCCGAGCAGGACCTCGACCGCACCGTCGCCGTCGGCGTCCCCCGTGAGGAGCACGCGGCCGAAGCTGCCCGAGTCCCCCTGCTTGACATAGTGCGCCAGCTCCAGCCCGGTGCGGCCATCGAGCAGGAACACATAGGCGTCCATGCCGGCGTTCACGTTGGGCGCGCCCACGACGACGTCGGTGAACCCGTCCGCGTTCTGGTCGGGCACGACGGCGACCGTGGCGCCGAATCTCACGCCGGGGAGGGGCGCGAGCACGGGCAGGATCTCGGGCGGCGGCGGAGGCGGCGCGGCGTCCGGGGGCGGCGGCGCGGCG
>CAINDO010000437.1 GCA_903847385.1 uncultured Myxococcales bacterium
CGCCGCCCGACGCCGGTCCGAGGCCCGACGATCGCTGCCCCGGCCGCGCACCGGACCCGGCGGAGCCGCGCGCCGCCACGCGTTTCATCGCCGATCTCACGGGCACACGAACGAGCTCCGGCGCGTTCGGCGTCGGGGGCACGGACCTGGGCATCCCCGTGCGGCAGCCGAACGGTCAGATCGCCTACATCTTCGGCGACACGTTCGACGAGGACCGGGCCGGCGGGCCCGGTTGGCGCTCGCCGGTGCTCCTGCGCTCCGAGCCGGGCCTGGACGGCGACGGGATCGTGTTCACCGACGCCGCCGGCGGCGGGTACGCCCGACAGATCCTCGACTATGACCACGCGGACCCGAACTTCTCCACCTGGCTGCCCTCGGACGCGATCACGATCGGCGGCCGGATGTATCTGCACTTCATCGTCAACGCCGGCCTGGGCAACGTCCGCTGGACGCAGATCGCCTACTCCGACGACAACGGCGAGAACTGGGTCCTGAGCGATGCGCGCTGGGCCCCCGACGAGGACGACGGCCTGCGCCAGCTCTGGACCTGGGAGCGCGGCTGCGATGGGTACGTGTACACGCTCTCCACGAGTTTCATCGACCGCAGCCGGCCCATCATCCTGTACCGCGTGCCCGAGGACCGGCTGCTCGACCACGACGCCTACGAGCCCTGGGGCTTCCGCGACGGGCAGTGGGCCTGGGGCAACCCCGCGAGCATCGTGCTCGACGGCCGCTTCGGCGAGCTCTCCCTGCGCCGCGTCGAGGACAAGTGGGTCCTGTCCTGGTTCAACGCGGGCGACTACGACATCACGGTCAAGGTCTTCGACGGCCCGACCTCGAACCTGTACGAGGCCGCGACCTTCAAGCCCATCACCGGCGCGGCGTTCCCGCAGCTCTATGGCGGCTACATCCACCCGGACTCGACGCTGGCCAACCTGCACCTGATCGTGTCGCAGTGGAACACGGCGGATGGCTGGCCCTACCACGCCACGGAGTGGGTCACGTCCGTGCGGTGAGGCGGGCGGGGCGCCGGTTCAGCGCTTGGCGGTCGACTCGATGGCGTCGAGCCCCGACAGGCGCCGCCGGGCGAGGCTGGCCACTTCGAGGGGTCCGGTCTTCTCGCTCGTCGCGATCCGCTCGTAGTAGAAGCGGGCGACCGCGGGCAGGCCCCAGGTCTCGGCGATCCGACCGAGCACGAAGTCATCCGACGCGAGGAGCCGCCCGTGGGCGCGCACATCGTCTCGCAGCGTCTCCATCGCCTCCGTGGCACGCCCCGCCTCCGCCAGCGCGGTCGCCAGCGTGTTGTACTCCGCGGCGGTGGCGGCCCGGCCGCCCTGCGTCAGCCGTCGAGAGAGGCCGAGCACCTCGTCCGTCGGCCCCTCCTCCAGCAGCCTTTGCCAGGCGATTTCGTTGAGCGCGGTCGAGTTCCGACCGTTGGCGGCCGCATCGACGATCGTCCACATCGAGAGGCGATCCTTCCACAGCCCGTCTCGAGCCGCGAGCTTCGCGGCGCTCGTCGCGAGGGACATGCGGGTCAGCGGCGTGAGGCCCGGCGCCTGGAGCGCCTGCCGCGCGTGCTCGACGGCGGCGGCTCCGCCGCGCACCATCGCGATGATCTCGAGCTCCCAGACGCCCAGCGTCGAGTCCTCGGTGTGCAGGCGTCGCAGCGAGGCCAGGCGGGCGACCTTCGCCTCGCCCCGAGCGCGCAGCGCCGCGTCGAGGGCTCGCAGCGTGCGCGCCGGCCCGGTGGCGACGGCCCCCTTCGCCCAGGTGGACGCGCGGACCGCGATGGCCGAGTCGTCGTCGACCGCGTTCGCGAGGGGCACGGCGGCGGCCAGGGCGAGCAGCGGCCGGTCGGCGGACGCCGCGTCTTCGAGGCTGAGCGCGGGGATGGGGCGCCCGATGATGGAGGGGACCTCACCCGTCCCGCGGGGGTCGACGCCGAACCGCGCCCAGGTGCGTGCGGTCTCCAGGTCGTCCCGCTCCAGGGCCGCGAGGACCTCCAGCCCGAAGTGGTGGGGCGCGAGGTTGGCGAGCGACAACACGGGGCGGCCGCCCTCGCATCGGAAGAACAGCGGGGTCTGCTTCGGGGCCAGCAACCGGACCGCGCCGGGACAGGCGCCTTCGACGCGGGCGTCGACCAGACGGCGCCTCACCACCTCCGCGTCCAGGAACGCCTCGCTGTCGAGCGCGAACACCCGTCGACCACGGCCCATCGCTTGAAGGAGCTCCCGGAGGCGCGCGCCCTCCTCCTTCGACAGGGGGCCGCCGAACAGCGCCCGCACCGCCTTCGAGTCCGGCGCGACGTCGGGGGCGAGGCGGAGCAGTTCGAACGCCAGGCGGCGGGGCTCGTCCGGCTTCCACGACCCCAGCGCCGCCGAAGCCGCGAGGCGGTGCGACTGGAGCCGGACGAGCTCGTCCTGCGCCTCCGTGCAGCTCGCGTCTCCGCCACAGGCCGCCCGCGCGAAGGTCTCCGCGGCCTCGAAGCGCCCCCGTCGACTCGCGAACTCCGTCGCGCGCTCGAGCACCTCGCGCCACGGAGCGCCCCCGACGGCCGAGGGGTCCTTCGCCAGCCTCAGCGCGGCCTCGAGTCCCCGCGCCTCGGCCACGGCCGAGACGGCCGCGCCGGCGGCCTCCGGGCGTGCCCGGGCCAGCGTGACCAGGCGGTCGACGTCCCCGACGAGCAGCAACGCCGCCCCGTAGAGTTCGGCCTTGTGCCCGGTCAGCGACCCGACCTCGACGCGGTCGAAGAGGTCGATGGCCGCGCGCAGGTCGGCCTCCCGACCGAGGCGCACGCCGTGCGCGTCGTAGAGCCGAAGATGGGCTTCCCACGACTCCGTCGCGAGGGTCGGGTGTTCGGCGCGCAGGCGGGCCAGGACGCCCGCGGCCGACACCACGGCGGCGCCCGACGGGAGCATCGAGGGCAGCCAGTCCCGCCCGAGGGGGTCCGCGGCCAGGACGGTGGCCCGGACGAGCTGGAGGTCCACGTCCTCGGGCATCCGGGCGGCCGCCTGGTCGACGACCGCCAGGGCGGCGTCCCGAAAGCCGAGTTCGTTCAGGAACAGACCGTACCGGCGCTCGCCGGCGCGCGACCCGGGGGTCCCCGCTCGGGCGGCCTGCGCCGCCGCGGCTGCTTCCCGCACCCGGCCTGCCACCATCAGCGCCCGGGCGCTCGTCGTGAAGGCGATCTGGTCGCCGTTCGCCTCGGGCCGCTGGCTCTGGGCGCGTACGAGCGCCACGAAGCGCTCGACGGCCTCGGCGGAAGCCGGCGCGGTCGTCCGAATCAAGAGGGACCGCACGCGGACTCGACCACCGGCCTCGACCGTCGTCGTCCGGGTGAGCTCGAGGCCGGCCTCCCGTGCGTGGAGGTCCGTGGGCAGCGACGCCGGGACGAAGCCCGGCGGCGGCGTGTAGGTCTCTTCGGATTCGACGCGGAGCGGCGCGGGCGCCGGCGCGCCGGCAGGGGCGGTGACGCTCTGCCGCGCCGCCGCGACGACGTCGGCGAAGCCCAGGACCTGGCCGTCGAAGCGCGGCGCGTCCGGGTCGGGCAGGGGCCCGTGCGTCGTCTCCTTGGAGATCTCGACGCCCCCGAGGCCGTCGGGCTCGAGCGTGGTCTCCGTCCCCTGGGCGCGCGCCGATCGAATGAGGTTGGCCGCGGCCAGGCCGCGCCCGGTCCAGCGGGTCGTGCGGGTCACCTCGCCGTCGGCGGTGAACTGCGCGTCGAGCGTGAGCCGGATGACATTCTCCGCCGGGGCAAATGCCGGGGTCGTCGTCAGAGCCCGGGTCGAGGCCGCGGCGACCAGCACGCGCCGCCCGTAGTCGTGTCTGGGCAGGAACTCGGGCGGAAGGTCCGGCACCGTCGGGTCGACGAAGAGGAACCCCGTCCCCTGGCGGACGGCGACGATGGCGTGGTTGAAGAGCGCCGCCGTGGGGACGTCGAGCGGGACGTCGGCGGCGTCCGGGCCGTCCGCGGCGAGCAGCACCACGTGGGCCTCGAAGCCCAGCCGACGCAGGGCCGACACCACCAGCAGCGCCATGGCCTTGCAGTCGGCGACGCCGCGCTCGTAGGTCGCGGCGGGCGGCGTCGGCTCGATGCGGCGCGCCCCCACGGCGATGGTCACGTAGCGGACCCGCGGCGCCAGACGCGCATAGAGGGCCCGCAGCACCTCGAGGGCGTTGCGACCCTGCGGCGCGGCCTGGGGCAGGTCCGCCGTCAAGGCGGCGGGGGGCGGCCCGGCGGCGATCTGGCGGTCGGCGAGGTCGCTGTACCACCGCGCGACGGCGGCGTGACTCGGCCAGGCCGAGAGGACGCCGAGCGTGGGCGTGGCGGCCTCCGCCCGGGTGCCACCCCCGGCGTCGGGGGTGGTCTCGAAGACGTGCCGCACCCCGTCCGCCCTGCGTTCGAGGGTGTGACGGACGCCGCGGCCGTCGAAACCGGCGCGCGCCTCCAGCCCCGCCGGCAGGTCCACGGTCACGCGGACCGGGACCCCGGTGTCCTCGGCCTCGAGCGGCAGACTCCGGTCCAGGACCGGAAACATCGACGCCACCCGCTCCCGGATGATCTCGAGCTCGACCACCGCGCCCTTCACCACGCCGGGCAGCACGACGGTCAGACCGCGGGCGTCCGACACCACGCCGACCCCTTCGCTCCGGTCCCCCGGGGCGTCGATCAGCCCGCTGCCGTCGAGCACCAGCGTTCGCCCGTCCGGCGTGGTGGTGCGCGCCCGCATGAGCGGGCGCCGTTCGTCGGTCGGTGTCCAGGTGAAACGCAACACCCCGAAGACGCGCGCGGCCTCCTCGTTGTTGAAGCGCAGGACGGACCTCGTCGTCTCCACTTCGCGCCCGTCGGCGGCCACGCGGATCTCGATCCCCGTGGACAAGACCTGCATGGCCTCGCGGGCGGGGAGCGCGGCGGCGGCGCGGGCGACGACCTCACTCGTCGCCTCCATGAACGGCGCGTCCCAACGTGGGGGGGCCGTGGCCCGGGTCACGCTCGGTGCGAGCAGGACGACCAGGCCGACAAAGGCCCAGAAGCGGGCGACGTGGACGGGGAGAACGCTGGCCGGGGCGGGGAAACGCGTCATGGGGAACTCCGGTTCGAGTGAGGGTGCACCCCGGAGGTACTTCGATCCGTGCGAGCGCCTTTCGAGGACCCGCGCTCCGGGGGGCGCAAATGCGGTCACGGTCCTGGCGAGCGCCGGGCGAGCGTCGAGCGTCTCGAACTCCGCCGGCCCTGCGAGGGTCGGGTTGGGGTGAGGACGGGCGGACGGCTACAGCGCGGCGAACACGACCAGTACGGCCAGCGCGCTGGCGGCCACGCCACCCAGCGCCCAGGCCCCGGGCTGGACCTGCCGCACCTCGACGCTGGTCTCCTCGACGCGGAACGCCGCCTCGGGTCGGTCCGAGCCGGCGACGTACAGCGTGTCGCCCTCCAGCCGGGCCAGCGTCGGGTGACTGAAGAGTACGGACGGGCCGGCGTTCGGGGTGATGCGGAGATCGGCCGGGCCGACGAACTGCGCCGTCCGCCCGTCGTCGGTGCGCACGACGCTCACGGTGGATCCGTACACCGCGGTCGTCCGCGGGCTGCACTGGCGGTGACTCTGCCCGCCGGCGCCCGTCACGAGTCGACAGTCGGACTCCGTCTGAGTGCCGAGCTGGACCGTGGCCGCGCCGTTGAGGCCCGGGGTGTCTCGCGGGTCGATCCGCGTGTAGTTGTAGCATCCGCTGAGGGTGGCCGCGGCGAGGAGGCTCAGGACCGGCGTGCGCTTCATGGGGTCTCTCCATGGATCAGGGTGACGGTGTTCGACCCTGCGTACTGACCGGAGGCGGCGCGCCTTTCATCCGACGCTGGTCTGCTTGCCCGGATGGGGGAATCTTCGTACGTGGGGCGCGCAGAATCTCGGACTCGGAACACCCCGTCGCGGTGTTCCTTCACCAGCAGACGGATTCACACCCCCGCCGCTGGAGATCACCATGCGCATGCACACTTCGACCGCCCTCGCCCTCAACCTCGCCCTCGCCGCCGCGCCCGCGAGCGCCCTCGCCGGAGAGGCCGCCCCGGCGACGGCCGCGCCGGTCTCCGAGGGCGAGGACGTCGCGAAACCCGACCCCACGGCGAGCGAGCTCTTTCTGCTCGGCGTGGGGGTCACCTACGGTCGCGCGCCGGGCGTCCCGGGGCGCTCGGCCTTCCTGAAGCGGGCCGACGACGGGGCGAAGTTGGCGCCCGCCGTCGCGTTCGAGTGGCATCTGCTCGACCGACTGTGGCTGACGACCTCGGCGTCGGGCGGCCGCGAGGACAAGGGGTCGCTCGTCCTGACGCAGAAGACGATCGTGTTGGGCGACCGGACCTATGGGATCGAGGAGTTGACCGAGGAGACCTCGTATGTGTCCGCCGGTGTCGGTCTGCGCTGGGTCATGCTGCGCTCCGCCGCGGCGTCCCTCTCGCTGACCGGCCGCTGCGAAGCGGAGTGGGCGAGCACCGACTACGACGCGCCCGTGACGAACGCGTTGGTCGACGAGCTTCTGGAGACCTACACCGAGGCCGGCGGCACGGACGCCCCCATCTCCGCGCTGCGCGGCACCTCCTCGAGTTTCGGCATCGCCGGCGTCGCCGGTCTGTCGGCGGAGCACTGGTTCGGCCCCGGGTTCGGCCTGCGCCTGGCCGTGGACCTGATCGAGTCCCGCTACGAGGAGAGCACCGGCACCGGCCCGCTGGCCGTGGGCGAGCGCGGGTCGAGCGACGTGCACTTCGACCCGAAGGCGTCCGCGCTCGTCACGATGGCGTTCTGAGGACCGCGCTCGCCGGCCCGGGCCCGCTCAGGCCTGGGTGCGCCGGCGCATCACGCGGGCGATCTCCTCGTGCGCGAACCGGCCGTCCCCGGCGAGTGCGTTGAACGCGTCGCGCGAGAGTTCGAGGAGCTCGACGTCCGTTCGGGCGCGCACCGTGGCCGTTCGCGGCACGCCGAGCATGAGACCCACCTCGCCGAAGAACTCGCCCGGGCCGAGCTCGGCCAGGGGAAAGAGCGCACCGCCCGGCCCGCGGCCGAGGACGTCGCAGGTGCCCGAGACGAGCACGTAGAACGACTCGGCGGGCTCGCCCTGACGCACGATGTCCTCGCCGCCCGCCAGCCGCCGCCGGTTGACGTCGCCCGGCATCCGCGCCGCCAACGCCGCGTCGAGCGAGGGGAACACACGGGTGAGATCCTGAGCGACGATGCGGGCGCGCATCACCCGGGCGATCTCCTGGCTCGTCAGGTCGGAGGCTTCGAGCATCGCTCGAAAGTCGTCCCCGCCGAGCGAGAGCGTGGCCACGGGCCCGAGGGCTCGAACGGTGGCGTTGCGCGGGCTGTCGGTCAACAGACCGATCTCGCCGAAGTAGTCGCCGGAGGACAGACGCCCCGTCCGCCGGTCCGATTCGCCCTCCCGGACCCAGACCTCGACCTCGCCCTCGACGATGATGTGAAACCGATCGGCCACGGCGCCTTGCACGATGATCTCGGCCCCGGGGTCGTGGGTCTCCGTTCGGACGCGCTCCGCGACCTGGGCGACGAGCGCGTGATCGAGCGTCGGGAGGACCTCGGCGACGTGCGCGCGGCGCCGGGTCGTCGCGGCCGGGGTCGGCGTGCGCGCTTCGAGCGTCCGCACGCGGCAGGCGGACTCCACGGCCGGCAGGGGCGACAGCTCGCCTCGCACGACGTAGCCGGGCGGATCGAGCTCGAGGCGCCACGTGCGCAGGAGCCCCGAGACGGCCAGCATCACCACGATCTCGGCCTGGCCGGCCCCGAGACACACGTGGTGGCCGAGCCCGTAGGGGGCGAACGCGCCGGGCTGTTTGTCCTCGTGACGCGGGCCGCCGTACCGGTCGACGTCGAACCGGTAGGGGTCGGGAAACAGGTGCGGCAGAAAGTGGGACACCGTGGCCCCGATCAGGAGCGCCTCGCCCGCCTCGACGCGATGGCCGGCGAACTCGAAGGGCTCCGCCGCGTGCCGGGGCAGCGCGATGTTGATGGGGTGCAGGCGCATGGTCTCGAGGTACGCGGCGCGCAGGCGGCGCATGCCGCGCAGTCCCTGGGCCGTCGGCACGCCCTCGTCGAACGCCTCGTCCACCTCGGCCACGACCTCGGCCAGCAGCTCCGGCTGCCGAAGGAGCTCCCACAGCAGGAAACTCGCGACGCTGGCCGCAGTGTCCATGCCGGCCACGAACGCCCCGAGCACGCCGTAGATCAGGTCGCCGTCCTCGAACGGCTTGCCGTCCGGATCGCGCCCATGGATGAAGATGTCGGCGAGGTCTGCGCCCTCTGCACCCGACCGGGGGCTGGCGCGGCGGGCCTCGATGAGCCGCCCGGCCAGCGCCTCCATGTAGGCCTTGGCGTGGCGGTACCCGGAGCGCCAGAGGTAGAACGCCGGCCACCGACCCAGGGAAGCGCCCGTCATCGTGCTCGAGAACTCCGCGCCGAACCGACAGACCTCGGCCCCGCCGCCGTGGCCCACGGCCGCCAGGCCGACCTGCTCGGTGACGAGGCGCTGCATCAGGGCCCGGATCGGCACGCTCTCGCCCGGCGCGTGCTCGCGCGCCACGGACTCGCAGGCGGCGAAGAGACTCGGCAGGTTGCGCTCGGCGGCCTCACGGGAGTAAGCGGGGCGCAACATGCGTCGCATCGTCGTGTGGCGCGGGCCATCCAGCGCCACCAGAAGGTTCGGCGAGCGCAGCTCCTCGGCCATGCGGCCGAACGCGCGGCTGCTGGTCAGGCTCTTGGCGCCGCCGCGGGTCATGAACAGGTTCGCCTCGGGGCCGGCGAGCACCGTGAAGCGATGGTGCAGCGCCCGCACGCGGAAGATCGGCCCCAGGGCCTGGTACTGCGACAGCAGAAACCGGGGCATGTCGCGCAGCATGGGCAGGGCGTTCCCGAGCAGCGGGACGCCGCGGGCGAGTGGGGGCCGGGAGGGGTTCATATGACTCACTGGAGTGCCCGAATTCCGGAGCCCCGTCAACGTGGGGCGGACACAGCGCGGCGTCGCCGCCGCCCATCGGTCCTGTTTGACAGGCGCGTGCTGGACGCGTACCTCGCCGTGATGCCCGACATTCGTACGCTGATCTTCGCCGCGGGGCTCCTCGCGTTCGGCTGCGGCGGGGCCGGCCCGGACGCACACGTCGTCGCCCCCAAAGCCGCCCCGGGCACGCTCGAGCGCTTCGCCGGTGATCCCCGCGTGCTCGTCTACGCCTCGAACGACTGGGGTTTCAGCACCAACACCTTCTTCATCGAGGGGCCCGCCGGCCTCGTCGCGCTGGACACGCAGTTTCTGCCCTCGGCCGCCGAAGAGGCGATCACGCGCGCCGAGGCGCTGACGGGCAAGCGGGTCGTCGCCGCGATCGTGCTCCACGTGAACCCGGACAAGTTCAACGGGACCGCGACCTTTCAGCGTCACGGGGCGCGGGTCGTGACCTCGGCGCCGGTCGCGGCGCTGATCCCGGCCGTGCACACGCAGCGGAAGGGCAAGTTCTGGGGGACCTACGCGCCCGACTACCCGGCGGACTTGCCCGTGCCCGAGGTCTTCGGCGAGGCCGACGCGCCCGTCGAGGCCGGCGGCGTGTCCGTTCGGCTGCGCGTGGTCGGCGCGGGCTGCAGCAAGGCCCATGTGATCGCCGAGTGGGAAGGCCATGTGTTCGGCGGAGACCTGGTGGCCAATGGGCATCACGCCTGGCTGGAGCTCGGCCTCGTCGACGAATGGAAGGCGCGCCTGGCCGAGATGGCCGCCTCGGCCCCGAAGTTCGTCCATCCAGGGCGAGGTCCCAGTGGGGGCCCGGAGCTCCTGGAGCGCCAGCGGGCGTACCTGGACGAGGTGGTCGCGCTCGTGCAGGCGGAGCCGGCGCTGCCCATTCCCATGCCCGATGAGGCGCTCACGCGCCTGAAGGGCGTGCTCCAGACCCGCCACCCGGGTTGGGGCAACACACACTTTCTGCGGTTCGGGCTGCCCGCCGTCTGGCGGCACGAGGCCGCGCGGAGAAAGACCCCATGACCATCGACCTCGCCGCCCTGCGCGCCATCGCCGCCGACCTGCCCGGCACCCATGAGGACGTGAAGTGGGGCGCCGACCTGTGTCTCTGCGTGGGCGGCAAGATGTATTGCGTCTACGGGCTGGAGAGCGGCGGCTGCGGGTTCAAGACCGATCCGGAGACCTTCGCGCGGCTGTGTACGCGGCCCGGCTGGGGCCCGGCGCCCTACGTGGGGCGCTATCACTGGGTGCGCGTCGAGCCGGGGACGGACGTGGACCGCGACGAGCTGCGGGCGCTGGTCTCGGCGAGCTATGCCGCCGTGGTGAAGGGCTTGAAGAAGGCCGACCGGCCGCGGTGAGCGGGGGGGTCAGGGGCCTGGGGCGCGCTCGTCGACCTGGTGCAGCCAGGCCGCGAGGCCGGCCTTGTCCATTCGACCGTCCGCCACGGCCATGATCGTTTGGTAGAGTTCCACTTCGTCCACGACCAGCGGGCGCCCGTTGATTCCGAGGAACGTACCCATCGCCACGGCGGCGATTCGCTTGTTTCCGTCCAGGAACGGGTGGTTGCTGCAGAGATGGAAGGCGTAGGCCGCCGCCATCTCCCACATGTCGGTGTGCAGGTACTCCCCACCGAAGGTCGCTTCGGGTTGGGCCAGCGCGGAATCCAGAAGCGCCTCGTCCCGCAACCCGTGCATGCCACCGAACAGGTCGATCAGCCTCGCCTGGTACGTGATGACGAAGCGCTTCGAGAGGAATTTCACTCGCCCAGCTTCTTGAGCGCGTTGGGGTGAGCCCCCACGAACCGGTCGGCGACGGTCACCATTTCGTCGAAGCCGGAGTCGAGGGCGGTGAGCACGACCCGGCCGCGCTCCGCCTGGATCATGACCTCGTCGCCGAGTTGAAGCCCGGCCTCTCGAAGAAGATCGGCCGAGAGGACGACACCCGTGCTGTTGCCGATGCGCTGGAGCTTTTTCTGGACGACGGACATGTTTACCTCGGTTGTTCTTACGGACCGTACAATAGGTCGAGGCGTGTGTAAACAGGGGCTCCGGTCGCTACGAGAATCCCCGCGTCCCGCAGGCCCGGGCTTCCACCGAAGCGCGCAACCAGATGCGCGTGGATTGCCGGCTCGGTCATTTCGCGAGCTTCTCGAATGCGGCGGCATGCTGATCAGCGACGCGCAGCGCGGCCGCGCGGACCCGCTCGGCATGGGCGTCCCGCAACGGGCGGATGATGAGGGCATCGCCGTCGGTGCTCACGTCCAGCGGGGTGTCCTTGTCGATGCGCAGCAGTTCCAGCACTGGCTTGTCGATGATGAGCCCGAGCCCCCCGCCCCTCACGCCCTCGGCTTGTTCATCCGCTCCGCGATGTCCGACAGATCACACGCCGGGCCCTTGGCGGTGAACCAGGGGTCGGCGGCGAGCAGGGGCAGGGACGCATCACGATAAGTCCGCGCGCCGATGGCCATGAGCTGGCCAATGCCCACGCCGGCGGCGCGCAGGTGGCCGGAGTCGCGCATGGCCTGGGCCAGGCGGTTGCCGTCCGGGCCGCAGTTGGGGATGTAGGGCGCGGCGAAGTAGCCCCAGGTCTCGGTGACCTCGCGGCCGTCCGGCTCGCGGAGGCGGGCCTCGAAGTGTTTCACGCGCCGGAACGGCACGCCGGCGATCTCTTCGATGTGATGGCGGAACGTGGCCCAGTGCAGGTCGAGGCCGATGGTCATCACGGTGGCGCCGGCGTCGCAGAGGCGGTCGTATACACAGCCCTTGCCGTAGCAGGTGGGCGGCAGGGCGTGGAACAGCTCGGCGGCGGCGGGGCCCTCGCCGGACACGGCGAGCATCGGCTCGCGGCTGCGCAGCGCGTCGGGCCGGGCGCGCAGGAACTCGCTGAACGGGCCCACGGTGGACGGTGTGTCGCGCGGGTCGAACAGCTCGCCCTTGCCGGCGGAGTAAGTGTAGCTCGGCGTGAGCAGCGTACCGCGCGGGCCGACGGCGTCCCGCAGGGCGGCGTGTACGGTGCGGCAGGCGGCGTCGGCGTCCTGGCCCTGGTCACTGAAGCCCAGGCGACCGAGGCTCGTGTGCAACAGAAGCATGTCACCCGCGCGCACGCCGAGCGCCTCGAGCGCCGCGCGCACCTGGGCCTGGGAGTAGACGAACCGCGACACTCAGGTGTTCCCGCTGCGCAGCGTCTCGATGATCCCGGCGAGGCCGCCGATGGTCAGAAACGCGTCGCTCTGCATGTGTTCGGCGGCGAGCGTGATGCCGAAGTGTGTCTCGACGTCCATGATCAACGTCACGAGGCCCATGGAGTCGATGAGGCCGCGCGTCAGGTAGTCCACGGTGCGCTTCTGCTCGGGCGTGTCGCCGAGCGGCAGGCCGCGGGACTCGAAGTAGTCCACGAGGAAGTCATAGGCGGTCACGGGGTCACCTCTCGACGGCGAGGCTGCGGCAGGTGGCGCCGTCGCCGCCGCGCAGGCGCAGCGGGGCGACGATCCACTCGAAGGTGTCGCCCTGGATCTGGTCCAGGTTGGTCAGGTTCTCCACGAAGTAGCAGCCCTGGCCGAGCATGATGCGGTGGTTGGGCGAGTCTTGCGAGCAGCCGCGGCCGTGGTCGGCGCTGTCCACCTGCGGCACGTCCATGCCCAAGAGGCGCACGCCCTTGTCCACGAGCCACTGCGCGGCCGCCGCGGTGAGATAGGGGTTGCGCAGAAAGTAGGCCTGCGTGCCCCACAGGTGCGAGAAGCGGAAGCGCAGCACCAGCCGGGGCAGCACGCGATCGCCCAGGTTCGCCTCGAAGTAGTCCACGTCGAAGGCCTGCTTCTCTTCCCACGGGCCCATGTCCAGCAGCCGCGCCGGGCCGCAGAGCAGGTCCAGCGGCAGGGCGTCCACGGGGGCGCCGCCGGGGATGAAGTGCAGCGGCGCGTCCACATGCGTGCCCGTGTGGGTGCCGATCGTGATCTTGCGCGTCTCGCGGGCCTCGATGCCGTGGCGGCCGAGCTGGGTGACTTCGACATACGGATGCCAGGCCACGGGGAACGTGGGCATGCCATCGTGGATGGGGTGCGAGAGCTCGATGACTTTCACGGCGTGGGTCTTTCTGCCAATTGCATCAACTCGACGACCAGGCCGCCGGGCAGGACGGCCAGGGCCAGGTCCCAGTGTTTGCCGCCCACGTCCACCGGGAAGGTCGACGTGACGGACTCGGCGTGGGGGGCGATGGCCGCGAGGTCGGCCCCCAGGGTGCGCGTGAGCAGCGACACCAGGCAAGGGCCCGGGCGGACGAGGGACGGCCGCGCGCCGGTGTCACCGGGTGCGGCGTAGAGCGACACGTGCAGGCGCCAGGCGGGCAGGGGGCGGGCGAGGGCGAGGTCGACGAATCCGGGCCCGCTCGGGGCCGCGGGCGTGAAGCCCAGGGCCGTGAAGGCGGCGACGCCGGCGTCCAGCGAAGGCAAAGGCAGAAGCAGGCGCGGGGTCGTCAGGCCCTCGGGGCAGAGCCACACACCGGGCAGCTCCGCCGCGAGCGCGTTTGCGTGGGGCACGCCCTCGGGCAGGGGCGGGGGCGCCGCGTCCGAAGCCAACCCGCCGGCCCCCGGGATCAGCAGATGCGCCGCAGGTGGGGTCGCGTCCGAGACACCGGCGTGTTCGATCAACTCCACCGCCGGCCAGCCCCGCGGGTGGCGCATGAGCAGGAGCGCCTGCGTGTCCGGGTGGTCGGGCGCGAGCAGGGGTCGCTCGGCGTCGGCGATGCGCACGGCGCGGTCCAGGAAGTCCCGCCGCCAGCCCAGGGCCTCGAAGGTCGGCTCGGCGGCGGGCAGGGCGCCCACGCGCAGGCCCAGGTGGCTCAGACCGAGCAGCACGTCGCCTCAGCGCTTCGCGGCCGGCGGGGCCGCGGCGGCCTCGAGCAGCACGCGGAGCTCGCGGTTGAGGATCTTGCCCGTGGAGCCGAGCGGGAACTTCTCCAGCGCCACGAACAGGCTGGGCACGGCGCCGGCGTGCAGGCGTTCGCGGCAGGCCTGCAGGATGGCCCCACGCACGGCGGGCAGCTCCAGGCCCGGGCGCAGGATGAGGGCCGCGCCGACCTCCTCGCCGTAGAACGCGCTGGACACGCCCACCACGGCGGCGTCCTCGATCATGGGCAGGCCCAGCAGGACCTCGCGCACGGCCGCGGGGCTGATGGTCTGCCCGCCGCGGATGATCAGGTCCTTCTTGCGGCCGGTGATGAACAGGTTGCCCTCGGCGTCGAAGCAGCCGATGTCGCCCGTGGGGAAGAACGTGCCCGGCGCGAGGCGGTCGACCTCGCCCGTCTTGGGGTCCACGTAGCCCTGCATCAGGTGGGGCGTGCTCACCAGGATCTCGCCGCCCAGGGGCGCGCCGTCTTCATCGCCCTGGGGAAAGCCGATGGTGATCTCCACGCCGGGCAGCGCCATGCCCACGGACCGCGGGCGGTTGGCGTAGCGGGCGGCCTGGCCGGTCAGGATCATCGTCTCGGTGAGGCCGAAGCTCTCCATCAGCGGCACGCCGTACTTGGCCTCGAACTGCTCGCGCGTGGCCTGGGCGAGCGGCGCCGTGCCGCAGCAGACCGTGCGGATCTCGCGGCGGCAGTAGTCCAGCCCGTTCGGGTCGCGGTCGATGGCGTTCAGCGCCGCGGCCATGGTGGGCGAGAGCCACAGGGCGTTGACCTTGTGGGCCATCACGGGCAGCCAGAAGGCGAGCGCGGAGCGCGTGTCGAAGGGCGGGCAGAGCACCACGCTGCCCTCGGCCATGAACGGCGAGATCAGCGTGTTCAGGATGCCGCTGCTGTAGCCCATGGGCCACACGTGCAGCATGCGCAGCGTGGCGTCGAAGCCCATCACCGCGTTGAACGTGGCGGCGTTGCCCAGGATGCTGCCGACCGTGTGCACCACACCCTTGGGCAGGCTGGTGGTGCCCGAGGTGAACAGGATCAGGAACAGATCGTCGGCGGACACACCGGCGAAGGGCTCCCACGGCTCGGGCATGTCCGACGCCGACCCGGGCTGGTCCAGGCGCTCGCGGGGCAGGGCGTCGGCGTCCGGGGCCTCGGCGAGGCGGGCGGCGAGGGCGTCGACCGTGAGCAGGCGTTTGGCCCCGGAGAGCCCCAGGATGGTGCCGATCTCGCGCGGCGACAGGGCCGGGTTCACCGGCACGGCGACCAGCCCGGACATCAGGCAGGCGAAGTAGGTCGAGGCGAGCGTGGTGCCGTTGGGCAGCACCAGCGCCACGCGGTCGCCCTTGCGCAGGCCCGCCGCGCGCAGGCGCCGGGCGAGGGCCACGGCGCGGTCGTGGAACTCGGCGTAGGTCGACTGCGTGCCGTCGAGCGTGTCCACGAGGAACGTGCGCGTGGCGTTGCGCAGGAAGACCTCGCGGGCGAAGCCGGGCAGGTCGAGCAGCGAGTCGGGGGGCATGGGCACTCCACCGGCGACCTCGACGGCGGGGGCCGTGGGCCGCACGCCGGGGGCGTCGCGGACGATGCGGGAGAGGTCGCGCTCCCGCTCGAGCATGCCCTCCACGAGCCCGCCGAGCAGGGCGGCGTCCGGCTGCGCCGTGTTGTCGCCGGTCAGGTACAGGTTCACCACGGGCTCGAGCGCCTCGAAGTGGGGCGGGTCCAGCGGCGTGAGGCGGTAGTTGGCGCGGCTCTGCCCGCGCTCGTCCAGGGCGAGCGACTCCAGCTCGGCGAGGTCCATGTCCAGGCAGTTGAGCAGGGCGTCGGCCAGGCCCTCCATCAGCTCGCCCTCTTCGCTGGCCTCCTGCACGTACCAGCCGGCGCCCTGCGCGTCGCCCCGGTAGCCGGCGAAGGCCAGGAACCGCGCGGAGTCGAACCCGCACAGCCGCAGCGCGTGGGCGATCTCGGCCAGGGAGAGCGTGCCGGCGTCCAGGCGGCTGAGCAGGTAGCCCGAGAGCGCAGCGGCGCCGGCGGGCTCGGGTTTGCGCACGTGCGCCGCGACGTGGGCCACCAGGGCGTCCCCCGTGAGTGCCGTGAGACCTGTGGGCCGCTGCCGCAGCGCGCGGTACAGATCCTCGGCCAGGATCAGGGCCTGCGCGACGGGGTTGATCGTGTGCGTGGTCGGGTGGAACGACGCCTTGCCCGCGAAGGGCCCGCCGCGGGTCTGGCTCTTCTTCAGGATGTCGAAACAACGGTTGCCGTTGGCGTACGAACTCGATCCGAGGCCGACATAAGCGATGCCGCGGCCCGAGAGGTGGCGCTCCACGGTCACGCCCAGCAACTGCGCCAGCGACTGCAGGTTGGCGATGTCGAACACGCCGTGGATGCGCGTGGCGACGGTCTGCCCGAGCCGATGGCGCGACAGCCAGCGGGCCGTGGCGGGCAGGACCTCGGCGAGCATGTGGCGCACGGCGGGCGTGAGGCGCTCGGGCTCGCGCAGGGCCTCGTCGGCGAGCACGGCGCCGGCCAGCGCGGCCCCGATCGAGGCCTGGTTCCAGGTCGACAGGGCCAGCACGTCGTCGAGCGGCAGCGTCTCCTCGAGCATGAGCAGGTAGGCCGCCATCAGGCCGTACAGGCCGCTCTCCACGCCGCGCGTCACGACGACCCGGTCGGCCTCCAGCCGGCACCCGAGCGTGGTCAGCATCTGCCGCACCTCGGGCACGGCGAGCAGCTCGGGCTCGGCGACGCCGCGCTCCTCGGCCAGCGTGCGCATCGCGTTTGCCAGCAGGTTCTGCAGTTCGTCCGCGCTCTGCGGGTTGGTGGGGAAGAAGTAGCCGCCCAGCGTCAGCGCATCCTGCAGGGCGCCGGGATCGCGCTGCCGCCGGTTGATGTACGTGTGAAGCGTCGTCAGCGCCGGCCGCTCGGCCTCGATGGCGCGCAGGAAGGCCGACTTCTCCGGGTTCATGAAGTCGGCGGCCTCGTCCGGGCACCAGATGACCAGGCGGCCCTCGGCCTCGGTCAGCAGCGGCAGCGCGCGGCCCTCGACCACGACCCGCGCGTGCTGCATCGCCCGCAGGATCTCGTGCAGCGAGATGCCCATGTTCGACGACGTCGAGCACACGATGGTCCGCGGCCCGCAGGTGCGCCACAGGGCCAGGTCCAGGGGCTCCACGGCGGCGAGCTGCGCGGGGGTCAGCGCCTCCGTCTCGGCGGGCTCGAACCCCGGCCGCGAACACACGAAGCGGCGGCGCTCGGCCACCGCAGTCGCCGCGTCCCAGGTGGTCTGGTGGTCCAGATCGGCCAGCACCAGCTCGGCCACGAGCCCCAGGCCGTTGAAGCCTTTGACGCAGCTCTGGAACTGCTTCCAGCCGCGCATGAAGCGCACGCGGCTGCCCACGAGCGCGCTGGTGAGCGGCGCGTCGAAGACCGTGTTGTCGCTCTCGTCGCTGTAGGGCAGGCGGTCCGGCGACCAGGCCCGCGTGGGGGCCACGCCCAGGCGCCGGGCCAGCCGGATCGTCGCCAGCGCCACGCGCATCGGATCGACGGCGCCCTCTTCCGTGGCCGCGAGCACCACGAAGCCCTCGCGCTCGGGCTGGCGCGGTCGGCGGTTGTTGCGGCCGTGCAGGTAGCTGGTCGTGCCCACGCGCTCGCTCATGCACCACACGCCGCGCGCAGGCGGTCCTGGGCCATCATCTGGGCGGCGACGGTCAGCGGCACGCCGTGCGCGGTGGCCGTCTCGTCCAGTCGGCGGGCGGTCTCGCGCATGCGGGCATCGAGCCGGGCGGCGACCTCGGCGGCGGCCAGCGGCGCGCCCGTGCGGCCCTGCACCCACTCGAAGTGGCTCACGGTGATGCCGCCGGCGTTCACGACGACGTCGGGCAGCACGTGTACGCCGCGGGCGCGCAGGACCTCGTCGCCGGCGTCGTCCACGGCGGCGTTGGCGATCTCCACGACCCCGCGGCAGTCCACCTCGGCGGCCACGGCAGCGGTCACCTGGCCGGGCAGCGCGGCGCAGACCAGCCAGTCCGTACGGGTCGCGAAGAGCGCGTCCGGCGGAGCGACGGTCACACCCGGCAGCGCGAGCGTGGCCAGGGGCCGACCCGCGGCCTTGGCGGCGAGCAGGGCGTCCACGGGCAGGCCGGCGTTGCAGAGCAGGGCGGCGCTCGTGTCCGAGGCGGCGACCACACGCGCCCCCCGGGCGACGGCCTCGGCGGCGAAGGTGCCCCCGGCGGCGCCGAACCCCTGCACGGAGAACCGCGCGCCGGCGACGCCCAGGTCCCAGCGGGGCAGCAGAGTCTCCATCACGGCGAACGCGCCCCGCGCGGTGGCGCCGTGGCGCCCGAGCACCCCGCCCTGCCCGGGCGGCTTGCCGTTGATGGCCGCGGGCACGAAGCGCCGCGCCAGTCGGTCGTACTCGGTGGACATCACGGCCATGAGCCGCGCGTCCGTGCCCAGGTCCGGCGAGAGGATGTCGCGCTCGGGCCCGATCACGTCGAAGAAGGCGCGCACGTAGTCGCGGGCGAGCGCCTCGCGACCCACCGGGCCGAGCGTCTTCGGGTCGATGGCCACGCCGCCCGCCGCGCCGCCGTGGGGCAGATCGTTCACCGCGCACTTGAGCAGGATGCGCGCCGCCAGGGCGACCAGGTTCTCCTCGGTCACGCCGGGGTGGAACCGCACGCCGCCCTTGCACGGGCCCAGCACGTCGCCGAAGCGCAGGCGCCAGGCCCAGGGGCGCTGAACGCTCGCATCGGCAACCGGCGCCGAGAGCCGGGCGCGGGCCACCCACGCGGGCGCGGACAGGAACGCCAGCACGTCGGCGGGCAGGGGCCGGTGCGCCAGGGCGAGGGCGAAGCGGGCGCCGAAGAGCGAGGCGGGGGCGGAGATCATCGCCCCCATCATCGACCCGAATCGGCCGAACATCAATTTGGGCGCCACGCCCGAGAAACCGCGCTCAGGCCCCGGGGCGCAGGCGCTTGCGGATCTTCTTCTGGAACGTGCTGGTGCAGCCGCCGTGCGTGGCCTCGTACTGCGTGATCTCGCCCATCAGCGCGGCCTTGGCGGCGTCGGACAGGTGGGTGCAGTCCCGGACCTCGCGGGCGAGCTTGGCGCCGTCCGCGCTCAGGAAGACCTTGCCGTCCTTCTCCCGGTCCGCCGTCGCGCCGGCGGGGCCACGCCCCTGGGCGGCCTTGGTCTTCGTCACGTCGCGGAAGCCGAAGTCCTCGCCGCGCCGCCCCGAGCCGCTGCACCCCGGGCACGTCTTGGTGGCCCCGAACGCGTTGGAGATGCGCCCGTCACCGCCGCAGACCCCGCAGGAATCGCCTTTTTCGTACATCCCCCACGTCTACTCCGGTTCGGCGCGCGAGCGGCAGTAATTCGGCGCCTCAGAAGCTCGAGCCGGGCTCGGTCAGGAACGTGAGCTCCTCGGGGGTCGAGGCGCGCCCCAGGAGCGCGTTGCGGTGCGGGAACCGCCCGAACCGGGCGACGATCGCGTGGTGGCGGCGGGCGTAGTCCAGGGTGTTCCCGGGCGCGGGGAGCGCGGTGTAGAGCGCCACGCAGCGCACCTGGTCGGCGAGCGACTCGCTGTGCATGAAGGGCAGATAGAAGAACGGGCGCTCCGCGGCCGCCACGCGGGTGTCGTCGCCGGCGTCCACGGCGCGTCGGGCCCAGGAGAGCGCCTTCGGGTCGTGGGCGAACATCCCCGGGGTGTCGCGCAGCAGGTTGCGCGAGAGCTGGTCGAGGGTGATCACGCAGGCGAGCCGCGCGCGGGGTGTCTCGGGGAGCTCGGCCTCGGGCAGCGCCGCCACGCGGGCGTGCAGGTCGCCGAAGTCGCGCCGCAGGGTGTCGTCGAATGCGGCGTCCTTCATGAACCAGCGGCGCTGGTGCTCGGCGTCGGCGAGGCCGGCGGTGTCCAGCGGGCCGAACCAGAAGGACAGCAGGGACTCGAGGGCGGTGGGGTCGGGTGTCATGCCGGCGAAGCTACGGGGCCCACGCCTTGCGGACAAGGGCGTCACTCGAACGCGCCGGGCGGTCGAAGGAGAGCTCGGCCCTCCGTCGCGGCCGCAGGCGCTCGGCGATGCCCCCGAACACGGTGTCGCGCACGGTGCGCACGACGATGCACTTCGGCGAGACCTGCGACCGCAGCCGTTCGACGGCGTGCGTGGCGCGGAACTCTTGAACGAACCCGAGCAGGGTGCTCCCCGCGACCACCGCGAGCACGATGGTCGCATCGACCCACTCTTGAACGAGCGCCGAGATCCCGGCAGCCGCGATCAAGATGAGCACGAGCGGGCTGCGGAATTGACGGCCGAGCAGACGCCACCCACCGGTGGAGGCCTGCGCCGAGAGGACGTTGGCGCCGAAACGACGCCGGCGTCGTTCGACCCCGGGCGCGTCGAGGCCGCCGCTGCCCGAGTCCAGGGCGGCGAACAGCTCGTCGGCGCTCAGGGCCCAGCAGGCCCCGAGGTCGGGCTCAGGCGCGGGGGGGCGCCGTGGGGCCGGAGTCGGCATGCTTCTTCGTGCGGGCGCCGGCGTGGGGCGTCGGCATCTCGCCCTTGGGCGTCGGCATCTCGCCCTTGGGCGTCGCGGCCATGGGCGTCGCGGCCATGGGTGCGACGACCGGCGTCGCCACGGGCTCGGCGAGCTTCTTGAACGCCGCCTCGACCTCCGACCAGGCCTTGTCCAGGTCGACCTTGAAGGTCTCCCAGCGCTCGCCGCCGGTGGCCTGGAGGTCGTCGAGCTTCGCCCCCCACTGACTGAGCTGCGCTTCCATCCGACCGCTGTGGGTGTCGCTCTTGTCCATCTTCTTCATCACATCACCTCGTGCCTTTTCGGGGCACACATGGGTGCCAGTCGGCGCCGTTCCGCGATGTGCGTGTCACTCGCCGTGGCCGCCGACAGAGCATTTCCCGTGCCATCGAGGCCGACGCGCCCGCGACCCGGTCACCGCGGCGCCGTCGTTCGTTCGGTCGGTCAAAGTGATGCGACCGCCCATCAAAATGACCGACGGGCTCGCGCGAGGCCGGGCGGTCGCGCACGCATCTCCCCGAGATCGCACGGATTTCACCGTGGCCCACTTCGTGCTGTGGGGAGCTCGGCCGTCGTGTCGGCGCGCCGCGAAAGGACCCCATGTCGACCGCACTCCAGCCCCCGGCCCCCAAGTGATCACGCTCCGCCGCGCCGTGGATCGCGTGACCGTCCAGCGGCACAAACAGGTCGTTCGCATCAGCTTTCCCACACCGCCCGCGGTGGTCGGCGCGAGCACGCAGCCGCCGGGGTACGGCTGCCTGCTCGCGCTCGACGAGCACCACCTGCCCCCGGGCTGTGGTGTCTCGCGCCACGCGGCGGACGAGGCCGAGATCCTGACCTGGATGATCGCCGGCACGCTGGCGCAGGAGGACGCGTCCGGTCGCAGCGGCGTGGTCGACGTCGGCGAGTGGCAGCTCATGCGCATGGCGCGCGGCCTGCACCACCAGGAGCGCAACGCCTCGCAGACGTCGTGGGCGCACTTCATCCGGCTGTCGCTGCGGCCGCCGGCCGCCCGGGCGCCCTTCTCGGCCTCGCAGGTGCGGGTGTCGCTCGCCGACCGCCGGCGGGGCTGGTACCTGATCGCCTCGTCCGATGGCCGACGCGGCTCGCTCCTGCTCGGGCAGGACGTGAGCGTTTCGGCGGTGGCCCTGGGCACGGGCCAGCACGTGCTGCACGCCCTGGACGCGGGCCGGGCCGCCTGGGTGCACATCGTTCGGGGCTCGGCCGAGGTGGACGACCTGCTGATCGGGTCGGGCGACGTCCTGGGGGTCTCCGACGTGCCGGCCGTATCGATGCTCGCCCGCGAAGACACGGAGGTGCTGCTGGTCGACCTGCCGGCCCCGGTCGAGGCGGCACTGGGGGCCACCGGATGACGGGACCGGCCACCGTCCGTCTCGCCCGCTGGGCCGAGCGTCTGTACCGCGAGGGCGTCGCCGCCCCGCCCCCCGGCGTCGAGCTGCTGCCCATGGAGCAGCTCGAGGCGCACGCCCGCTCCCTGGCCCGGGAGCACCGGCTCGGGCCCCTGAAGAACGACCACCGGCTGATGCGTCGCCTCGCCGACTCGGAGCGGGTGATCGCCCGCTGCCACGCGCTGCTGACGGTGGCCCACGCGGCGGGGTGCGCACTCTCGCCCGCGGCGGAGTGGCTGCTCGACAACCACGGCCTCGTCGAGGAACAGATCGAGCTCGCGCGTCGACACTTCCCGCGGGGCTACAGCCGGCGCCTGCCGCGCCTCGCAGGCGGCGAGATGGCCGGCCAGCCGCGGGTCTACGATCTCATCCGGCAGTTCGTCGCGCGCGTCGACGGCCGCATCGACGCCGAGGCGCTGAGTCTGTACACGGCGGCCTATCAGACGGTCACGGATCTGGACCTGGGAGAGCTGTGGTCGGTGGCGATCATGCTGCGGCTCTCGCTGATCGAGAACCTGCGGCGCGTCGCGGTGAGCCTGGCCTGGCAGCGGGTCCACCGCGACGCGGCGCTGGCCTGGGCGCGCCGCATCGACGCCCCGGCCGACCGCCACGAGAGCACCGTGCTGGTGCTGGCGGAGATGGTGCGCGAGAACCTGCCGCTCTCCCCGGCCTTCGTGGCCGAGTTCTCCCGCGCGCTCCAGGGGCGCGGCGCCACCACGACCTTCGTGCTCGCCTGGCTGGAGCAGCGCCTGGCCGAGCGCGGCCACCGCATCGAAGCGGTGGTGCGGGCCGAGGGGCAGATGCAGGCGGCCAACCAGGCCGCGATGGCCAACAGCATCGCCAGCCTGCGCCTGGTGAACGGCACCGCCTGGCACGCCTTCGTCGAGACCCACAGCCGGGTCGAACACATCCTGCGCGCGGAGCCGGCCGGTGTGTACGCCCACATGGACTTCGCCACGCGCGACACCTACCGCCACGTGGTCGAGGGCCTGGCCCGGCGCCTGTCTCTGGACGAGGCGGCCGTGGCGAACGCGGCCGTGGCCTGTGCCGCCGCCCGGTTCGCGACCCACCCCGACGACATGGGCGCCCACGTGGGCCACGTGCTGGTGGACGCCGGTCGGCCGGCCTTCGAGCGCGCGCTGCGGGCGCTGCCGGCGCCGTTGCCGACCCTCGAGTCGCCCCCCGTCGCCCGGCGCCGTTTCCGGCTGGCGACCTATCTGCTGCCCATCGCGGCGCTGTCGGCGCTCGGGGTCGGCCTCCTCGACCACGCCGCCGGTGTGTCGGCCCCGATCGGCGGTGTGTTGCTCACCCTCGCGGCGGTGCTGGCCTCGTCGCAGGCCGCGCTGGGTGTGGTCAACTGGCTCTCCTCGCTCCTGGTCCGCCCGCGGGCCCTGCCGCGCATGGACTTCGAACGCGGCATTCCGGACGCCTCGCGGACGATCGTGGTCGTGCCGACGCTGCTCACGGCGCCGGACCGGGTCGCCGCGCTCCTGGAGGGCCTGGAGCTGCGCTCCCTGGCCAACCGCGACCCGAACCTGTGTTTCGCGCTGTTGACCGACTTCTGTGACGCGCCCGAGGCGCACGCCCCGGGCGACGACACCCTGCTCGACGCCGCCACGGCCGGGATCGAGGCGCTCAACGCGCGCTACGCCCCGGAGAGGCACGGCAAGTTCTTCCTGTTCCACCGACCGCGGATGCACAACCCCCGCGAGGGCTGCTGGATGGGCCGCGAGCGCAAACGCGGCAAGCTCGAGGACTTCAACGCGCTGCTCTGCGGCGATGGCGACGCGGGGTTCAGCCGCATCGTGGGCGACCGTGACCGCCTGGCCGGCGTGCGGTACGTCATCACGCTGGACACGGACACGGACCTGCCCTGGGGCGCCGGGTGGCGCCTGGTGGGCGCCGCGGCCCACCCGCTCAACCGCCCCACCATCGACCCCGGGTCGCGCCGGCTCGTGTGCGGGTACGCCATTCTTCAGCCGCGCGTGGGTGTGTCCGTCCGCAGCGCCGCGCAGAGCCGATACGCGCAGCTCCTGGCCGGGGACGTGGGCTTCGACCCGTACACCCGCGTCGTCTCCGACGTGCATCAGGATCTGTTCGCCGAGACCTCGTTCGTGGGCAAGGGCATCTACGACGTCGGGGCGTTCCGGCAACTGCTGGACGGCCGTTTCCCGGACAACGCCGTGCTGAGCCACGACCTGCTGGAGTCGTGTTACGCCCGCTCGGCGCAGTGCAGCGACGTGGAGCTGCTGGAGGACACGCCCTCGGGTTACCTGGCCGACGTGAGCCGCCGGCATCGCTGGATGCGCGGCGACTGGCAGATCGCGCCGTGGCTGGGCCTGCGGGTGAGCGACGCCACGGGACGGCGCATCTATCCGGCGCTGGCGCCCCTGGGCTGGTGGAAGATCTTCGACAACCTGCGCCGCGCGCTGGTCGCGCCGGCCTACACGCTGCTCCTCGCGCTGGGGTGGCTGGTCTCGCCCACGCCGGGCCGCCTCACGCTGGCGGTGCTGGCGCTGGTGTATCTGCCGGAGTGCCTGCCGGGCCTGGCCGAGCTGAGCCGTCGGCCCCCGAAGATGCCTTACCGGCACCACCTGGGCGGTGTCGCACGCGCCACGGGGCGGCGTCTGTTGCGGCTCACGCTCTGGGTCGGTTTCCTGCCCTTCGAGGGGTATGTCGCCCTGGACGCGGCGGCGCGGTCGCTGTGGCGCATGGTCTTCACGCGGCGGCGCCTGCTGGAGTGGCAGACGGCGGCGGCGGTCGAGGCGGCGGCGGCGCGCGGCCTGGCGGCGACGGCGCGGCGCATGTGGGTCGGGCCGACCACGGCGCTCGCCCTGACCGGCGTGGTCGCGGCGTTCGGCGTGCCCGCGGCGCTCCCTGCCGCGGCGGTCGTGCTGCTGGCGTGGCTCCTGTCGCCGCTGGTGGCGCACGTCATCAGCCGCCCGCTGCCCGGGCCCGTGATGCGCCTGTCGGGCAAAGACGTGGGCTTTCTGCGGCGCGTGGCCCGGCTCACGTGGCGCTACTTCGAGGTCTTCGTCGGGCCGCAGGAGAACTGGCTGCCCCCGGACAACTTCCAGGCCCGCCCGGACCACCGCGTCGCCCACCGCACGAGCCCCACGGACATGGGGCTGTCGCTGCTGGCCAACCTGTCGGCGTTCGACTTCGGCTACCTGAGCGGCGCGCAGTTGGTGGAGCGCACGGAGCGGATCGTCGACTCGATGGAGACGCTGGAGCGCCACCGGGGTCACTTCTACAACTGGTACGACACGGTCACGCGGCGCCCGCTGCGGCCGCTGTATGTGTCGAGCGTGGACAGCGGCAACCTGGTCGGGCACGTGCGGGTGCTCGCCGCGGGGCTGGACGCCCTGCGGGACGCGCCGGTCCTGTCGGCGCGCGCCGGCGCCGGCCTGGCCGACACGCTGGCCGTGTTGGGCACGCTCGTGGAGCGCACGCCGGCCTTCGAGGCCCTCGCGCAGGCGGTCGACGCGGCCCCGGACACCCTCTCGGCGCAGGCCCCCTGGCTCGCCGGCCTCGCGCTGGGCGCGGAGTCCGTGTTGGGTGACCCGGAGGTGCGCCTGTCCGAGGAGGCCGCGTGGTGGGCCAACGCGCTGGCGCGACAGATCCAGGCCCTGCGCCTGGAGATCGCCGAGTTCGCGCCGTGCCTGTCTCTCCCCGTGGACCTGCGCGGCGCGGCCTGGCATCGCTGTGTCGCTGCGCTCGACGGCTGTGCCACGCTCCGCGCGCTCGGCGACGCCTCCGGCCGTGAGGCGGACGCGTCCGTGGGCATGCCCGAGGCCGCCGTCGAGCCGGCCCTTTTCGACGCGCTGCGCCAGGGCGCGGCCCGCGTCTCGCTGCGTCTGCGGGCGCTCACCGCGCTCTCCGAGCGGTGTGTCGGGCTGGCCACGGCGGACTTCTCGTTTCTCTATGATCCGGACCGGATGCTCTTCTCCATCGGTTTCTGGGTCAACGAACGGCGGCTGGACGCCAGTCAGTACGATCTGCTGGCCTCGGAGTCGCGGCTGGCGAGTTTCGTGGCCATCGCCGACGGGCAGGTGCCCTTCGACCACTGGTTCGCGCTCGGGCGGCGGCTGACCACGGCCCTGGGCCGGCCCGTGCTGCTGAGCTGGAGCGGCTCGATGTTCGAGTATCTGATGCCGCTGCTGGTCATGCCCGGCTACCGCGGCACGCTCCTCGACGTGTCCTGCGAGGCGGCGGTGTCTCGACAGATCGACTACGGCCGGCGGCGCGGCGTGGCCTGGGGCATCTCCGAGTCGTGTTACGACCTGGTCGACGCCGAGGGGACCTATCAATACCGGGCCTTCGGCGTGCCGGGGCTCGGCCTGCAGCGCGGCCTGGCGGACGATCTCGTCGTCGCGCCCTATGCCACCGTGCTGGCGCTGCTGGTGGACCCCGCGCCGGCGTGCGCGAACCTGCAGCGGCTCGCCACCGAGGACTGCCTGGGGCCCTACGGCTTCTACGAGGCGGTGGATCACACCGCGCCACGGCGAACGATGGGTCGGCGCGGCAGTGTCATCCCCACGGTGATGGTGCACCACCAGGGCATGAGCCTTCTGGCGCTCGCCCGCACGGTGCTCGGGCCGCGCATGCAGGCGCGGTTCCTCTCCGTGCCGGAGTATCGTGCGGCGGCGCTGCTGCTGCAGGAGCGCGTGCCGGCGGAGAGTGTGTTCTCCCACCCCCACGCGCTGGAGGCGGAGCGGTCGCTGCGCGCACCGGTGGAGACGCCGCCCGTCGCCGAGCGGACCTTCACGCACCCGAACACACCGGTGCCCGAGGTGCACCTGCTCTCCAACGGGCGCTATCAGGTCATGGTCTCCGCGGCGGGGGGCGGCTACAGCCGCTGGGGCGAGCTCGCCCTGACGCGGTGGCGCGAGGACCCCACGTCCGAGGCCCACGGCGTGTTCTTCTACGTGTCGGATCTCGGCAGCCGCCGCACCTGGTCGAACACGTTCCAGCCCATGCTGCGCGTGGGGCGCCGGCCCACGGCCATCTTCACCACGGGGCGCGCCGAGTTCCGCCGCGAGGACGAACACATCGAGACCCACACCGAGATCGCGGTCTCCACCGAGGACGACGTCGAGGTCCGGCGGCTGCGGGTGCAGAACCGCTCGACCGTGACGCGCACGCTGGTGGTCACGGCGTTCGCCGAGATCGTGCTGGCGCCGGGGGTGACCGACGAGCTGCACCGGGCGTTCAGCAATCTGTTCGTCGAGGCCGAGGTGCTCAACGAACACGGGGCCATCCTGTTCACTCGCCGCGCCCGCTCGAGCGACGAGCGGCCGGCGTGGATGTTCTGTCTCTTCTCCGCGTCGGGCGAGGCCGTGGGGCCCTGCTCGGCGACGGCCGACCGGGCGACCTTCGTGGGTCGGGGCCGCTCGACGCGGCAGCCTGCGGCCCTCGAGGGCACGCACGCGCTCGACGGGGCCGATGGCGCCGTGCTCGATCCGTGCGCGGCCCTGCGCCGCCGCGTGACGCTCCTCCCCGACCGCAGCGAGCGCCTGGATCTCGTCATCGGCGCCGCCGCGACCCGCGAGGCGGCGTTCGCCCTGATGATGAAATACAAGGACCACCGCATGGCCGACCGCGTGTTCGAGGGCGCGGCGACCCACGGGCGCGTGGCGCTGAACGAGCTCGGCGTCACGGAGACCCAGGCGCGGTGTTACGAGCGCCTCGCCGCGGCCGTCCTGTTCCCCGTGCGGGCCTGCCGGGCGCCGGCCAGCGTGCTGCGGCGCAACCGCAAGAGCCAGGCCGGCCTGTGGGCGCACGGGATCTCCGGCGACCTGCCCATCGTGCTGCTGCGCATGACCCGCACGGAGCACCTGGACGTGGCCCTGGACCTGCTGCGCGCGCACGCCTTCTGGCGGACCCGCGGGCTGGCCGTGGATCTGGTCATCTGGAACGAGGAGCTGTCGGGCTACCGCAACGACCTGGACGATCTGTTGATGGGCCTGCTGTCCCGGGGGCCCGAGGCCGGCCTGCTCGACCGGCCCGGTGGTGTGTTCCTCCGGCACCTGGATGGCTTCGACGAGGACGACCGCGTGCTGCTGGCCTCGGTGGCCCGCATCGTCGTGCGGGACATCGACGGCCCGCTCGAGGGCCAGCTCGAACACTGGTGGCGCACCATGCAGATCTCGCGGGCGTCCCTGCTGCCGCCGCCCCCGGTCGAGACGCCGCTGCCCGCGAACGGCCTCCTGCCGACCGAGACGGCCCACCGGGCCGATCTGCGCTTCGCCAACGGACACGGTGGCTTCACCCAGGACGGTCGCGAATACATCGTCGATCTGTCGGCGAGCCACCCGACGCCGGCGCCGTGGTGCAATGTCATCGCCAACGAGCGCATCGGGATGGTGGTCAGCGAGCGGGGCAGCGCCTGCACGTGGGTGGGCAACGCCCAGCTGCATCGGCTCACCCCCTGGCACAACGACGCCGTGGGCGACCCCAGCGGCGAGTCGCTGTTCCTGCGCGACGAGGCCACCGGGCGGTTCTTCAGCCCCCTGCCCGGCGCCGGGGGCGGCCCCTACACCTGCCGCCACGGCTTCGGCTACAGCGTGTTCGAACACCGCGCGGACGACCTGGAGACGCGCACGACGACGTTCGTGCACGTGGACGCGCCGGTGAAGTTCGTGGCCGTGCGGGTGCGCAACGTCTCCGGCCGGTCGCGGCGGCTGAGTGTCTTCGCCGCGTTCGACATGGTCCTGGGGGACCTGCGCTCGCGCACCGCCATGCACGTGGTGACCGAGGTCGAGCCCCTGACCGGCGCGCTTTTGGCCCAGAACGCCTACGGCACCGAACAGTCGGGCGCGCTGGCGTTCCTGGACTGCAGCGCGCCCGAACGCAGCGTGAGCGGCGACCGCGTGGAGTGGGCCGGCCGCAACGGCGATCCGGCCTGCCCGGCGGCCCTGCGGCTGCGCCATCTGAGCGGGCGCGTGGGCGCGGGGTTCGACCCCTGCCTGGCCATGCAGGCCCACCTGGACGTGCCCGCCGGCGAGGACCGCGAGGTCGTGTTCATCCTCGGCGCCGGCGCGGACACCGCCGAGACGATGGCGCTCCTGCAGCGCCACCGGGGCGTCGCGGCGGCGCGACGGGCGCTCGAGGGCGTGTGGGCGGCCTGGAACGACCGCCTGTCGGCCATGCACGCGACCACGCCGGACCCGGCGCTGGATGTGTTGTTCAACGGCTGGCTGCCCTATCAGATCCTGGCCTCGCGCATGTGGGGGAGGGCGGGGTTCCATCAGTCCGGCGGCGCCTTCGGGTTCCGCGATCAGCTCCAGGACACGACCGCGCTGCTGCACATGGCCCCGGCGCTGGCGCGGGCGCATCTGTTGCGCTGCGCCTCGAGACAGTTCGTCGAGGGCGACGTGCAACACTGGTGGCACCCCGGCTCCGGCCGGGGCGTGCGGACGCGGTGTGTCGACGACGCGCTGTGGCTGCCGTACGCCGTGCATCGCTACGTGACGGTCACGGGCGACACGGCGGTGCTCGACGAGCGCGTGCCGTTCTTGACCGGGCGCGGCCTGGAGCCGGGCGAGGAGAGCCGCTACGACCTGCCCGGGGCCGCCGAGGGCGCCGAGTCCCTGTACGAACACTGCGTTCGCACGCTGGGGGCCTTGTCGCGCCTGGGTGAGCACGGCCTGCCGCTGATCGGCAGCGGCGACTGGAACGATGGCATGAACCGCGTCGGCCCCCTGGGTCGGGGCGAGAGCGTGTGGATGGGCTTCTTCGGCTGCGAGGTGCTCAGACACTTCGCCGGCCTGGCCGAGGCCCGGGCGGACGCGGCGACGGCGGCGCGCTGCCGGGCGTCCGCGATGGGCCTGGCCGAGAGCCTGGAGCGCCACGCCTGGGACGGCGCCTGGTACCGCCGCGCGTGGTTCGACGACGGCACCGTGCTGGGCACGGGGGGCGGCCAGGCCTGCGAGATCGACTCGCTGCCCCAGAGCTGGGCCACGCTCGCCGGGGTGGGCTCCGAGGAGCGGCGCGGCCGCGCGCTCGATGCCATCTGGGACTGGCTGGTCGTGCCCGAGGCCGGTGTGGTCAAACTCTTCACACCCCCCTTCGACGGCGCGGGCCCGAGCGCCGGATACATCGGCGGTTATCCGCGTGGCGTGCGGGAGAACGGCGGGCAATACACCCACGCCGCGCTGTGGGCCGTGATGGCCTTCGCCAAAGCCGGGCGTGCCGTGCAGGCCGAGCGCATGCTCGAGCTGATCAACCCCGTGCGACACACCCAGGACGGCGCCGGTGTGGCCCGGTATCGGGCCGAGCCCTATGTCATCGCCGCGGACGTGTACGGCGAGGCGCCCCACGCCGGGCGCGCCGGGTGGACGTGGTACACGGGCTCGGCCGCCTGGATGTATCGCCTGGTGCACGAGGTGTTCTTCGGGCTCGACCGGCAGGGTCAGACGCTGCACCTCGACCCGCGGCCGCCGGCGTCGTGGAACACCTTCACGCTGAACTATCGTTTCGGAGCGACGCACTACCGCCTGGACTTCGTGCGGGCGGCCTCGGCCGACGGCCGCTGCCGGCTCGTGCTGGACGGGGCGCCCCGGGACGGGCAGAGCCTCGGGCTCGTCGACGACGGGCAGGCGCACGTCGTCGAGATCCGCTTCGGCGTTTCGCCGGGCGTCGATGGTGCTTCCGGGCAGATTGGACTAGGGTCCGTATCAATTTGATGGAGTCAGTCACATGCAGGTCGCCGACCTCGACCACGAAGAGCTCCTGGAGTTCGATCCCGACGGCGGCATCATCCGCTTCGCGGGACAGCGGGCCCTGCTCATCGACGCCATCGCCATGGGTCTTCTGCGCAAGTACCTCGTCGACAACTTCGGGCTCACGGCGGCCCGGGCCGTCCTGACGCACTTCGGCTTCGCCCACGGGTGGCGGATGGCCGAGGCCATGCGGGCCGAGTTCAAGTGGGCGTCCGACGCCGACTGGTTCCGCGCCGGGCCGCGGATCCACTGCCTGCAGGGTCTGTTCCGGGTCGAGGCGGGCAGCGACGAACCGATGGCGCCGCAGGGCGCGCGGCTGCTGGCGTCCTACGAGGCGGAGCAGCACCTGCTGCACTTCGGCCGCGCCGAGGGCTGCGTGTGCTGGACCATCTGCGGGCTGATGAGCGGCTACCTGAGCCTGGTGGCCGGGTACGAGGTCTTCGTGCTCGAGGACCGCTGCCTCGGCGCGGGCCACGCCGCGTGCCATCTCGTGGCGCGCTCGCGCGAGGTCTGGGGCCCCGATCACACCGAGGCGCTCGGGTTCTTCGCCCACGGTCGGCTCGAGGAGAGCCTGGAGGAGAACCTGCGCCGCATCACGACCACGCTCAAGGCCACCGAGTCCAAGCTGCGCAGCCAGCGGCGCGCGCTGACGCGCGTCACGCAGGACGAGCCCATCGCCGCCGAGGGCATCGTGGCCAAGAGCCCGCGAATGCAGTCGGTCGTCGAGCTGGCCCGGCGGGTCGCCAAGGTCGATGCCACCGTGCTGATCACCGGCGAGAGCGGGTCTGGGAAAGAGCTCATCGCCCGGCTGGTGCACGACGAGTCGCCACGGGTGGGCGGGCCGTTCATCGCGGTCAACTGCGGCGCCATCACGGAGACGCTGCTGGAGAGCGAGCTGTTCGGGCACGTGCGCGGGTCGTTCACCGGCGCCACCTCGGACCGTCCGGGGCTGTTCGAGGCGGCCAATCACGGCACGCTGCTGCTCGACGAGGTCGGCGAGGTGTCGCCGGGCATGCAGGTCAAGCTGCTGCGGGTGCTGCAAGAGCGCGAGATCCGGCGCGTCGGTGAGAACAAGAGCCGCAAGGTGGACGTGCGGATCATCGCCGCCACGAACCGGGATCTGTCGCACGGCGTCGCCGGCGGCGCGTTCCGGCAGGACTTGTACTATCGACTCAAGGTGGTGGAGCTGCACGTGCCCTCGCTGCGCGAGCGTCGTGAAGACCTGCTGCCGCTGACCCGCCTGCTGCTGGCCGAGGCCGCGCGGCGCATGGACCGCAAGGTGTCCGGGCTGTCTCCGGCCGCCGCGGAGCTGGTGCTGCGCTACGAGTGGCCGGGCAACGTGCGCGAGCTGGAGAACGCCATGGAGCGGGCCGTGGCGCTCACGCGGGGCGCCCGGGTCGAGGTCGACGTGCTGCCCGCGGAGCTGCGCTGCGTGGTGGCGCGGCCCGCGTCCACGATGGCCGTCGTGCGGCCGCTCGAGGACGTCGAGAAGGAGTACATCCTGGCCGCGCTCGCGCTCAACGGCGGCAACCGCACGCGCACCGCGGACCAGCTCCGGATCGGCTCGGCCACGCTGTATCGCAAGCTGCGGGCCTACGGCGCCCCGCACGAGGAGCCCGCCGCGGGCGCCTGAACGCCGATCAGAAGCGCAGACGCTCGCCGCTCCTGGGCACGATGACCTTCACGCCCCGGGCGACCAGGGGCGCGAGCTGCTTGCGGATTTCGGCCCGGACGTCGCCCTGGCCCTCGGTGCGGGGTTTGATGTGGGTGACCACGAGCGTGAGGCCGCGCAGGGCCTTCGCCTGGGTGTCGGCATCGGGTGAGACTCGGGCCGCCAGCACGTGGATCTCCTGAGCAATCCACTTCGGCGTCAGATGGCCGAAGAGCAGGGCGTCCGGCCGCGGGTCCGGGTACGACGCCTCGATGAAGATGGCCCGCAGCGCGCCCGAGCGGACGAGCGGCGCGACGGCGTCCCACAGGTTCGCGAGGCGGCCGGCACCCTCGACTGCGTCGGGGCCCGTGTCGCCCAGGTAGAGCGCGGCGGCCTCGTCGGCCGTGACCAGGAACGCCGTGGAGCCCGCCTCGCCGCCGTGGCTCAGGGGGAACGCCGTCACGCGCAGGCCCGCCGCCGGCACGTCGACCGCTTCGCCGGGGGTCATGCGGACCAGCGTGTATTTGCCGATGGGTTTGTCGCCCTCGTTCGTGAAGTTGGGCCACAGGCGACCGTTGAACAGATGGTCGCGCAGGGCGTCCACCGTGGCGGGCAGGCCGTGGACCGGCTTGGGCGTGTCATCGGGCGAGACGATGGCCAGGCCGGAGACATGGTCCAGGTGGGCGTGCGAGAGAAAATAGCCGTGCAGGTGGTGTTTCAACACATCCCCGGCGCGCGGCCCGAAGGCGCGGACGAGGCCGGCGTAGACCGTGCCGGCGTCCAGCGCGATGGACTCGCCGGTGCCCGCGCGGCCGAGGAGGACGCAGGTCAGATCCGACTCGTCGATGCCGCCGGAGGCGCCGAGGACGCGGGCCTCGAAGGCGGGGGCGGCGGTGGCCGGGGCGTTGAAGGCGAGGAGGGCACAGAACAGGGCGAGGGTGAGCAGGCGCATGCCGGCCGATTACGCGCTCTCGGCGGGCGGAGCAAGGGCGCGCGATGCCGACGACGCTTGACACGCCGCCGCGCGACCCCCCGAATCGCGCCGATGTCCGAACTCAGCCCCGAGATCGCCGAGCGACTGTGCCCGCAGTGCCGCGAGGTCGTGCCCGAGGCGGCCGGCCCCAGGTGCCCCGAGCACGGCCTGTACGCGCTCGCGCCCGGGGTGCTCTCGCGGCTGGAGGACCACCCGCTGCTCGGGCAACTGCTCGACGAGAAGTACGCGCTCGTCGGTGTGCTCGGACAGGGCGGCACCGGGTCGGTGTATCGCGCGCTGCAGGAGCCCCTGGGGCGGCCGGTGGGCGTGAAGCTGCTGCACTCGGCGTTCCTGGCCGCGAAGGACGGTCGCGACCGATTCGAGCGCGAGGCGCGGGCGCTGGCCAGCCTGAGCAGCCTGCACACCGTGCGCCTGCTGGACTATGGCATCACGCGCCAGGGGCCCATGGCGCTGCGCAACATCGCCTACCTGGTGATGGAGCTGCTCGAGGGCGAGGACCTGCAGAGCCGGATGGTGCGCGGTCCCATGGCCCCCGTGGACGTGCTGGCGCTGCTGGACGCCCTCGCCGACTCCCTGGACGAGGCCCACGCCGCGGGCATCGTGCACCGGGATCTGAAGCCCTCGAACATCGTGCTCACCCGGCGGCGCGACGGGCGCGAGGTGCCCAAGCTCATCGACTTCGGCATCGCGCGGGTCGAGGGGTCGTCCCACACGGAGCAGGGGCGGGTGAGCGGCACACCGTTCTACATGGCGCCGGAGCAGGCGCGGGGCGACGACACGCAGGGCGCCTCGGCCGATGTCTACGCCGCCGGCGCGCTGTGTTACGAGCTCCTGACCGGGCGCGTGCCCTTCAGCGGTCCGAGCGCGGCGGCCGTGATGATGGCCCACTGTCAGGTGGACGCGCCGCCGCTCGATGCCAAGGGTGACCGGCCCGATCTGGCCTGTCTGGAGCCGGTGATGCGTGCGGCGCTGGCCAAGTCGCCGGCGGATCGACCGGCCTCGCTCGGGGCGCTGCGGGATGCCTTCGCGCAGGCGCTGGGTGTCGCTGGCACGGGCCCGACGCTGGCCGAGACCAATGTGCGCGTGGCGGCGGTGACCGTGCCGCCCGCCCTCGAGCCGATCCCCGAGCCGCCCGCCGCGCCGACGCATCGAGGGCTCTGGATCGGCCTGGGGATCGCGGCCGCGCTGGCGCTCGTCGGGGGCCTCACGTTCACGCTGCGGTCGCGAGAGCCGGCCCCGGCGGCGTTCGGCGTCGTCGAGCCCGCGGCGGCGTCCGGTGTGGTCTCGGCCGCCGCGCCCATGACGAGTCCGCCCACCGCGCCGCCCATGCCCGTGACGGAGGCCCCGCTGCCTGTGAGCACGGCGGCCTCGGCGGCCCCCGCCCCACGCAAGCCCGCGCCCCGCGCGGCCGGCGGTGAGCTGAACCTCGATCTGGCGTCGGGTGCCAAGGGGCGCGTGGCCATCCCGGCGGGGCGCTGGCGCGTGAGCGTCGAGGTCCAGGGCGCGGGCGATGGCGTGACCCTGGCCTGGGAGCCCGCGGGCTGCCCGGCGCAACGACGCGCCAGCAAGTCCCGCTACGCCGAGACCTGCACGCTGCCGCGCCCGGCGACGCTGTTCGTGGAAAACCCCACCGCGCTCTTCGGCGATGCCTGCCGCGTCCGGGTGCGCTGGGCCGGCGCGGAGTGACGCGCCCCCCGCGCGACCGGGGGTACCGTTCGCCGGGGGATTCGTGGTCTGCTGGCGACCATGAAACGCATTCTCATCGCTCTCGCGTTCGGCTGCGGCGCGCTCGCTGCGGGGTGTGACGACAGCACCGGCAGTCGCAAAGCACAACAGGACGCCGACTCGCCCCCGGCGCCGGTCCGGGACGCGGGGGTGGTCGTGCCGGGGTCGGACGCCCGCGCGCCGGTGCGCGACCCGGACGGCGCGGTCGAGCCGCCGGGGGACGCGGCGATCGAGGCGCCGCTGGACGCTGCGACGGTCGGGCCACCGGACGCCGGGGTCGCGATGCCCGACTCCGCAGTGGCGGTGCCCGACGCCGCGGTGATCACACCGCCGGACGCGGCCCCCGACGCCGCGGTGATCACACCGCCGGACGCGGCCCCCGACGTCGCGGTGATCACCCCGCCGGACCCGGACGCATTCGTGGCACCGCCGGACCCCGACGCGTTCGTGCCCCCCGACGCGTTCGTGCCCCGAGACCCGGACGCCGCCGGGGACCCCTGCGTGCCCTCGCCCTGCATCGAGCCGCTGCGGAGCGTGTGTGTGCTCGACGCAGTGGGCGCGGCGCAGTGTGTCTGCGACCCCGGCTACCACGCGGACCCGGTGACGGGCGATTGCGTGCTCGACGACGCCTGCACGCCGGCGCGTTGCTCCGGGCACGGCGCCTGCGCCGAGATGGAGGGCAGCGCCCGCTGCACCTGCGACCCCGGGTTCGCCGGGGACACCTGCGCGGTGTGTGACGCCGGCTTCCACCCGGACGGCCTGGGCGGCTGCACGGTCGACCCCTGCCTGCCCAACCCGTGTGTCGCGCCGAATCAGGGCCGGTGTGTCGTCCTGGCGGACGCGGTGCAGTGCGCCTGCGACGCGGGCTTCCACCTCGAGGGCGGCGACTGCCGCGTGGACGAGGTCTGCACGCCGGCGACCTGCGGCGGGCACGGCCAGTGCGCGGTCGTCGAGGGCCGCACCCAGTGCGCCTGCGCGGCGGGGTACGACGGTCCGACCTGCGCGGCCTGCGCAAACGGCTTCCACGACGACGGCGCCGGGGGCTGCACGGACGACCCCTGCACCCCGGACCCCTGCGACGCGCCGGGCCGCGGCGTGTGCGTGGCGCTCGACGCGCAGGCCCGCTGCGACTGCGACCCCGGGCTGCACGAGGACGGCCTGGGCGAGTGCACGGCCGACCCCTGCCGCCCGGACCCGTGTCTGGCGCAGAACCTGGCCTGCCGCGACGCCGGCGGCGCGGCCGAGTGTTACCTGCCCCCCTGCGACGACGGCAACCCCTGCACCGTGGACCGCGTGGAGAACGGACAATGTCGCCGCGACATCGAGCCCGAGGGCACGCCTTGCGCGACGAGCCTGTGTGTGGTGGGTGAGGCCTGCGCGATGGGCGTCTGCACCGGCGGCCTGCCCCGGGTCTGCGACGACGCGAACGCCTGCACGGCCGACCGCTGCGACGAGGTCGCCGGCTGCCAGTCGGCGAATGACGACGCCCGCGTGCCCGACGACGGTGTCGCCTGCACCGTGGACACCTGCCGCGCCGGCGCGGCCGCCCACGCCGCGACGGACGCCCGCTGCGACGACACCCTGTGGTGCACGGGCCGCGAGGTCTGCACGCCGGCGGCGGTCGGCGCGGACGCCGCCGGCTGTGTCCACCTGGAGGTGCCCGCCCCGCCCGTGCTGCCGGCCAACCCCTGCGCGCGGGTGGGGGCCTGTGACGAGGCGACACGCGGCTTCCCGCTCGTCCGGCGGCCCGCGGGCGCCGTCTGCGACGACGGCCTGCTCTGCACGCAGAACGACGCCTGCACCGAAGGCGGCGCGTGTGTGGGCGTGGCCCTCGCCGGCTGCCCGGGCAACGCCTGCGTCGGCCTGGGCGACGGTCCGCTCAGCGACCTGATCGACGTGCCGCTGGCGACCGTGACCGGGCGGGTCACGCTCAACGGCGCGGCGCTCCCCAACGGCAGCAGCGTCGGCGCCTCGACGACCTTCATGCTCGTGTCCCACGACACCGGCGCGAAGCAGGCCATCCACAGCGTCCGCTACGGCGGCTGCTGCGGCAACTACACGCTCACCGAGGCCGACCGGCAGTACGCCACGCGGGTCGTGCCGGGTGTCTACGACCTGTACGTGCGGCGCGGGTACGACAGCTCCACGAACGTCGCCAACCGCGCCGAGTCCACGGACGAGTCGGCCAACGGCTATCGGATCCAGCGGTCGGATCTGGTGATCGGCCCGGGGGCGAACGTGCTGGACCTGGACGTGCAGGCCGTGGACGTGCGCGGGCACATCACGGCCGGTGGCGCCGAGGTGCCCGCCGCGAACAACAGCGGCGCGTCGATGATCTTCTACGCCGTCTCGCGCGACACCGGCGCGCTGCACACGCTGGCGACCGTTCGGTACGGCGGCTGCTGCGGCAACTACACACTCACCGCCGCCGACCGCGACTACGCCTCACGCCTGATGCCCGGCCGCTACGACCTCTGGTACCGGCGGAGCTGGTCGAGCGCGGACGACGTCGTGCTGAAGACCGAGAGCACCGACACGCTGATCAACGGAATGCGGGTGCTCCGCGAGGACGTCCAGGTCGGCCCCGGGCCGCTGGTGCTGAACCTGGACGTGCCCGTGGCCGAGGTCCGCGGCCACGTGACCGCGGCCGGCGCCGAGGTGCCGGCGATGAACAACAGCGGCGCCTCGATGGTGTTCTACGCCGTGGCCACGGACACGGGCGCCTGGCACACGCTGCACTCGGTCCGCTACGGCGGCTGCTGCGGCAACTACACGCTCACGGCCGCCGACCGCGACTACACCGGGCGCCTGATGCCGGGCACCTACGACCTGCTCTACCGCCGCAGCTACTCGACCGCGGACGATACCGTCAGCAAGACCGAGACCACGGACACCCTGGTCAACGGCCTGCGGTACCTGCGCCGCGGCGTGGTGGTCGCGCCGGGCGTGAACACGCTCGACCTGGACGTGCCCGCCGCCGAGGTCTCCGGCCACGTGACCATCGGCGGCGCCGAGATCGCCGCGATGAACGTGGACTCGGGGTCGCTCCAGTTCTACCTGGTCGCCCAGGACACGGGCGCGCGGCACACGCTCCACGCCGTTCGCTACGGCGGCTGTTGCGGCAACTACACGCTCACGGTGGCCGACCGCGACTACCGCGCCCGCATCATGCCCGGCCGCTACGACCTGTGGGTGCGCCGGAGCTGGTCGAGCGCAGACAACGTGGTCTCGCAGACCCAGCCGGCGGACAACCTGGTCAACGGCCTGCGGGTGTTGCGGCGAAACCTGGACCTGCTGCCCGGCGCCAACCGGCTGGACCTGGACGTCACGGCGACGAACGTCACCGGGCACATCACGGTCGGTGGAGCGGAGATTCCTCCAGGAAACGAGACGTCGGGGTCGATGCTGCTCTACCTGGTCAGCCAGGACACGGGCGCGTGGCACACGCTCGCCAGCGTGCGGTACGGCGGCTGCTGCGGGAACTACACGCTGACGGTCGCCGACCGCGACTACCGGACGCGTGTGATGCCCGGCACCTACGACCTGCTCTACCGCCGCGCCTACAGCGCCGC
Source organism: uncultured Myxococcales bacterium (assembly GCA_903847385.1). Classification (GTDB taxonomy): domain Bacteria; phylum Myxococcota_A; class Bradymonadia; order UBA7976; family UBA1532; genus CAINDO01. The sequence continues at coordinate 38,490 of CAINDO010000437.1, forward strand.
GGACGGGACCAGCAGTCAGACCGACCAGACGGATGCCCTGGTCAACGGCCTGCGATACCTGCGGCGGGACGTCGTCGTGGGCGGGGCGAACCAGGTGCTGGACGTGGACGTGCCCGTCGTGGGCGTGTCCGGCGAGGTGACCTTCGGCGGGCTGCCCGCGCCGGCGGCGGGCACGGTCGGCGCGTCGGCGACCTTCTACCTCGTCGCCGAGGACACGGGCGCATGGCACGGCCTGTCCAGCGTGACCTGGGGCGGCTGCTGCGGGCGCTACACCCTGGGCGAGAACGGCGCGTTCGGGCGGCGCTTCGTGCCGGGCGTGTACGACGTCCTGTACCGGCGGGCCTACAGCAGCGCGACCGGCGATGTGAGCATGGGCTCCGCCACGGACGAGCTCGTCAACGGCCTGCGGGTGCTGAACCGCTGCGTGACCGTCGAATCGGGGCCCTGACCGGCTCGAGCGCGCTCAGCCCACGCCGAGCTTGAGGTCGCACAGCCGCACGAACTTCGCGCGGCGCCCCACGGCGGTGAGCACCGACTCGAAGATGCGGCGCTTCTGGGCCACGGACACCCGCAGGTCGGGCTGCACCGAGAGCTCCGGGGCCAGGGCGTCGTCCGCGAGGGACATCAGGTCGATGGCGTGGAACTCGAGCGTCAGGTGGTGTCGCAGGCGGACGGCGAGCTCGGCCGCGGCCACGGAGGCGCGCTCGCCCATCGCCGTGAAGGCGGTGCCGATGAGCGGCACGCCGGCGGCGACGCTCACGGGGAACTGCGGCAGGCCGTCCCCGCGGGCGTGGGGCTCCTCGGGGTCCATGCGGTACGGCTCGCGCGGGGCGATGAGGACCTTCGGCGTGCCCAGAATGCTGCGGCTCTCGCGCCCGAGAAGCTGCATCAGGCCCATCACCCCGGCCTTGGCGGCGTAGTAGGGCGCGCAGGGGAACACGCTGCTGTCGTAGGTGTGGCCGGTGTTCTTCACGTCGGCGATCAGGCCGGCGTCCGTGTTGTAGCCCGGCGCGCGAAAGCCGAAGACCTGCGCCTCGGCGGCCATCTCCAGTCGGTAGCGGCCCTGACCCACCTCGACGATGCGCTCCGCCGGTTTCATGCGGGACAGGTCGTAGCGGTGGTTCAGCGAGTGGTTGCCGATCTCGTGCCCGGCGGCGACGAGGTCGCGCAGGCGCTCGCGATTGCCCGGCAGCTCGATGTCCGAGGCGACGCAGTAGAAGGTCGCCGGGATGCCCAGGCCGGCGAACATCTGCACGAACCGGGCGACGCCGTCGCGCCACGCCGCGTTGGACTGCGTCTCGCCGGGCAGGCCGTGGATGCGGTAGTAGTGCCAGAGGCTGTCGACGTCCACGCCGACGCTGGCGGTGCGGTGTCCGGCCTCGCGGGCGCTCACCGGGGCTTCTTCGGCAGGGGGTCGTACCCGAAGCGGATGATGCCCGTCAGGCGCACGATGTTCCGGAGCACGTTGGGCACGCGCTTGAACAGGTGCACCGAGGGCGGCCGCTTCTCGTGCAGGTCGATGGGGATCTCCGTCCAGCGCTTGTCCGCGCGGTGCGTGCGCACCACGAGCTCGCTGGCGAACATGTCGCGGTCCACCACGCAGGCGTCCACGATGTCCAGCATCGCCTGGCGGCGGAAGGCCTTGAGGCCGTGCGTGTCCGTGCCCTTGAAGCCGACCGAGAGGCGCAGCATGCCGTTGAGGACCTGCGTCGCGGCGCGGCGGTACAGGGGGCGGCGGTCGTTGGAGCCGGCCACCCGCTTGCTGCCCACCACGAACTCGAAGCCGTGGTCGCGCATCTCGGTCAGGGCGGCGCGGTAGAACTCGACGTCGCAGAGGTCGATCTCGTCGCAGATCACGAACTCGCCCTTGGCGTCGATGATGCCCTGCTTCAGCGCGCGGCCGTAGTTGGGCTCGCCCACGGAGAGCACCCGGATCTGCGGGTGGCGCGAGGCGTACTCCTCGGCGATGCGGACCGTGTCGTCCGTCGAGCCGTTCTCGGCCACGATGATCTCGTAGGTGAACGACTCGCGGGAGAGCTTGTCGAGCAGGTCCGAGAGGGACGCCGACAGGATGCCCTGCTCGTTGAACACCGGGATCACGATGGTGACGTCGGGCGTCTTGGTGGCGCGGCCGATGTCGACCACGTTGTCGCGCGATTTGCGGGGGGTGGACTTCATGGGGACTCCAGGGCGAGGTCAGCCGGCGAGACGCTCGGCGGCGCGGCGGCCGTCGATCAGGGCGTCTTCCATCGAGGAGTAGTTCCAGTCGCCGTAGCGGCCGATGGAGGACGCGCCTTGGGCGGCCAGCCATTCGTGCACCGCGGCGCGGCTCTCGTGGTAGTGGAAATCGTAGATCACGTAGGCGTTCGGGATGTGCCGGGCCTCCATGAAGAGCACCTGGTCGGCGCTCTCCAGGAACCCCATGGCGATCAGGCCCTCGACGATGCGCGGTTTGAGCGCCTCGGGGGGCGTCTCCCGGTCGGAGAGCTCGATGTAGAGCGAGCCGTGGCCCGGGGGCGCCATGCTGGGCACCGCGTTGGAGAAGCTGCCCACGCGGTACATGGGCCAGTCGGCCTCGGGCACGTAGACCCAGTGGTCCCGCACGCCGAGCGTGCCGCGCACGCCCACGTTGAAGTAGGTCACCGGGGTGGCGCGCAGCCGCCCGGCGTGGGCGCGCACCGCGTCGGGGACGTTCGCGGTCGACTTCACCAGCGAGGTCAGCGGCATCGTGTTGACGAGGTGGTCGAAGCGCAGCGTGCGGCCGTCGGTCAGGTGCGCCACGCGGGCGCTCAGATCGAGCGAGGCCACGGCCGTGTTCAGGTGGATGCGGTCGCGGCCCACGGCGTCCGCCAGGGCCTCGGAGACCGTCTGGATGCCGCCCGTCTTGGGGTACAGGAAGTGGGCGTTGTAGCCCATCTTCAGCGCGTTGAGGCCCACGCCGCCGGCCACGATGTCCGACAGGTCGGGCTTCGGCACGAACCGCTGGCACCACCGGCTGGTGATCTCGTCCGCCGGCACGCCCCAGAGGCGGGCGTTGTAGGGCACCATGAAGTGCCGGGCGATGCCCTCGCCGAAGTAGAACCGGATCCAGTCGGCGAAGTTCTCCGGCTCGTCCTCGGGCCGGATGGCGCCCTCGGGGCGGGCGCGGGCGGCCTCGATCGCACCCATCAGGCACTCGTGCACCACCGCGGGCGGCAGGCCGTGCGTGTTCGCCTGGAACGGGTACTCCGTGTAGACGCCGTGCGACCAGATGCGGCTGATGCGGTCGACCTTGTAGAAGGCGTCCAGGCCCATCAGGCGCTCGATCAGGGCCTTGATCCCCGGGTCGCGCAGGTGCAGCCAGTGGCCGGTCACGTCGAACAGGAACTCGCCGATGCGCTCGGTGCAGGCCTTGCCCCCCACGTGGGGGAGCTTCTCCAGGATGAGCGCGTCCGCGCCCGGGCCCAGGTGCAGGGCCGTGGACAGGCCCGCGAGGCCGGCGCCGAGCACCAGGGTTTCGACTTTTTCGGGGAGTGCGGTCGGCATGGGCCTCGTGACGGGCGAAAAGCGCCGCAGGGTAACGGTTCCGGGCGCGCGGGGTCAACGTCGGGGGGCGGGGGCATGCCGACGGGACGCATGTTGCCGCTCCGGCCAAGGTGTGCGATCTTCGCACCGTGCGCGCCACCTCCGTCGACCGGCTGCCCAAGGTTCAGCCCACCCAGTTCGGTAAGTACATCCTGCTCGACCGCATCGGCATGGGCGGGATGGCGGAGATCTTCCGGGCGCGCGCCCTCGGGGCGGCGGGCTTCCAGAAGCAGCTCGTCATCAAGAAGATCCTGATGCACCTGGCGGAGAACGACGAGTTCGTCCGCATGTTCATCGACGAGGCCAAGATCGCCGTTTCGCTGCAACACGCGAACGTCGTGCAGATCTTCGACCTCGGCGCCGTGCGCCAGGAGTACTTCATCGCGATGGAGTACGTGTTCGGCAAGGACCTGCTGAACCTGCTCATCCGCTGCACGCACCTGCGCATCCGCATCCCGCAGAAGCTCGCGGTCTTCATCCTCTGCGAGACCCTCAAGGGCCTCGAGGCCGCCCACAACGCGGTCGACAGCCGCGGCAACCCGCTCAACATCATCCACCGGGACGTCTCCCCGTCGAACGTGCTCATCAGCTACGACGGCGAGGTGAAGATCGGCGACTTCGGCGTGGCCAAGGCCACCCGCCGCGAGGCCGCCACCAAGACCGGCACGATGAAGGGCAAGCTCGGCTACATGAGCCCCGAGCAGGTCACCGGGCAGGACATCGACGCCCGCGCCGACCTCTTCAGCGCCGCCATCATCCTGTACGAGATGCTGGCGATGAACCGGCTCTTCCACGGGAAGACCGAGCTCGAGACCCTGATGATGGTGCGCGACTGCGACATCGCGGACGCGCTCTCCAAGCTCCCGCCGGACGTCCCCGAGGCGCTGCGCAAGATCCTGGCCAAGGGCCTCGCCCGCGAGCGGGAGAACCGCTTCCAGACCTCGACGGAGCTCCTGGACACGCTGCTGGACTATCTCTTCAACGAGAAGCAGCGCGTGACCAACCAGGACATGGGCCGCTTCATGAAGTCGGTCTTCGCCAAGGAGATCGAGGAAGAGGTCGCCCGCCAGGAGGACATCGACAAGGCCGTGGCCGAGCTGGCGCCGGCGCTCACGGGGGAGCCCACGGGGGCCCACAGCGGCGCCATGCGCCTGCCCCGCACGCCCGCCCCGCCGGTGGTGCCCGCGCCCCCGCGCTCCGTGCCGCCGCCCGTCGCC
>CAINDO010000438.1 GCA_903847385.1 uncultured Myxococcales bacterium
GGTAGGCCATTCTCTCCCTCTGGTCGTTCATGGCTCCGCCCCCCCGCCCCGCTTCGCGGGGTCTGCCCCCCCAGGGGGGTAGGCCATTCTCTCCCTCTGGTCGTTCATGGCTCCGCCCCCCCGCCCCGCTTCGCGGGGTCTGCCCCCCCAGGGGGGTAGGCCATTCTCTCCCTCTGGTCGTTCATGGCGCGAGCCTCCGTGGTGGTTGCTCGGGTGTACGCGGCGAGGCGGCGAGGTCTGACATGTCCGTCGCGCCTTCGGTGGAGATTTCCGCTGCGAGCGTACGCAGCAGCTTGCCCAGCCGGGAGCGCCAGGCGTAGACGGCGTCCGGTTTCAGATCGGCGAGGCGGCAGACCTCGTCCACGGGCTGCTGCTCGACGAGCAGCCAGACGAAGAGCTGCAGGCCCTTGGGGCTGAGCTGCGCGCGCAGGCGGTCGAGCAGGCGCTCGAGCAGCTGGCGCGAGGCGATCTGGGCGTCCACGGCGGCGGTGGCGCCGGCGCGCTCGGAGAGGTCCTCGGCCTCGGTCGGATCCTCGGTCCAGGGGCTGCGGCGGCCGCTGCGCAGGATCGAGATGGCCTCGCGCTCGGCGAGCAGCCCGACGAAGTTGGTCAGCGAGAGGCCGCGCTCGGGGCTCCACAGGCGCAACAGGCGCCCCCGTTCGGCGAAGAGCGCCGCGAAGACCTCCTGCGCCAGATCCTCGAGCTCCTGGCGCACGTCCCGACCGCGCCCGGCGGACTCGCGCCGCAGCAGCACCCGGGCGACCCGGGCCTGCACGACGGGGGTCATCGCCGCCACCAGGGCGCGCGCGGCCCCCGCGTCGCCGGCGAGGGCGGCGGCGAGGAGTTCCGGCGTGAGCGGGGGCGGCGGCATGGCCGGGGACCATACCACGCCCGGGCGGCGGTCGGAATTCGGGCACTGTCCGCGGCGCGTGGGTTCATGTAGTTTGCTGTCGTATGCGAACGCTGCTCCGTGTCGGCCGGGCCACCGCGCTCCTCGGCCTCTGGCTGGCCGCCGGTCCCGTCGGCGCGCAGGCCCCCGGCCGCCCCGTGCCCGCCGACGACGTCCCCCCGCCGGACGCGGAGGACCGCCGCGTCGGCCTGCGCTCGCTGAGTTTCCCCTGGCGGGGGACCCGCGGTTTCACCGTGGTGCCCGGCGAGGCGCCCGCCCCCGGCAACGGCCTCGTCACGCGGGTGCGGGTCGAGATCGAAGGCGGCCTGGACGTGGACGCCGAGGTCTTCGCGACCTTCGTCCTGGACACCCTGAACGACCCGCGGAGCTGGAGCCACGACGGCGAGCGCACGTTCTCGCGCACGGCCGGCGAGGCGGACGTGACGGTCACGCTGGCCAGCCCGGCGACGAGCATCCGGCTCTGCCAGCCCTACGACACGGGCGGCATCCTCTCCTGCGGGCAGCCCGGGCGCGCGGTGCTGACGATGTATCGATGGGTGCAGGGCGTGGTGTTCTTCGGCGCGGATCTGACCCGCTATCGCCAGTACGTGCTCAACCACGAGGTCGGGCACGTGCTCGGCCGCGACCACCAGCCCTGTCGTCGCCGCGGCGCGCTCGCGCCGGTCATGCACCAGCAGACCAAGGGCCTGGGCGGCTGCCGCCCGAACGCCTGGCCCTATCCCTGAGCGGACCGCCGGCGCCGGCGCAGCCCCAAGCCCGCGAGCACGAGCCCGCCGAGGACCGCGCCGCGGGGGCCGGTCTGGCCGGGCGCGCTCTGGCAGGCCCGGTTGCCGGCGAACTTCGCGGGCGAGTCGGCGCCGTCGTCGACGAGGCCGGCATCGGGACCCTCGGCGAACGGATCGTCCGGTGGCGGTGCGGGCGGGTCGGCCAGGGGCACGCCGTTCAGGTCCACGCAGAGCGGGCCGCCGGCGTCCTGGGTGCACAGGCCGCCCAGGGCCGCGCAGTCCTCCTGCGCGACGACGCCGTTGATGCAGAAGATGCGGACCTCGCCGCTGCAGCCCGTGAGCTCGGCGGCGCAGTTGTCGCGCGTCTTGCAGTAGTAGCCGGTCTCGGCGTCCACGTAGGCGCAGATGCGGCCCTCGGCGGCGCAGTCCAGGCGGGCGAGCTGGCCGTTCTCGTGGCACCACACGGCCACGTCGCCCTCGCAGTGGCCGGCGTAGCTCTCGGCGCCGCAGGACTGCTCCGCGGGCAGGCTCTGCACCACGCCGTCGATCCACGCCTGGACGCGGTCCAGCCGCGTGAGCTGGTCACGCCCGACGCAGCTCTCCTCGCCGCCGTGCTCCACGCCGAGGACCGACGGGTGCCCCAGCGCGTCCAGGCCGAGCACGGGGCCGCCGGAGTCGCCGAAACACAGGCCCTCGCGCTGTTGGCCGTCCACGAGCACGTAGGTGTCGTCCACGGCGGAGAGCATCACCAGGGCGAAGTAGCGGCCCACGCGGGTGGGGTCCAGCGTCTCGCCGAACCCGGCGGCCTCGACCTGGTGGCCGACGTCCGCGTCCCCCAGGGGCTGCCGGTTGAAGTCGAGCGGCACCAGGCCCGGCACGTCCAGCGTGGCCGGGCGGGTCAGGATCAGCAGCGAGACGTCCTGCTCGGGGTGCTCGACCACGGACTCGACGGCGAAGTCCGCGACCGCCTCGGCGGGCACGACGCCCACCCCGAAGCCGATCTCCGCGGCCGTGACGCCCTGGGTACAGTGGCGCGCCGTGACGACGACCCGCGGCGCGATGACGGTGCCCGTGCAGAAGGCCGAGTCCGCGCTGCCCGGGCCGTGCAGATACCCGATCGACATCACCTGTCCGGCGGTCATCGGCGTGATGCGCGGGTCGCGCTGCCCGTTGCGGATGGCCGCGGCGTGCGTCTCCAGGCGGGGCGGGGCCGACGACTCCCGCGCGGCCTCGCAGGAGAGCGCGAGGGGGAGCAGCAGGCTGGCGATGAGGCGGGGGCGCGACATGGGCCGCTCATCTTGGTGCAAGCGGCCCCCCGGTTTCAACGGGCGCCAGGCCGGGCGACGTCAAGGGCAGGGTCCATGGCAGACCGTGATGGCGACGCCGTCCGTCGCCTCGACGCCGGCCTCGTCCTGGGCCACACCGCGCAGGGTGAACTCCCCGTCGGGGAGCAGTTTGTTGCTCCCGTTGTGGCCCTCGAACGTGAGGTCGACCGTCCAGTCGGTGCCTTGGGCCGGGCCGCGGGCCAGCACGCCGTAAGATGTGCCCGTGGCGTCGAGCAGCTCGATGCGCCAACTGGCCAGGCCCTCGTCGTCGTGGGCTACGAGGCGGATGTCCATCGGCGCGTCGCCGGACGACCAGGTGGGGTCGGGCACCTGCAGCTCCACGGTGGGGGGCGTCTCGTCCACGACGAGCACGCAGTCCGTGATCACCGGCGGCGACAGCTCGACGTGCGCGCCGGGCTGCCGCCACGCCCGCACCTCGACGCAGTACAGCGCGCCGGGCACGAGCTCGAGGTCGTCGATGCGGGCCACGGGCCGGTCGCCGGCGTCCTGCCAGTCGCTCACGGGGGCACCGTTGGGGCCCACCACGCGCACGAAGTACCCCGCCGCGTCGGGGGCCGGGTACCACTCGGCGCACAGGCGGCCGGTGTCGGTCGTCCGGTCGATGTCGTCGTCGGGGGCGCACTGCGGGACCTCGGGGCAGGGGATGTCCCAGGCGCTCTGCGGCGGGGTCTGACCGGCGTTGTCGGAGACGATCACCGTGCCGTCGGCCACGGCGGCGACCAGCTCGGGCACGCCGTCGGCGTCCACGTCGGCCACGACGGGCCGGCCCGGCGCGTCGGCGTAGGCCCGGGCGAACTCCAGGGCGCCGTCCTCGCGGAGGGCGTAGATGTAGCCGTCCGCGCCGTTGACCAGCACGCCGGCGTCCACCTGGGCGCTCAGCGTGTGCACGGGCAGCCAGTTGGACAGCTCGGCCTGCCCCGGGGCGTCCGGCGCCAGCTCGGCGCCGCCACCCAGGCGGATCGTGCCCTCGACCAGCCCGGCCGTGGGGCCGTCCAGCCCGAGCTGCACGGCGGCGAACCCCGGCGCCGGCGAGATCCACACCTGCCGGCCCACGACCACGGCGGGCCGGCCGAGCCAGCTCCGGGGCCCCGGGGCCAGGTCGTCCGCCGCGCGCCAGACCAGCTCCAGCTCGGCGTCGCGCGCCTCGATGGGGCCGTTGCCGCCCACCCGCAGGAACGCGGGCGAGGCCAGGCCCGTCGAGAGCATCCAGCCGCCGCCCCGGTTCGAGCTCGGCAGGTCGTCGATGTCCGCGCGATCGAGCTCCAGGCCCGTCGTCGGCTCGAGCCGGCGGATGGAGTTGGACTCGGTGACCAGGATCGTCGGCGCGCCGTTCAACCGGGCCACGTTGACCCGCTCCGAGGTCGCGCCCCGGCAGGGGTCGGCGGGCCGCAGGGCGGTCTGCCACAGCGTCTCGTAGGTGGCCCCGTCCACGGCGGAGACCAGGCGGACCTGCACGTCCCGGGCGGGGCAGCGATCGTCCGGGGCCGCCGCCGCCACGCTCCGGTCCAGCCGGATGAGGTCCTCGCGGCCGTCGTCGTTCACGTCCAGCGCGACGGACTCGCCCAGGGAGGCGATGTCGTCGGCGTCGTAGGTGTGGTGGCCGAGGCGCTCGCCGGTCTCGACGTCGAAGAACGCCCACGCGTTCACGGGGCCGCTGCGGTAGTCGCGCCGCGCCACCTGCCCGAGCGTGCCCGGGATGGAAAGGGGCACGGGGCGGCCGCTGCCCTCGCCGTTGCCCAGGGGCACGGACCAGGCCCACTGCACGGGGCCGGACACGGGCTCGACGCGGCCCAGCCAGCCGGTGGTCGTCGTCGCGATCAGGGCGTCCCCGGCGGGGCCGGTCGCGGCCACGAGCGTGTGGGTGCCCGTGGGGGCGGACAGCGCGGGTTCGGCCGTCACCGGAGCGGGGTTGAGCAGTGTGAGCGCCGCGTCGAAGAGCGCCAGTCGGCCGTCCGTCAGGGCCACGGCCAGGCGGCAGGGGCCCTCGCAGGCCACGTCCGCGCCGCCGGGCTCGCCCGTGACGTCGTAGGTGAACACGCTGCCATCCGCGGCCACGCTCTCCAGGCGGATCGCCGCCTGGGTGACCGGGTCGTGGCGCACGACGACCGCGCGGCCCTCGATGCTGAGCGAGTCCCGGAAGTCGATGGGCCGGTCGGCCTCCCGGGCCGGGTGCCGGCGCTGGAAGGGGGCGGCATCGGCCTTGGTCCACAGGGTGTCGAAGGCCGAGGCGCCGGGGTTCCAGCGCAGGGCGTGCAGGTCGCCGAAACCCGCGGGCGTGCGGCCGGCGCCGGTGAACGCCAGGAGCTCGGCGGTCTGCGCGTCCGCGTCCAGCTCCGCCGGGCCGAGCACGAGCAGGTCGGGCACCAGAGCCCGGACCGCGCCGGTGGCGGCGTCGAGGGCCGTGGTCGTCCACAGGGACGTGGCGTCGTCGAAGGCGCTGATCGCCAGCAGCGGCGCGCCCGGGCCCGCCGTGAGAAACGCCGCGCGCTCGCCCCGGGCCGCAGACACCGGCGCCTCCCAGCGCAGGCGGAAGCCCAGCGTGCCCGCCGCGCAGCCGCCGCCGGCCGGGTCGTCCGTGACCTCGAAGGCCAGCGTGCGCAGCAGCGTGAAGACGACGACCTCGGGCGCCGAGCCGTCGCCGTCGAGGTCGATCACCCGGTTGAGGGACTGTCCGTTGAACTCGGCGAGGCCGTCGATGCAGTGGCGCACCTCGGCCGTGACGGGATCCACGCCGAGCATGCCGACGCGGGTGGGCACGATGATCTCGGCGGGGGCGGCGGGGCCGTCGGCGCCGAAGTGACCTTGGGTCTGCCAGCGCCCGCAGCGGCTCGGCGACGGCACGATGGCCAGGGGCCGAACGTCCAGCCAGGCGCCGGTGCGCGGGTCCGGGTGGGCGCCGGCGAAGCTGTAGAACGCGCTCGCGCCCGTGCCGTCGTTGCTGCCGCAGCCGGCGTCGGCCACCTGCACGTCGGGCAGGCCGTCGGCGTCCACGTCCCCGGCGGCCAGGCGCTGGACGCCCAGGATCTCCGGGCGGTCCGGGCCGATGGCGCCGGCGGGGATGCGCCAGCGCTCCACGCCGGTCAGGGCGTCGAAGATGCGCACGTCGCGGGCGCTGCGGGCGATCACGTCGCGTCGGCCGTCGCCGTTGAAGTCGGTCACGTCCCCCAGGTAGCGGGCGGAGAACGCCTCGCTCTGCCACAGCATGCGGCCGTCCGGGCGGGCGGCCATCACGCGGCCGCCGCGGACGAGCACGAGCTCCAGCACCGCCTCGGGATCGCCGTCCAGGTTGGTCAGGAGCACCTGGTCGAGCGCCGCCGGCCCGCCCATCTCGATGGGGGGGAGCGCCGCCGCGTTGGCCAGGGTCGGCGGCTCGGGGTCGTCCCCGGGCTCCGGGAGATCACAGACGTGGCCGCCGTCGGGCACCTGGCCGTCCGGGCGCGCGGCGTCGGGCAGCCCGGTGTCCGGTGGCTCTGCATCCGTCGGCCCGGCGTCCGAGGCCGGCGCCGGCGTGCCCGCGGTGCCGCCGCCGCCGCTGCCGCCACCGTCCGCAC
>CAINDO010000439.1 GCA_903847385.1 uncultured Myxococcales bacterium
CGCGGATGCCCGTGCCGACGCGCGCGCGGTCGCAGACGCGTTCGTACGCGACGCCGCCGTTCACGACGCGGCCGTCCGCGACGCGGCCGCGCACTCGGACGCCGCCGAGCGCCCGGATGGCGCCCCGCCCGACGCCGCCGTGCCGGATGTTCCTCCGGTCGACGCGCTCCCCGTGGACGCCACCGCGCCGCCGCCGGACGGCCTCGCCCCGGACGCGGCGCCCGCCGGCCGGCTCTTCCTCGACGAGCTCATGCTGAACGACACCGGGACGCTCGCCGCGCCCGGCGGACCGTCCACGGGCTGGCTCGAGCTCTACAACGCCGGCGGCGCGGCGGTCGATCTGGGCACGCTGCGGCTCGGCTTCACGGCGGCGGAGGGTGACTGGCGGCTTCCGGCCATCTCGGTGCGACCGGGTGAGTACGCCGTGATCCGCGCGGACGAGACGCTCGGTCCGGCCGGTGAGCTCCGGTGGCCGGCGGCGCCCGAGGTCGCCGAAGTGACGCTGTGGCGCGGAGACACGCAGCTCGCGGCGCTGGCCGTGCCCGCCGACGCGTGGCGGCCGGATGTGTCGGTGGGCACGCCCCTCGCGACGTTCGCGCCGCCCGTCCTGGTGCTCGACGCGCCGACGCCGGGCCGGCGCAACACGGACGGGCACCCCGCGTTTCAGCCAGGTCCGCCCAGGTTCAGCGTCCCGCGGGGTCACGTCGACGCGCCCTTCCAGCTGTCGCTGAGCGCCCACGGCGGCGAGGTCTACGTGACGACCGACGGCACGCCGCCGACGCCGGCGCCTGCGCTGCGGTTCGCCGCGCCCATCGCGATCGCCCATTCGACCACGGTGCGCGCGCTGGCCGTGTATCCGGACCTGGGCGTGACGACGGCCGAGGTCGCGCACACGTACATCTTCCTCGACGAGGCCATCGCCGCGCCGACGATGCGGACGCGGATCACGCAAGATCCCGTCTACGGGCCGATGATGCGGGTGTCTTTGCAGGCGCAGCCCTCGGTCTTTCTCACGGCTCCGGAGGCGTTGAACCCGACCACCAAGGTCCCCGTGGCGGTCGAATTCTACGACCCGACGGGCGCCGAGCCCGGCTTCTCCATCACGGCGGGCGCCAAGCTCGTCGGGGGACACAGTCTGTACGCCTACCCGAAGAACAACCTGCGTCTGTTCTTCCAGGCCGAGTTCGGGCCCACCAAGCTGCGCTACCCGCTCTATTCGGCCTGCTGCACCACGGCCGAACACACCCCCGCCGAGGCCTTCGACGAGCTGACTTTGCGCAGCGGGGCGCATGACTCCGTCTTCTATCTCGGGGCGCACCAGCAGCCGTTCGGCAACGGCCAATACATCCGCAACCGGTTCATGCAGGAGACCCAGCGGCGCATGGGGGCGATGAGCACGGACGGGCGCTTCGTGCAGGTCTTCGTCAACCGTGAATACTTCGGACACTACGATCTTCAGGAGCAGCCGGATGCCTCGTTCCTCGCCGCCTACCTCGGCCGCGACAAGGACGACTACGGCGCCATCAACGCCGCGGTCGACGGCGATCTGGACGTCTGGGCGACGGTCAAGGCGTCGACCGCCGACTGGGCGGCCGCGAGCGCGTTCATCGACATCGACGATCTCATCGACTTCCAACTGCTGCACTATGTGGCCGGCAATGACTGGGACTGGCACACACACCAGAACTGGCGGGCGGCGGGACCGCGCGTGTCACCGATCCCGGCGGCCGAGGGCGCGCCGCAGGAGCCCGGTTGGCGCTTCTTCGCCTGGGACAGCGACATCACGTTCCTGGACCCCTTCGTGGACATCACGAACCCCGCCGGCTTCTCGCGCACGGGCAACCCCATCGACCCCCCGGACGGTGTGTTCACCGACCTGCGCGCGCACCCGGAGTTCCTGGCCCGGGTGGCCGAGCGTGCGGCGCTCCACTTCGGCCCCGGAGGCGCCCTGACGGACGCGGCCATGCAGGCGGCCTACGCCGAGGTCGCCATCCGCGTCGAGGTGTCTCTCATCGCCGAGTCCGCTCGCTGGGGCGACTACGGCGGCCTCGACTGGACGCTGGACACCGACTGGATCCCCGAGCGCGATCGCATTCTGAACACCTTCCTGGACGGCCGCGCGGAGCGGGTGCAGACGCAGTTGCGGGCGCAGGGCATCCTGCCGCAGTGAAGGGATCTCGACGCCCGCGGCGCCTTCGGGATTGCAAGGGCGCGGTGCCTTTGTAGAATCGGGCGCTGGACCGGGGCGTGGCCCCCCAACGCCGGAGACACCCGAATCGTGCGCAAATCCGCCGCCATTGTGAGTCTTGTCGTTCTTTTCGCCGGGGCCGCCTTCGCGGGCGCGCCGGGCCCCACCGCGCCCACCAGCACGGGCCCGTCAGCACCGCCCGTGGCCCCGGCGCCCATGGTCTCCGCCCCCGTGAGCACCGCCCCCGTCTCGATGCCGCCCGCGAACGGAACACTGGTCGCCGTGTCGGTCGGCGCACCATGCACGTGGACCCTCAACGGCATGTTGAAGGGCACGAACAGTTCGATCCGGATCGACCTCCGGCCGGCCGCCTACACGGTCACTTGCAAGACCGCGGCGAAGACACAGAGCAAGTCCGTCGTGATCCGCTCCGGCGAGACCGCGATGGCCATGTTCCAGCAGAATTGAGCCCCGGGGTCGAACCCCCTATCCTCCCGCGCCGATGTCGACTCCCCGGCATCCCGTACCCGGAGTGCTGGAGGTCCCCTTGTCCAAGGTCAAAGTGCTGGCGTTCGGTGTCTCGATCGACGGCTTCGGCGCCGGCCCAGACCAGAGCCTGGAGAATCCGCTCGGCGTGGGCGGCCCCGGGCTGCATCAGTGGTTCTTCCCCACGCGCACGTTCCAGCAGATGCACGGCGGCGGCGGGCCCGACGCCGGCACCACCGGCCCGGACGACGACTTCGCCCGCGAGAGTTTCGTCGACATCGGCGCGTGGATCCTGGGCCGCAACATGTTCGGCCCCGTGCGCGGGCCCTGGCTCGGCGACTCCTGGAAGGGCTGGTGGGGCGAGGAGCCGCCCTATCACATGCCTGTGTTCGTGCTCACACATCACACCCGCGCGCCCCTGGTCATGGCCGGCGGGACCACGTTCCACTTCGTCACCGGTGGCATCCACGAGGCGCTCGACCGCGCACGCGAAGGCGCGAAGGGCAAACACGTGCGCATCGGCGGCGGCCCGGCGACGGTGCGGCAGTACCTGCAGGCCGGTCTGATCGACGAGATGCACCTGGCCATGTCGCCGGTGCTGCTCGGGCGCGGCGAAGCGCCGTTCCAGGGCATCGACCTCGTGCAGGCGGGCTTCCGCGTCTCGCGGCGCGTGGCGACGGACCTCGCGACGCACGTCACGTTGGTGCGCTGAGTGGCGCCGGATACACAGGAGAAGATCACGATGACTGCGCGCGGTGGTGTCCTGGTCACGGGCGCGTCGACCGGCATCGGCCGGGCCTGCGCGCTGGAGTTGCATCGGCTCGGCTACCGGGTCTTCGCCGGCGTGCGAAAGGCCGCCGACGGCGAGCGCCTGGTGGCGGCGGCCTCGGAGCGCCTCACGCCGGTGATCCTGGACGTGACGAAGCTCGACACGATCACCGCGGCGGCCGCGCAGATCGACGCCGCGCTGGGGGCCACGCCGCTGGTCGGCATCGTGAACAACGCCGGCGTGGGTGTGGGCGGGCCGCTGGAGTATCTGCCCCTGGGCGACCTGAAGTGGCAGTTCGAGGTGAACGTGTTCGGCCAGGTGGCGGTGACACAGGCGTTCCTGCCGCGGCTGCGCGCCTCCAGGGGCCGCATCATCAACATCGGCTCCATTGGCGGCCGTGTGTCGCAGGCCTTCATGGGGCCGTATTGTGCGTCGAAGTTCGCGATGTCGGCGCTCACGTTCAGCCTGCGCGAGGAGCTGCGGCCGTGGGGCGTGCAGGCCACGATCATCGAGCCGGGGGCCATCGAATCCGACATCTGGGACAAGGCCGACGCCTCGATGTTCGAGATCGAGAAGACGCTCTCGGCCGAGGCCCTGAGCCGCTATCGCAAAGGCATCGACGCCATGAAGCGCGTGTTCCTGCGGCAGCGCCGACACGCCATCCCGGCGCTCCGCGTGGTCGAGAAGGTCGTCATCGCGCTCGAGGCGCCGACCATCAAGGCGCGCTACCTGCCCGGTCGCGAGGCCAAGATGCTCGCGTTCCTCCGCTGGCTGCTGCCGGACGCCCGGCTCGAGGCCATGATCCGCAAGGCGTTGGGGCTGTAAGGCGCGGGCGCCGCCTTGTCAGGGCCCGTAGACCTCGGCGGTGAGCCCCACGGGGCCGGGGAGCGGGCCGGCGCCGCCCGGGCCCGGCGGCCCGAGCATGAACGTCGTGTCGCCGAGCACGGGGTCGGCGGCGTCGGTCCAGAGGCCCACGCTCGGGCCCCCGCCGCCGGCCGCGCCGGTGCCCCCACCGCCACCGGGTCCGCCCGCGCCGCCATCGCCCGCCGACCCGATCTCACCGGACCAGACGTCGGCGCCGCGCCCGCCGGGAG
>CAINDO010000440.1 GCA_903847385.1 uncultured Myxococcales bacterium
CCCCCGACGACGGCCCCCGAGACCGCGCCGCCCAGCGCCGCGCCGGCCCCGCGCTCCACGCAGCCCGAGGCCGCGGCCGCCCTGGCCAGCGAGACCGCCCCGCGCAAGAAGCCCCCGCCGGGCGGGATCGAGCAGCTCCTGACCGAGGGCGACGCGGCGCTCTCCGCCGGGCAGTACAAGGTCGCGCTGGACCGCTACGAGGCGTTCATGAAGCGCGCCGGCGAGGGCCACCCGAAGTACTGGGTGATCCAGCCCCGCGTCGAGAAGCTCCGGGAAAAACTGCAGGGACAATGAAAAACCGCGGCGCCGGGTGTAGACTGCCCGGCCCGTGTGTAGTCGACGATCCCACGTTTTCGGCCTCGGCGCCCTCCTGGCCGCGGCGGCGCCCTGCTCCGCGCGCGCCGACCAGGTGGACGCGCCCGTCGCCCAGCGCTTCGGCGAGCTGGCCCGCAAGGCCGAGGCGGCGTTCGCCCAGGCCGGCCCGGGCGCGGCCATCCCGCTCTACGAGCAGGGGCTCGCCGGCTTCCCGGACGACTACGGCCGCATCCACCTGCGCCTGGGGCAGCTCTATCAGCAGCTCGGCCGAATCGCCGAGGCCGCCGCGCACTTCAAGCGCTGCGACGCCGACACGCGGGTCGAGGCCATCGACCGCGAGCTCATCTGCCAGGACGGCCTGCGGAGCGCGACCGTGCCCGTGGAGCTGCTCGAGCTCCCGCCCGAGGCGCGCGTACTCGTGGTCGAGCCGCTGGCCTTCGCCGGGCCCCTGAAGACGGGCGACCGCCTGCCCCTGGGCTCGGCGCGGCTGCTCGTCGAGGCGCCGCAGCACGATCGGCGCGAGACCACCGTGCGCGTCCAGGCCCCCGCCGTCCGCTGGAAGGTCGAGCTGGGCGCCGCCTACACGGACGAGACGAACGCCGAGGCCCCGCCGGAGCCCGCCTCGAAGGCGAGCCGCCGCTGGCCCGCGCTGGCCCTGGGCGCGACGGGCCTGGCCCTCGTGGGCGCCGGCCTGACGCTCGGGTTCATGAACCGCGGCGGGCTGGACGACATCCGCCACGACCAGTCGACGGGCGCGTGCGGGGCGACCCACTGCCGCGGCGATCTCGACTCGGCCGAGACGCAGGGGTACGTGGCCGACGGCCTCTGGATGGGCGGCGCGGGCCTGACGGCCGCGGGGGTGGGGCTGTGGCTCTTCCAGGACTGAACCGCTACGCCACGCGCTGGCTGGCCCTGCTCGCGCTCGGCCTGCCGGGCGGACCCGCGGGCTGCTTCTCCGGGGACGACTTCTCCACCTGCACGCGGGATTCCGAGTGCGCCGGGGACCGCTGCGTGTCCGGGCGCTGCGTCGCCGTGGCCACGGCGGACGCGGCCTCGACCGAGGGCGACGCGACCACGGGCGGGGACACCGGGCCCGGGACGGACGCCCGGCCGACGGGCCCGGACGTCGCGCTCGACGACGACTGCGCCGGGGTGAACTTCGACGGTCCGGTCGCCCGGCGCGTCTTCTACTGCCCCGACCGCGACGTGGTGATTCACGACGTCACGACCGGTGACCCGGACGGCCTCCACGAGAAGCAGTTCGAGCTGTACGCGCGGCGCATCGAGATCGTGGGCAGACTCGACGCGCACGGTGCGGGGTTCCGCGGCGGCGGCGGCGGCGGCGGCGGTGGGGGCGGCGCCGTCGGCCTGACGCCGATCGGCGGACGCCGTGGGCTCGTCGGGAACGCCGAGACGGGCGACATCGGCGCGACGGCCGGCACGAACGGCTTCCCCGGCGGTCCCGTCCCGGGCGCGGGCGGCCCCGGCGGTCACGGCGGCGGCAACTACACGCCCGCCTCGGGCACGGGCGGTCCGAGCGGCATGGCCTCCGGTGACTCCGCTGGCCCCGGCGCGGATGGCCAGCAGATCGAGCCGGGCACCGACCGATCGTCGTGGAGCGCCGTCTTGTGCGTCCGCACAGCGCGCCCCGGCGCCGGCGGCGGTGGCGGGGGCGGCGGCGCCGGTGCCGTGTCCACCGGCTGCGACGCAGGCCCCGGCGGGGGCGGCGGCGGAGCGGGCACGCCCGGCGGCGGCGCCCTGCTGCTCCACGCCACCGAGGCCATCGTGATCAACGGCAAGCTCGACGTCTCCGGCGGGGACCGCCAGACCGGCTCGAGCCGGGTGCAGGTGCCGGGCGGACCCTGCGGCGCCGACCAGAACTGCGTCCACCCCTGCGACGAGGCGAGCGCGCCGGGGGTCGGCGGCCAGGGCGGCAGCTCGGCCAACTCCGGACACGCCGGCGCCGACGGCCTCACGACCCGAGACGGCGTGCACGTCGGCGGCGACGGCGGCGACGGCGGCCTCGGCAGCGGCGGCCACATCCTGCTCGAGGCGCCGGAGGTCATCTGGGCCGAGCGCGCCGAGTTGAACCTGACCGGCGGCGGCCAGAGCACGACGAACCCGGGGATCCTGGTCGTCGTCGGCCACGAGAGCGGCCCGAACATCCCGGATCGCGCGAACGCCGTCGGGTATCTCTGCGACCCCGTCGAGTACGTCCCGACCGACCCATGACCACCCCGGCGACCGTTCGCACCGTCCTGCTCGTCGACGACGACCACGACGTCCACATGTTCGTGAAGACGGTCTTCCGCCGCCTCAAGCGCGCCGACCTGCACCTGGAGTTCGCCCCGGACGGGCACGCGGCGGTGCAAGCCCTCGACCGGCACGGCGACCGCCTCGGCCTGATCCTGACGGACCTGAACATGCCCCGCATGGACGGCCACGGCCTCATCTCGGCCGCCCGCGCCGCCGGGTACGCCGGCCCCATCATCCTCATCGGCGGGGTGCCCGAGGCCGGCCACGCCGCCGACGAGTGGGTGCCCAAGGACGACCTGCTCGCCGCGCTGCCCGCCCTCGTGGAGCGCTACCTCCCCTGACGCCGTCCGGTCAGCGCTCGAAGCCGCCCCGGAGCTCGCGCAGGACCTCGTCGATGGAGCGTCGGTCGCGGTGCGTCTCGATCATCCGGCCGCCGGGGTGGTACCACCAGGTCGACAGGTACAGGCCGTCCAGATCCGTGGCGAGCGCGTCCACGATCCGCTGAAGGGCCAGGTGGGCCCGCGACCGCGCCGAGACGTGCCAGATGGCCTTGAGGTGGGTCAAGTGGTCGACCAGCTCGGCGACGCCGGCCTGCGCCTTCAGGTGCTGACTCCGATGGAGGGTGATCTCCGCGTCGCCCAGACGCCGCAAGCTGACCGGTCCGCGCTCGGTGCGCAGCGTGAGCTCGTCGGGCACGGTCGTGTCGATCGCGGCCGGGGGCGCGGGTTCGACCGCGGTCACCGTCGGGAGCGCCTGGACCGTCCGCCACGTCAGGGGCCACCCCGCACGCGCGTACACGCAGACCTGAATCACCTCGTCCATCATTCGTCGCGCCCCTCCCAGACGTGACCTTTGCGAGCTCCTCGATATTCCATGAAATCCGCGCCCCGCGGTGGAAATTCAATTCTGACTGTTCCGTAGTCCCGCCGGCGCTAACCTGCGCGCGCGAAGATCTTGCTGGACGCGAATTGGGGCGTATCGGGATAGACCCGCATACGACACGAAAAGATGCACACACACATCCTGGAGAACACATGAAACGAAGTTGGGAGAGCGCAGGCGCTTCGGCGCTGCGCATCGCGTTGTTGCTCGGGGCGCTGACCGCATGTGCGGACGGCGGCGGCGGGACGACCACGGGCGGCGGCGGCACGGGCGGCAACGGCAACGGCGTGGACGCCGGCGCCGGCGCGGGCGGCCAGGGCGGCGGCAACTGCACGGCGACCTGCGACGTCGACGGCGCCGCCGAGTGCCAGGCCCAGGGCTACCGCACCTGCACGGACGTGAACGGCGACGGCTGCCCCGAGTGGACGACCGTCACGGCCTGCAACCCGGGCGACTCCTGCGTGCACGGCCAGTGCGTGCAGTGCGTGAACGACTGCTCCGAGGGCGGCATCAAGTGCGGCCCGAACGGCGGCGTGCAGGACTGCGTGGCCTCGGCCGACGACGATCCGTGTTTCGAGTGGGGCGCCGAGACGGCCTGCGCCGCCGGCGAGAGCTGCTCCAACGGCGCCTGCGCGCCCGCCGGGGAGTGCAACGACGAGTGTGCCAAGGTCGGCGACCGCCGCTGCGACGGCGCCGGCTTCCAGGAGTGCGGCACCAGCCCCGCCGACGCCTGCCTTCACTGGGGCGAGACCCAGAGCTGCGCCGAGGGCGAGAGCTGCTCGCTCGACCAGTGCCGCCCGCTGAACGAGTGCCAGGACGAGTGCCAGGCCGACAGCCAGCGCTGCGACCCCACGGGCGTGGCCACCTGCGCGAACTTCGACGAGGACCCCTGCACGGAGTGGGGCGCCGCGGTGCCCTGCCCGGACGGCCAGCAGTGTTCGAACGGCGCCTGCGCCGCGGGCTGCGCCGACGAGTGCGGCGAGGGCCAGCGCCAGTGTGACGGCAACGACTTCCAGGCCTGCGGCAACTACGACGAGGACGCCTGCCTGGAGTGGGGCCTGCCGACGTCGTGCGACGCCGGCCAGACCTGCTCCGGCGGCAACTGCCGCGCGGCCTGCGTGAACGAGTGCGCCGACGGCACGCGCCAGTGCGCGGCGGGCGGCGCCCAGACGTGCGGCAACTTCGACGACGACGAGTGCACCGAGTGGTCCGAGGCCGTGCCCTGCGACCTCAACGAGACCTGCTCCAACGGCGAGTGCAGCCTGACCTGCAGCAACGAGTGCGGGCAGCTCAACGCCCGCCAGTGCTCGGGCGCCGGCTTCCAGACCTGCGGCAACTACGACGACGACGGCTGCCTGGAGTGGGGCCTGGAGCAGGGCTGCCCGGCGGGCCAGGTCTGCGCCAACGGCGAGTGTCGCGGCCAGTGCAGCAACGAGTGCGCCGACGGCTCCGTGCAGTGCGCGGGCAACGGCACGCAGGCCTGCGGCAACTTCGACGAGGATCCCTGCCTGGAGTGGGCCGCCGTGGTGCCCTGCGCCGACGGCGAGGGCTGCTCCAACGGCCGCTGCGCGGCGGCCTGCGGCAACGAGTGCATCAACGGCAGTACCCGCTGCGCGCCGGGCGGCGTGCAGACCTGCGGCAACAGCGACGCGGACGAGTGCACGGACTGGGGCCCGGCCGTGGCCTGCCCCGGTGACCAGGTCTGCTCCAACGGCGAGTGCGCCGCGAGCTGCGCGGACGAGTGCCCCGTGGGCGCCGCCCGCTGCGCCGCCAACGGCGTGGAGACCTGCGGCAACTTCGACGGCGACGCCTGCGCCGAGTGGAGCCTGGGCACGCCCTGCGCGAACGGCCAGTTCTGCTCCAACGGCGCCTGCGCCGCGGCCTGCAGCGACGAGTGCGTGCGCGGCTCCGTGCAGTGCGCGGGCAACGGCTTCGAGACCTGCGGCGAGTTCGACGGCGACCGCTGCCTGGAGTGGAGCCCCGTGCAGCCCTGCCAGGACGGCACCAGCTGCTCCGCGGGCGTGTGCAGCCAGTTCTGCTCGGACGAGTGCAACGTGGGCGCCACGCGCTGCGGCGGCGCCGGCGTGCAGGTCTGTGGCAACTTCGACGCGGACGGCTGCCAGGAGTGGGGCCCCGGTGTGCCCTGCCCCGGCGGTCAGACCTGCGACGCCGGCCGCTGCGGCCAGGGTTGCCAGGACGAGTGCGCGGCCAATGAGGCGCGCTGCGACGCCGGCGGCGTCTCCAGCTGCGGCAACTTCGACAACGACGCCTGCCGCGACTGGTCGGCCTCGACGCCCTGCGCCGCCGGCCAGATCTGCGCCGACGGCGCCTGCCTGAACATCGCCGGGAGCTGCCAGGCGGACGCCGACTGCCCCGCCGGCCTGCTCTGCCTGTTCAACCAGTGCGTGCCGGCCCTGGGCTGCGCGGCGGACGCCGACTGCCCCGCCGGCGAGCGCTGCGACGTGCTCGGCGGCAGCGTGTGCCGTCGCGACGCCCCCTCGGGCATCGGTACGGCCTGCGCCGGCGACGGCGACTGCCAGGACGGCCAGACCTGCGTGAACGCGGTCGACGGCGGCTACTGCAGCCAGGGCTGCGCCGCCGGTTTCCCCTGCCCCACGGGCTCGACCTGCTATGTCGTCGACCCGGCCACGCCCGACCAGGGCGCCTGCCTGACCGACTGCGCCACCAGCGACGCCTGCCCGGACAACCAGGCCTGTTTCGCCACGGGCGGCCTGCTCGGCGGCGCGTGTTTCCTGGCGAGCTGCCGCAATGATCGCGACTGCGCCACGGACCCGCTGATCCAGTCGGTCTGCGACGCCGGGCAGTGCGTGCAGCAGAACGGCTGCGACCTGGCCACGGGCGAGGGCTGCGCCGCCGGCCTCGAGTGCTGGCAGCACAACGGCGTGGGCGTCTGCCTGGAGAGCTGCAACTTCTTCTCGGATCCCGCCTGCGCCGGCGGCAACGCCTGCGCCCCGGTGAGCGTGGACGGCGGCGGCTACTGCACGCCCGCCGGCCCCGGCGGCGTCGGCAGCCTGTGCGAGACGCAGGCGGACTGCGGCGCCAACCTGTACTGCGTGGACGACGGCGTGGGCAACAAGAGCTGCCGCACGCTCTGCGACACCGAGAACGCCGCCGCCTGCCCCGGCGAGACCTGCATCAGCCTCGGCGGCAACGTGGGCGTGTGCATCGCGCCCTGCGTCGGCGAGTGCAACGCCGGCGACGCGCGCTGCACCGCCCAGGGCGTGCAGACCTGCGGCCAGACGAACGACGACCTCTGCCTGGAGTGGGTGCCCGCGGTGGCCTGCGGCGCGGGCCTCGGCTGCAACGACATCACCGGCACCTGCGAGCCGTCCTGCCGCAACGACGCCGACTGCGCGGATCCCATCATCCCGATGGCCTGCGTGCAGGGCGCCTGCAAGGTCCAGAGCGAGTGCGATCCGGCGACGGGCATGGGCTGCCAGGCCCCCGAGCAGTGCCTGCTCGCCACCAACAGCGGCGGCGGCGTCTGCCTGCAGTCCTGCGACGCCCTTTCCCCGGCCTGCGCCGGCGGCAACGCCTGCGTGCAGTTCGGCAACGCCGCCTACTGCCTGCCCCCGGGCCCCGTCCCGGCCGGCGGTGCGTGCGCCCTGGCCACGGACTGCGCGGCGGGCACCGCCTGCCTGCAGGACGCGGACGGCAGCCACTGTTACCCCCTGTGCAACGTGCAGATGCCCGGCAACGTCTGCGTCGCCGGCTCCGCCTGCACCGATCTCGGCATCGACGGCCGCCTCGGCGCCTGCGTGTCGAGCTGCCAGGACGAGTGCCTGGACGGCACGAGCCTCTGCTCCGCCGACGGCACCGGCACCCAGACCTGCGGCCAGTTCGACGACGACGCCTGCCTGGACCTCAGCCCGGTGACGGCCTGCGACAACGAGCAGCGTTGCAACCCCAACACCATCGCCTGCGAGTACTACTGCGACATCGACGCCCACTGCCCCGAGGGCTTCGGCGTGCCCTACGCCTGCGTGAACCACGAGTGCGTGGCGCGCGACTGCCGCGTGGGCATGGACAACTGCGCCCCCGGCGTGGCCAACACGGTCTGCATCCCCTCGGACCCTGCCAACGCCGCCGTCGGCATCTGCCTGGGCAACTGCGATCCGCTGAACGCCGCGTCCTGCGGCGCCTTCGGGGCGTGCGACTACGTGGGCGGCGCCAACGGCACGCTCGAGTTCGTCTGCCTGCCCGCCGGCGCCACGGCCGAGTTCGAAGACTGCAGCCAGGCCCGCTGCCAACAGGGTCTGGGCTGCCTGCCCTTCAACGACCCGATGACCGGCGACTTCCAGGCCTGCGTGGCGTACTGCGACACCACACGCGGCAACGCCGACTGCGCCGGCTTCATGGGCACCACCTGCAGCCCGGTGCAGGACCTCGGCGCCAACGTCGGCATCTGCCTGCCCTGATCCCCCCGCCGTCAGGGAGATAACGCTCTCTTCGGTACGGTTCCTGCATGCCGCGCGGGCTTCCCGCACGTTCCGCTGCCGGACCCGAGGATACCGAAACCGATGAAGACGCGTCTCTCCGCCCTCACCCTGCTCTCCGCCCTGGGCACCCTGGCCCTGGGCGGCTGCATCAACAACGCCGACAAAGCCTCCACCGACACCGAGGACGCCACGGCCAGCGGCGGCGCCGGCGGTGCGCCCGCCGAGGGAGACGCCGGCCCCGGCGGCGCCGGCGGCTCCGGTGCGCCTGATCGCGACGCCGCCGTCGAGGCCGACGCGGCGACCGGGGGCACGCTCACGCCCGACGCCGCCGTGCCCCCGCCCCCCACCTGCGACCAGGAAGACGCCAACGCCGGCAACGGCGGTCAGGCCACGGCCACGCCGGTGCTCGTCGGCTCCAGCCGCAGCGACCTGTTCCTGTGCGCCGGCACCGAGGACTGGTACACGCTGACGCTGGACGCCGGCACCTACGTCGTCTTCCAGATCACCGCCGATCCGGTCGAGACCGACCTGGACCTCTTCCTGACGGACGCCGACGGCAACGTGCTCACCCAGAGCGCCACCGAGACGGGCGCCGAGCAGATCGCCTTCACGGCGGAGACGACGGGCGCGTACTTCCTGCGGGTCGTCGGCGGCTTCCGCGACGTGGCCGCCCCCTACGGCCTGAGCGTGACCTCGGCCTGCCGCCTGGACAGCGACTGCGGCGCCGACCAGATCTGCTCGCTCTTCAGCGGTCAGTGCGAGGACGCGCCCGCCGCGGCCTGCGGCGCCGACGCCGCCGAGGAGAACGACCGCGACGCCGCGGCCTTCGCGCTCGACGTGGCCGGTGGCCCCTTCGACGCCGTCATCTGCGGCGCCGATCCCGACTGGTTCAAGGTCACGGTCGCCGACGGCGAGGACCTGGACGTGCTCGTGAGTTTCCCCGCGGGCGAGGACCTCGACCTCGTCGTGCGCAACCTGAACACCGGCGCCCTGGTGGGCACGGCCGCCGGGGACGCCAACAGCAACCCCGAGCGTCTGCACCTGTCCCACCTCGCCGCGGGTGACTACGCCCTCGGCGTGCTGTTCTACGAGATGGACGCCGGCGGCACCCGCGAGGTGTCCTACCGCATCGACGCCGCCACGGCCGCGGGCAGCTGCGCCACGGACGCCGACTGCACCGGCGCCAACGGCCCCATCTGCGACGCCGCGACGGGCGCGTGCGGCCCCGTGCCGGACGCCGGCCGCGTGGCCATCGGCGGTCAGTGCGGCAACTCCGCCGACTGCGCGGACGAGGGCGCGTTCTGCGCGGCGGCCGGCCCCGGCGGCGCCGACAACTACTGCACGATCGAGTGCGGCGGCGACGACGCCGAGTGTGCCGCCCTGGGCGACGGCGCCTACTGTCTGCGCAGCATGGGCGTGCAGGTCTGCACCCGGGCCTGCAGCGCGGACAACCAGTGCAGCGCCACGCGCGAGTGTGTCGACGGCCGCTGCCAGCGCCGCGCGCAGTGCGCCTCGAACGATGACTGCGACGCCGGCCAGGTCTGCGCGCAGACGCCCTTCGGCGCCTTGGTCTGCCAGGACCTGCCCCCGCCCGCCGACTGCGGCCAGGACGCCAACCCGGACGGCACCGTGCGCGTGGACGACGACGCCGAGCACGCCGTGGCCCTCGCGGCCGACGGCGCGCCCCTCGAGGGCCAGCACATCTGTGACGGCGACCGCGACTGGTTCCGCGTGACCGTGCCCGCCGAAAGCGCCGCGGACGCCCTGGTGGCCACGCTGTCCTTCCGCGCCGGCGTGGACCTCGACCTCTATGTGCTCGACGCCGCGGGCAATACGATCGGCGGCGCCGCCAGCGCCGACCAGACGGATGAGATCGCCACGCTGCGATTCCTCCCGGCCGGTGACTACTTCCTGGTCGTCGACCAGTACGCCAGCGACGCCCTGGCCGACACCGACTACCGCATCGTGGCCGTGCTCCAGGCCAACGAGGACCGCTGCACGGTCTAGGGCAACGAGTGCGCGGGCACCGAGCCCCTGCGCATGGCCTGCGACGCCATGACCGGCGCGTGCGGCAGCTTCGACGGCGCGGGCATGGTCGCGCTGGGCAGCCTCTGCGACAGCGACGACGACTGCGGCGCCGGCGCCGAGGTCTGCTGGACCTTCGAGGGCGCGGCCGGCTCCCAGCGCGGCGCCAACATCTGCACGCACACCTGCCAGGCCGAGGGTGACTGCGCCGACGTGCCCAACACGACCTGCGTGGACTTCCAGCAGGCCGCCGTCTGCCTGCCGGGCAACTGAGACGCGCACGTCGTTGCGCTCTCGCCGCTGAACGTATCAGATGCGCGGACCTTCTCCGGAGTCCGCGATGTCTTCACGCGTTCGATGTCTTGCGGGGCTGCTCGCGCTGGCCCCTGCGGCCGCCCGGGCGGCCGATGAGGCCCCCGCGCCGTTCCACCGGGTCGGCGAGCACACCCAGCCGCGCGCCCGCCTGACGTTCCGCCCCTGGGCCACGAAACTCACGGCGCCGGTGTCGATGTCCCTGGGGGGCGAGGCCGTGGGCGCGTTCCCCGTCGACGCGGAGGGCACGCGCTACGCCCCCGACCCGGCGATGGACGCCGAGGTGCGCGTGGGCCTGGGCTTCTCCACGGCGGACGCGCTCTCGCTGCTGAACTTCGAGGCGCAGTACGAGCAGGACCTGCACACGGGCTGGATGCTCGGCGGCACGCAGGGCTTCGACGCCGTGGCCCCGCCCTTCACCGCCGGCACGGAGAACCCGCTGCGCAAGGCTTACGCCCGCCTGAGCGTCGGGCCGTTCGTCACGCTGACCGGCGGTTACATGACGAGCCACTGGGGCCTGGGTCTGTTGGCCAACGACGGCGCCCACGGCTTCGAGCCGGGCTCGGCACGTTTTGCCAAACCCCGTGGCGGTGACCGCGTGCTGCGCGGCGCCGTGGCGACGGGACCCTGGACGAGCGGCAAGGTGCTGCTGCAGGTGGCCTACGACCAGGTGCAGGGGGACGACGTGCTGCTGTACGACGACGAGGCGACGCAGATGGTCGCCGCGCTGATCGTGGGGTACGGCGCGCCGCGCACGGCGGGCCTGTACGGCGCGCGCCGGCACCAGAAGACGGACGACGGCCGCACGACGGACGTCACGGCCATCGACGCCTACGGCCGCTGGACCCAGACGCTCGGCACGCTGAAGCTCACGGGCGAGTTCGAGGCGGCCTACCTGACCGGCGAGACGCAGCTCTCGCCCACGCCCGAACACGTGCGCCACGACCTGCGCCAGTTCGGCGCCGCCGGGCGGATCGGCCTGGACGCGGGCTGTTTCGGCGGCGTGCTGGACGTGCTCTACGCCTCCGGCGACCAGAACCAGGACGACGCCGAGATCAACGCCTTCAAGGCCGACCCCAACTTCGAGATGGGTCTGTTCCTGTATCGGCACGTGCTCTCGGCCATGTCTTCGCGCGCGCCCATCCGGGCGGCCGATCCCGAGCTCGTGGGCCGCCCCGCGCCGGATCTGGACCGCGTGCCCACCCGCGGCAGCGCGACGAACACACTCGCGTTCTTCCCTCGCGCGTACTGGCGGCCCGTCGACGGTCTGGAAGTGTTCGGCGGCCCGCTGCTGGCCCTCTCGGCCGCGCAGCTCGCCGATCCGCGCAACACCCGCCTGGCGGGCGGCGATCCGCACAACGCCTTCGACGCCGAGCCCGGGCGCTACCTGGGCACGGAGCTGGACGCGGGCGTGCGCTACAGCCTGCTCCACGACGGCATGGTCGTCTCCGCGGGGGTCGAGGGCGGCGTGCTGCTGCCCGGCGGCGCCTTCGTGGACGCGGACGGCAAAGACATGGCGAGCGTCGCCGGGGGTCGCAGCACGCTGCGGCTCTCGTTCTGAGGAGAGAACCCATGAAGTCATTCAAGCACAGCGCTCTCCTCGCCTTCTCGCTCGGCCTCGCCGCGACGGGGTGTTTCTCGGACGCCCCCGAGGGCCTCGCCCAGGCGGACGACGCGCACACCACGGTCAAGTTCGACTTCCTGCACAAGCCGCTGCCGGAGATCCCGCTGCCGAACGACGTGGCCACGCGCTACGACCCGGACTCGGCCACGCTCCGCCGCGTGAACGCCTCGATGATCGCGCCGACCGCGCTCGAGCGCCGCACCCGCACGCTGCTGGACGGCCTGGACGGCTGGGGTCTGTTCCAGCCCATCACGGTGCCTTTCACGGGCCCGCTGGACATCCAGTCGATTCTCGACGCCCACCGCGACGCCGACTACGACTTCAGCGATGATGTCATCTATCTCATCAATATCACTCGGGATTCTCCGGACTTCGGCAAACCCGTGGCCCTCGACCTGGGCAACGGCAACTACCCCGCCGGCACCGAGAGCCGCGAGGACTTCTGGCCGAACGATCCGCGCGCCGGCACCATGTCCATCACGTTCGAGGAGTTCGACGAGGACGAGAACGGCAACGGCGAGCTCGACCCCGGCGAGGACACGGACTCCGACGGCGTGCTCGACCGGCCGAACTACCTGCCGGGAAAGAAGCCGGCCTGGGACGATCTCGCCGCCCGCGAGGACGCCCTCATGTCGTTCTACGAGCGCGAGACGAACACGCTGATCGCCGTGCCCGTGGTGCCGTTGCGCGAGCGCACGACCTACGCCGTCGTGGTCACGAAACGCCTGCGGGACGCGGACGGCGACCCCGTCGGCTCGCCCTTCCCCTTCATCAATCACGCGTCTCAAACCGAGGCGCTCTCGGTGCTGCCCGAGGTCCTGCCCAACGGTCTGTCGCTGGACGACGTCGCCTTCGCGTTCAGCTACACCACGCAGACCACCAGCAGCGAGTGGCAGGCCGTGCGCGACGGCCTGTACGGCCACGGCGTGCAGAAACACCTGGCCTCGGAGTTCCCCGCCGAGATCACCTCGCTGGAGTTGGCCAAGGACGCCGCACGGTTCCCCAAGTCCACGCGGCTGTCCACGCTCTTCGCCGAGGAGTTCGACATCCCGTTTCGTCTGTTGAACACGGCCATCGGCGGCATCGATCCCAGCTCCGAGGCCATGACCCGGCTGATGGACGGCTACCAATACATCGACTACCTGGTGATGGGCAGCTTCGACTCGCCGCAGCTCTTCGACCGCGAGGACGCCGAGGGCAACCCCCTGCCCATGGACGCGCAGTCCTGGCCGACGGACCTGGACCGCGTGCCCGCCAAGGCCCGCGCCGAGAAGGTCTATTTCACGCTCGTCACGCCCCGGAAGGAGATCAGTTCTCGGAAAGATGGCAAACCCGCGCCGGTCGTCATCCTGGGTCACGGCCACGGCGGCAACCGCTTCACGGCGCTGAACTTCGGGCCCTACTTCGCGCGGCATGGCATCGCCGTGCTGGCCATCGACAACCCCGGCCATGGCATCAGCATCGCCCCCGAAGACAAGGAGCAGGCCAAGACGATCCTGGGCGGCTTCGGCATCGGGCCGTTCATCGACTCGGTGTTCAAGGACCGCGCGCTGGACATGAACTTCGACGGTCTGACCGACTCCGGCGGCGACTTCTGGACGTTCTATCTGTTTCACACGCGCGACAACGTGCGGCAGTCCGCGCTCGATTACATGCAGTTGATTCGGATCCTGCGCGGCTTCGACGGCAAACACCGCTGGGACATCGACGTGAACGGCGACGGCAAGAACGACCTGGCCGGCGACTTCGACGGCGACGGCGAGGTCGACGTCGGCGGCAGCGGCGCCATCACCATGACCGGCGGCTCCCTCGGCGGCATCATGGCCATGCTCATGGGCGACCTGGAGCCGGAGCTCGACGCCGTCGCCTCCATCATCGGCGGCGGCAGCCTGGGGACCATGTCGCGGCGTTCGATCAACGGCGCCGTGCGGCGCGCCATCGTGCTGCGCGCGTTCGGCCCGCTGTTTCTGGCCACGCCGACCGACGACGGCAAGACACGCGTCGAGACGATCGTGCCCGATCTGGACGGCACGCCGGCCACCCGCACGCTGGCCACGATCGCGAAGATCCCCGCCGGCGCGACGATGGTGGTGGAGAACCTGGCCAACGGCGAGCTCGGCTGCGGCCTGCTCTCGGCGGACGCCCTCGGCCGCGCCCCCGTGGCCGCGGATCTGGGCGATCCGCTCCGCATCCGGTTCTACGCGGGCGACATCGTGCGCGGCAAAGACTGCGCGCTCGCCGACGGCGCCCGGGAGATCGCCGAAGTCTCGACCTTCGGCGAAGAGACCGTGTTTCAGGACCAGGCGTACGGCGCCGGCGATCCGCTCGTGGCGCTGGCCGAGGGCATGGGGCTGCAGCGCTCGTCGCCGGACTTCCGTCGGTTCGCCGGCCTGGGGCCGCTGGTCATGGACCGCGCGGACCCCGCCGTGTACGCGCGGCATCTGTTGAACGAGCCGCTGACCTACCCGGGCACCGGCCAGAAGACGGGCGCGCACGCGCTGGTCACCACCGCCATCGGCGACCTGAACGTGCCCGTGGACTCGGGCATGACCTTCGCCCGCGCCGCCGGCATCCTCGACTACCTGAAGCCCAACCCGGCCTTCGGCGTGCCGGACAACCAGGTGCTCATCGACCACCACGTGCCCGAGGGCATGGACGAGCTGAAGCGATACACCGATCCGGACGGCGTGGGTGTGTTGCTCGATCCCAACGACTTCAGCGGTGACACCGATCTGTGGGCCGGCCGCGTGCCGCGCCTGGACCCGCCGCTCCGCTCCGGCTTCGACACGAAGGACGCCCTCGGCGGCCGTTCTGCGGCGATCTTCGCCTACGGCAGCCCCCAGGGCATGCACGGCTTCGACCCCCCCGGCGAGATGATCGACGCCGCCCGCGAGCAGTGTGATGCCGCCTGCACCACCGGCGACTGCGACTGCAACACACTGGAAATCTTCGACGTGGGCAGCTTCCACTTCAACCTGATCGCCGAGTACCTGCTCTCCGGGGGCACAACGCTCAACCCCGACCCGTGTCACAGCCGCAACGACTGCCCGGCGATCCCGGCCCCGCCGGCCCGGCGGACGGGGCTTTGATGCGGGGGGGGCGTTGACCGGGAATCGACGCGTCAGCGCCGTCGGGTCTCCCGTTCGGCCGATGCGCGGTAGTTCTCGGCCATCATGGTGCAGAGCCTCGCGGACTCTGGCCACTGCGTTCCGAGGCGCCGGGCGCTGTTCTCCAGCATCTCGGCGAGGATTCGCTCATGGTACGCGGGGTCGTGCGGGTCGATCTCACGAACGCCCTGGCGGTTGAAATGCGCACGTGCGATCGCCCGTCGGAGCCGCTCGGAGTCGTGCCGCTTCAGAATTTCGCGCGCCACCGGTGGCGGCCACAGGTCGACCTCGCCCAGGTCCGAGGCGAGGTTGCCGAGGATGTGACCGAGGAAGTCGGCACACCCGACGGCGTGGCCCGTCGCGCGACACTGGGCGACGAACGCGTCCGCCCAATTGGGGAGCGTCTCGGGCAGGAACTTCAGATTCAGGCCGAACACCACTCTTTGCCCGATCCGGCCCAGGTTCGACTCGGGTTGGAGTCTCGTTTCCTCGCCGTCGGGCGTGAACGTCTGCCGGACCACGTCGGCGGCGAAGGCGGGGGAGGTCTCGAGTGCGCGTCGAATGCGCTCGGGAAGTGGCCCAAAGTCATCGCGAAGGGGCAAGAACTTCAGTTCGAGCGCGACGAGTTCTTCGACCTGAGCCCCGGTCGCCTCGAGCACGTCGAGGCCAAGCGCAACGACGTCCGAAAACCGGATATCGGGCCGGGTGGGCGTCTCCACGGCCGACAGCGCGGCACGCAGGTGCGTCGCCTGGGCGCGAACACTCGGCAGGCGTTCCGGCCAGTCCGCGGGCAACGATTCGAGAATCTGGCGCGCGCCACCCCACGCGAGCAACCCGCTCAGGAGAATCGTTGCGAGATTGGCGTCCTCCGACCATGGATCGAAGGGCGCGGCCTCCCACCAGGCCGCCTGAATCGGCTCGGGACACGTCGCGAGCCAGTGCAAGACAGCCTCCTCGGCGGGCAGCTCTCGCAGCAACGGCTGAGCGACTTCGATGGCACCCCGTCGAAGCAGCTCGTCGAGCCGGTGCAGCCGAGCCTCCACGTCGAGACGCCTGAAGTACCCAGCGCGGAGCCCGCCGGCGACCGGACCGCGGTCGAGGTCCCAGATCTCGCGGGCGACGCAGTCCGACCACTCCGCGTGTGCAGCGATGGCCCACCCGAGGCGCGCCGCGCTGTACTCATCGAATTCGGTGAGTTCTGCCGCGTGAAAGAGACAGTCCCCACGCCGGAGGGCGGCGTTCACGACCTCCACCAGGCTCGCGTCCGCCCGGCGCAACTTCTCCGCCTCGAAGTCTCGGTACGCCGGAAACTCCCGAATCGACATGCCGTCGAGGTGGTCCGGCTGGGAGCCGAACATCCACGCGATGTCGCCGAGCCGCACCTCGTCCGGCGCCGGCTGGAGTGCGCCGTAGGCTTGCATCAGAGCTTCGACGGCGTCGCCCTTGAACGACCACCATGCGTCGCGAAAGGTCTTGGCGTCGGCGAGATGTTTCCGAAGGGCCCCGCGAACTCGGCGTCGACCGGCCGGTTCGAGTGAGCCCTCTCGCGATGCTCGCCCCAAGGCATCGAGGCATTGTGTCAGCACATCCTGGCCGAGGATGGGAGAGAGCGCATGCACCAGCGAGGGCCAGACACTGAAGTCGCGCTCGGCCGTCTTCACGAGTCGATGCACGAGCCACTCGAGGTCACTGTCGGTCATCCGCCCTTGGCCCGGCGCACCCTCGGCCGGGGCGTCGTTGCGACCCTCCATGAACTCCGGTGGGCCCAAGCCCATCCACATCGCGCCCGAGGGCCGTGGGAGAAGGCCGAGCAGAATCGCGGCGAGCGCCCGGGTCGATGCCCCCCGCTCGTCCGCCGCGTCGAGCGCCCGCCGGCAACACTCGCCGCCGGTCGCGGAGCTTGCCCATCGAGTCCGCAGGATCGCGTGGAGCGAGGACAACGGACTGTTGCCGAGCCCGCCGTGCGGCCCGTCGTCTGCGTCTGCGAGCATCAACAGTCGATCGACCACACGCACGAACAGTGCCGGTCCCCACGGGAGCCGTTCCGGTGCCCACGAGAGCCGTTCCAGCGCCCAGAGCAGTGGAAGTCGGTGTCTCTTCAACGCCTCCGGGTCGAGTGCGTCGAGAAATGCCCCCGGCGCGGTCTCGGCCAGTGTCTCCAGACACGCCGCGGATGGGGCGGCGAGCGCCCGGCGCACGAGGGTGCCGGCGAGCTGTTCCGCGCGCGTCTTGTCACCCTGCGCGGCGAACGGGGACCAGCGGATCAGGGCAAGGGCCCGGACGAGGGCGTCGGCCTCGCTGCGCTCGATCGGCTCGGCGTTCTCGGCGACGAGCAGCGCTTCGGCGGCGTCGAGAATGCGGTGCGCGTTCCCGTTCAACCAGTGCCGTTCGGTCTTTCGCCAGGTGTCGACCGGCGTGCGCCAGCCCCACATCGTACCCCGATCTTCGAGCGCAATCGGTTCGGCATGGGCAAGGGCCTCGGTTGCGTCCACGACCCGCTCGACCTTCGCTCCAGCGAGGCGGCGAAGCACCACGCCGAGCGGCGCACCCGATTTCGGAGACGCGCCGAGGACGAGCGCGGGCCAGACCTCGGCCAGGATCTCGCGCCTGGCCCACGACGCCGATGCGCTCAGGAGCCCTCGCAGCGCCAGAAACCCGTTGCCGGCGGCCCGCGCTGCCCTGTGAATCGCATCTTGTGGCCAGCGCTCGGCCTCCAGCAGGTCGTGCAATCGCGGCGGAGCGAGGAACCGCAAGTGGATCACGGCCGGATCATCGGGCGGGCTTTGTGGCACGCTGGCGTCCGGGCGGCTCCATTCGGTGGATCGAATCACGACATGCGGAGCACGTGCCGGCAACCGCAGGCGGCCCTCGGGCGTGTCGTCGATGAGAATCAGCCGCTCCGGTGACGACTGGGCGGCGTCGAACGCGGTCCTCGTCGAGATGACGAGGGTACGATGGCGAAGCATGGCGAGGGAACCCACCGCATGAGCGGCGAACGCGACGCCCTCGTCCCTGTGCGAAGCCTGAACTTCGACCGAGTGAATCGCCGGTCGCATTACGGCGCCGAGCAGCGCCGCGACTTCAGCGCTTCGGCCCGCGGCGACTGCGGCCAGTGGCAGGCTCAGCGCCCGAGCGTCGTCGAAGACCGACTGATCTTCGTCGAAGACCGACTGGTCTTGCCATCGCTTTTCGAAGTCGTCCAGCGAAGAGAGACCGTCGTCCGCGAAGGGTGACCCGATCAACTTCGAGAACCACCGGCGCACGACCGGGGCCGCATCCAGCCAATGCAGGAGCTGCGGCCGGTCGATGACCCGAACAGCCCGGAAGCCGTGCTTTCGACACTGTGCGCTGGCCCAGTCCGCCGAGGTCGGCGGCGCGGACCCCCAGAGGTGGGGCGTCACGAACACGACGGTCACATCCGCTGGCAAACGCCCTTCCGCGGCGCACTTCGTTTGCGCCGCCGCCAGATCCCGGCCCGCCTTGCTCCGTGCATCGGACTGAACGGAGAACTCCCAGAACGACGGACCCACCGGGACGAAGGGTCCGCCGAGCCCGCAGGTCACCGCCCCATCCCAACCCTTCCGCTCGGCGTCGTCGCGCAGGAGAAAACGCGGTTGGTCGAGGTCGCGCCACGGGACGGTCGCAAGTATGAGTCGCCAGACCAGCTCGGGCAACTGCCTCCGCGATTCGAGCGTCGCCGCCCAGCGGTCCAGGTCCATCCGGTTCGGGTCCCAGACACCCCCCGCCAGCGACCCGATGCGGCCGGTCGCGTCGCCCGCGCTCGGGTCCGGGTCGTCGAGGCGAACCAGACTGGCCACGGACCGGCGCAGCCCGATCGCGAGGCGCTCGAGGTCTGGACCGGTCAGCGAGGTCTGCTCGCCCGAGAGCAGCCGCGAGATCGTCGACTGCGAGAGGCCGATTCGCTGCGCCCAGGCCCGCTGCGAGAGGTTTTCAGAAGCGAGACGTTCGGCTATGATCCCGCCGACATCTCGAATCACCGAGATTCTCTCACCAGAGCGCCTGGCCATGATTCATTCCAGATTCAATGCGAATGAATGAATCATCTCGAATTCACCGCGCGGAGTCAAATCGTGCTGCAGCCCGTGGACCTCGTGGTCGCCCTGAAGCTTTGCTGCCACGCAGACGGCCAGCCCGTCTCGCGCGCCGAGAGCGCGGCGTCGCTCGGGATCTCGCGCCGCCGCTTCGACGATGCGGTGACGCGCCTGGTGGCGTCCCGCCTGGCCAGCGCCGAGAGCCTTCGGCCGCGCGCGCACTCGCTGATGGAGTTCCTCTGCGCGGGTGTCCCCTATTGGCTCCCCGCCGAGGTCGGTGCGATCGCTCGGGGTATGCCCGCCGCCACATCCGGTCCGGGGCTCGAGGGACTCGGGCCGATTCAACTCGCCGAAGTGGGTGAATGGGTCTGGCCCGGCGCCCCGGCCCCGTTCGATCGGCATGTCGGCAAGGCGCTCCAACCCATCGACCCCATCGTGCCGACGGCCGCGGCGCGCGATCAGCGGCTCTACGAACTTCTGAGCCTGCTCGACACCCTGCGGGTCGGTCATGTCCGTGAGCGCGACGCCGCGCGCGCCGGCCTGTCGCGACGCCTGGGGCTGACGTGAGTCGCGTGCCGATCAGCCGCGCGGTCTTCGCGACTGTCGCACGAGTGCTCCAGGCAGGCGGTGTGCGGGTCGTCTTCGTCGGCGGCGCGACCGTCCCACTGCGGGTCGATCTCGTCGCCGGCAACGCTCGGGTGACCGACGACATCGATTGCGTGGTCGATGCGGTGAGCTACGCCGAGTATGCCGCGCTGCTGGACCGGCTCCGTGCCCTGGGCTTCAGCGACGCCCCGGAAGAGGGCGTCACCTGCCGGATGCGTCTGGGCAGTGTCCTGATGGACTTCATGCCCCGCGCGAACCTCCCGCTGGCGCCGAGCAGTCCGTTCTTCGAGCGCATCTGGATGGACCCCGACAGCCTCGAGGTCGAGCCGGGCTTCACGATTCCCGTGGCCCGCATCGGCGATCTGTTCGCGACGAAGGTCGAGGCATTTCTGGACCGCGGTGCTGCCGATCCTTACGCGAGCAAGGACCTGGAAGACCTCGTGACGCTCCTGGACGGGAGAGCCGGCCTCCTCGACGAACTCGACGCAGCGAGGGCAGAGGTTCGAGTCGCCGCCGCGCGCTGGGCCGCCTGGATGAGCGCGCGCAGGGACGGTGAGGATCTCGTCGCGGCGTGGTTCTGGGGGAGAGACGCAGAACGCCGCTCCGCAACGGTCTGGGCGTTGGTCAAACGGCTCGCCGCGCGCTGAACACCCGTTCGACGCCCCGTGACCTGGACGATGCTGAGCGGCGTCTCCTCGTAGACGAGGACCCCGCTCGCGGCGGGGGACGCGGCGCCCAATGCGACCATGAGCGCCATGGGGGCGTTCGTCATGGCCAGTCGGGCGCGAGGCACCGCAACTGGGAGCGCCCGTGGGGCTCCTCGGCGACCGCGCAACGCGCGCCGAACGTTGCGC
Organism: uncultured Myxococcales bacterium; assembly: GCA_903847385.1. Lineage (GTDB taxonomy): Bacteria > Myxococcota_A > Bradymonadia > UBA7976 > UBA1532 > CAINDO01. The sequence goes on from CAINDO010000440.1 coordinate 20,494, forward strand.
AATCCAGCGCGACCTCCAAACCCTCCAGACACGCGCGAATGACGGCGCCGTCGCAGGACTCGCGCGTCTCGTCGCCGGCGCAGGCCGGATCGGGCGCGTTGGGCCGGCACCCCGGGCCCTCGTCCATCATCACGCAATCGTGGCGCGCGGAATACACTCGGCAGTCAAGACGCCCATCGACACGGGGGACGCCGCTCTCCCGGTCGCACCGGAGGGCCACGCCGTCGACGCACGCGTCGCCGCTGCATCCGGCGGACTCACCACAAGCGTGGAGACCCTCTTCGATCTCCAAACACGTCTGCCCGGCCAGCACACAAGCCCGGCGCCTCTCGTACCCACCGATGCATTCGACGACGAAGTCACCTTCACACCGTGACACGCCCTCCACATCGCACGGCGCGCCGACGCAGCTCGGGTGAATGTCTTCGTCCTCGTTGGGGGCAAGGCGACACACGGACACCGGCCCCCCGACTGCGGGGCAGGAGGTGCGCTCGACGTAGGCCTCACCGTTCGGCTGACTCGAACACGAGGTGCGCGTCGTGTCCCCCTCACAGGCGGACAGCGTCGACTCGGCGTCACAGCGCTCGCCCAGGTCCAGACAGGCCAAGACCGCCGGACAGTCGGCCGCGCCACGGACGCAATCGACTTGGTCGTGGAGGGCGACGCGCAGCGCAGGCCCGCCGACGGCGAGCCCCTGGAGGACTCTGCCGAGCGCCGCGCCCGCCGGAGACCCGGTGCATACGCTCATCCGCACCGCGTACGCGACGAGATAGGGGTCGTGAAGGCCGGTCGGCGACCGGTCCCCCGAGCACCCGCCGAAGAGCGCGATGCCGACCCACGTTGTTTCGAAGCGTCCCATCAAGCGCGCCGCCCCCGCCGCCGCACGAACATCCACCGCCCGACGAGCAGGCCGGCCATCCACGGCACCGACGTCGGCAGGCGCGGTCTCGCGGGGGCCTGCAGGGGCGCCGCGTCGGCCTCGATCCCATCGGCCGTGACGCTCTCGGGCCCGCCGCCCGGGCCGAAGCGCGGGGTGTTCGCCCCCACGGCCTCGCAGCGCACGAAGCCGCTCGGGTCGACGAACGCGCCGGCGCCGGCGCCGCAGACACAGGCCGGGAAGCCGTTCTTCAACACACAGTGTCCGTCGCCGCACGCGTAGACGTTGCAGGGGTCGAAGCTGCCCTGGGCGCCCGCCGCCTCGTCCGTGATGCCCAGGGGGCTCTCGCGGGGCGTGCAGGTCACGCGCGCCCGGCGATCCGGGCCGATGACCGGCTGCGCAACGTCGCCCTCGGCGCAGAGACAGTGGGCGGCCTGGCCGGACTCGGCGGCACACTCCGCGCCCGCGCCGCAGTAGTTGTCGAAACATGCGCTCGGCGCGGCGGCGGCGGTGCAGGCGTCGATGGGCGTCTGGCTCGACAGGTCGACGATCGCGGGCGCGGTGTTTCGACCGGGTCCGGGCACGAAGACCGGGTCCTGGGTCATGTGTTGCGCGCTGAGGCGCGTGTAGAAGCGGGTGACCCAGGGGAAGCCCGTGGTCCGCTTTTCCATCCCGGGCAGGGGCAGGTCGACACCATGGGCGCCGGTGTATTCGAGCACCCAGCGCTGGCCGTCCGACTCGTCCGCGAGGCGCGCGACCCACTCGAAGTAGTTGGTCTGCAGGGTCACCGGGTCGAAGACGATGCCCTCCGGATCGGGCAGCACGCTCTCACCGCCGAACCGCCCGAAGGTCGCGTCGCCGAGGATGTGAACGCCGATGCCCATCAGCGGCTGTGCGGCGACGGCGGTGAGCCGCAACGGGATGGCAGGCCCCGAGGCCTCGTAACACAGGACCACGGGGGCGATGTTCTGTGCGGTCTTGCCGTCCCGCAGGCGAAACGCCGCGAACTTCAGGTGCTCGTCGACATAGGCCGCGACGGCCGGGCGCATGTTGTCGGAGAAGTTGAAGCCGTTGTCGCGCAGCCACGTGATCAGCTCGTCGGCGCTCTCGCTGCCCACCACGACCGCCTCGTAGTTGTCCGTCGTGACCTCGGAGTACACCGTGACGGGCGGCTCGGTCTCGTCTGCGTTGCCACTGCCGCCGGCATCGCCCATGGCCGAGGTCGACGTGTCGTCGCCACACCCGCACCCGGACGACGCTTCGCCGCCACCGGAGTCCGGGAACCTGCACGCCGAGTAGTCGTACGGCGGCGGAAGCACCGTCAGCCCCGTCACCGCGTCCAGGCGCGCGAACAACGCCGGATCGGACTCGGCGATGGTGGGCACGGCGGGCACGGGCACGATCCAGGCGAAGGTGTCCGCGGCGCCGCGGTACTGGATCTGCACGTGGGAGCAGACGATGCCGGCGGCGGAGTCGACCACGAAGACGATGCGCTCGCCGTTCTGGTCCACGGGCGCCGGCGCGCCGCCCCCGGCGCCGGTGTTGGCGCAGAAGAGCCCACCGCAAGCGAGCGCGGGCGCAGGCTCAAGAGCGGCGCCGAACAGCGAGAGCCCGAGCGCGACGCGATGATGGAACGCTGACCCCATGGAACGCCCTCCCGCCGGGTGCCGAAGTCGACCGAGCGCCGACCATACCCCGAATGGCCGACCCATCGCCACGCCGGCCCGCCTGCTCCTATGATGCCACCGTGCACGCGCTCCTCCCCCGCCCCGCGCCGGCCGACCTCGAGACGCTCGGCGTCCCGGCGGGGCTGCACTTCGACTGCGATGCCCCGGCGCGGCCCGGCTTTCGCGTCGAGCTCGCCGTCGGGCGTCGGATCCGCGTCGTGTCCGGCGCGCAGGTGCTCCTCCACGCGCGGCCCGGGCCTGCCTACCGGGGCGTGACGCTGCTGCGAGGCGCCGAGGCCGCGCCTTCACCCTGGCCTCACCTCGGCCCGCGCGACGTCGCCGCGGTCTCGCGAAACGCCGATCCGGGCGATGGGTTGGCGTGGTTCGACGCGTGGGCCCGGTACATCGTCCGCCTGCTGAACGCGCCCGCGCTGCGCCTCGCCGGCCCGCTCCACCGGGGCACGTGGCGCGTCGAACCGGCCGCCTTGCTCCGCCCCGATGCCGGTGCGCCACCGCCGGGCCACCGCGCTGTGTTCGCGCCGGATCACGACACCACCGGTTTCGGGCTCGACGCCGCGAGCCCCCTGAGCTTCGAGAGCTGGTGGCTCAACGGCTCGGGCGCGCTCTTGCCGATGCGCGCGGCGAGCCCCGCCGAGGCCGGCCGGGTCAAGGCGCTGCACAAGCTCGCCCGCGCCGGGACACTCCCGCCGCTCGTCCTGCTGTTCGTCAGCGGGCTGGACATGTACCTGCTGCTCGATGGCCACGCTCGCCTTCGCGCCGGGCTGCTGGAGGGTCGGCTGCCGCCGGCGCTGGCGTTGTCGCGCGTCCGCTACTTCCCCTATGCGCCGGACCCGCGGCGCGACACCGCCCTCGCCGGGATGGAGCGCGCGTTGGACCACGCGCAGGGGCCCGCGACGATCGAGCGCCTCAACCGGAGTGTCCTGGCGCTGTTCGCCGAGGGCGACTGGCGGGCCCGCACGCGCGGTTGGCCCGTGCCCGGAGGCGCCGGCGCGTGGGACGCCGAGGTCGCCGATCGTTTGCGCACGCTGGGTCTGACCGGCGCGCCGGAAGCGGCGGGGCTGCTCGGCTGAGGCTCAGGGACAGCGCAGCGCCGGGTCCGCGGGCTCGGCCTCGAGGATGACCCGCCCGCCCCCGGGCGGCGGCTGCGTGAGGACGACCGCCACCCGCTCGGGGCAGGCCTCGGCGCGCTCGACGATGTATTCGCCGGCGCCCAGGCGTGTCTTCGGCAGCGCGATCTCACATGCGCCCCCTTCGGCCGCGGTCTGCGTACACTCCACGGAGACCGTCAGGCCGGCGGTCAGGTTCGCCGGGTCGTCGAACTCCTCGGGGGACACACAGCCGGCGGGGCCGTCCGGTGTGTCGACGACGCAGGGCGGCCGCCGCTCGAGACAGTATCGGCCCACGCTCCGGCCGAGTTTGTCGCGCACCCGCTCCAGGGGGCGGGCGAAGTCGGCGCCGCAGATGCTGAGACAGGCGTCGCCCGTCGCCCCGGGCGGGCACCCCAAACCGTTGTCCCCGAACGCCTCGGCGACTTCGAGATAGCGCCCGCCGGTGAACGCCGTCAGACCTTCGGGGGTCTCGCAGGTCGGCGCGGCGCCGCCCGTACAGACCCCCTTCGGGCAACAGGAGGCCGAGACCTCGGACGTGTTGAACTGCGGCGTGCCCTGGGCGTCCGTGGATTGGCACGCCTCGGACGGCGTGCCCTCCGCGTTCGTGACCTCGACCCGCTGCCCGCCGGCTTCGAGGAAGGCCCGCTCGCCGACGACGCTCGCCACGATGAGGGCGCGATCGGGCTCCTTCTTCAACGACCGCAGGAAGTCGACGTAGTCGGACACCGGTGTCAGCGCCTCGCGGTGCCAGACGCAGTTGGCGTCATCGCCGCGGTCGATGACACAGCGCTTCGCGTAACAGACCTCCGGCGCCAACCCCCCGCACTCGTCGCGCTGGCACGCCGCTGGGCCGCCGGGGCACAGCGCCGCGTCGGTGAAGGCGTCGGGGAGATCGTCCGCATCGTCGCCGTCCGCCGGCCCGTGGCGGCAGATGGCCCGCTCGCTCGCGCCGGGGTTCGAGGCCGGGTCCGAGCAGTCGTAGGCGTCGGAGACGAAAAAGACCACGAGCGTGGCGTTGGGGCGCAGGAACGCGGGCTCCTCCCCGGGGCCGAGGCGCGCGGCGCAGTCGGCGTCGTAGGTCGAGCCGAGCCGCGTGCCGTCCGGGGCCGTCCGGTCCAGGCAGCACGGAGCGAAGAGCGCCCGGTTCGGCCCGTCGCACGAGAGCGCGAGGCGCGCCGCCTCGAGGCCCTTCTCGAAGCTGTCGCCCATCACACCGACCCGGGCCGCGCAGTCGAACACATGCTCGAGCTCGGCCTGCGTCGTGCCGACGTTGCCGCCCTCCTCCGGCGTGCCGGACCGGATGATCGGTCCGAAGCGCCACCGGTCGGGCTCGGGGGGCTCGCCGCTGCCATGCACGATCACGTCCTCGCAGGCCGCCAACGCCTCGCAGGCCGCGGGATCGCGGTCGCACGCGGGCAGCAGGCGCGGCGGCCCGTCCCGAAAGGCGCCCTGGGCAGACTCGCTCCGGAGGTCCGTCGTCGTGAACGCGAAGCGGTAGTCGGCGCGGCCGGCCAGGGTCTCGTGCAGGAACCGCGCGACGACGCGGAAGTTCGCCGCGAGGCTCGCCTGATGGGGCCCCATGCTCCCGGAGTCGTCGATCATCCAGAGGAAGTCGAAGCGGCTCTTCGCCGGCACGTCGACGACCTGGCGGAGCCCTTCGGGCGCGACACAGGCATCGACCAGTGTCTCTTCGCCGCTGAACGGCGGCCTGGACAGACACCCGGCGAGCGCAACGGCGAGCCCGAGTGCGCGCTTCATGGGCGCCCCCAGAGCAGGAGCCCCGCGCCCGTCGCCACACACGCCGCCCCGGCCGCGGTGGTCCCGATCGCCAGGCCGTTGGCCGAGTCGAGGTCGTCCAGGTGGCCCTCGTAGGCGTCGCGCCGGCGCGCGGTCTCCGCGGCAGACTGGGCGTCGAAGGCCTCGACCCAGGCAAACGTGCCCACGCCGAGGAGCGCCACACCCACGCCCACGCCGACCCAACCGGCGATGGTCACGCCGTGCCCGGGCTCCGCGGGCGGCGGCGGGGCGGCCGTCAGGCGGGCCTCCAGCGGGGCCGACGTCGGCGGGGCGCTGGGCGGCGGTGCGCTCGGCGGCGGGGCCGCGTCGGTCTCGCACAGTTTCGCCGCCTCGGGGAGCATGGGCGTGAGCCGCGCGCGCTTCTCCGACGCGGAGTCGGGCAGGCCCAGGTAGGTATCGATGAGGTCGCGGGCCCGACAGGCGGCCGCCGGCGTGCCCAGGGTCAGCGCGGCGCGGGCCGCCCCGTAGATGGCCGGCGCGCGCAACGCGTGGCCCTCGGACACCGCGTCGAGCACCCACTGGAAGAGCGCCAGGGCGACCTCGGCCCGGCCCTCCTGCCCGGCCAGCACGGCGTCCTGGTAGCGTGCCTCGAGCTCCGCATCCGAGGGCGGTGTGATCGGGGGCGCGGTCAGGGCCAGGGCGAGGACGCCGGCGAGGACTCGGGCGGCCATCAAGACGCCGGCCCGGAACGCGGATACGGATGGGGTGAGCGGGTCTCCACGGGCGTCCCATAACACATCGACCCGCCGATGGCGACGCGACGCGCAGGCCCCGCGCTCGGGGAGCGCCCACCCTCGTACGCGGAGATCACCCGAGGCGAGCCGTGGGGCGTAACAGACGGCGCCGCCAGCGTCTCATCTCCTCGAAACGCCACGAACGGAGTCGTCCATGTCGCCCCGCGCCCTCGCCCTCACCCTCGTCGCCGCGCTCTCCCTGGCCGCCTGCAGCGGCTCGACCGCGCCCTCACATGCGGCCCCCGTCGCGCCCGGACCGGTCGGGGCCGCGGGCCCGCTCGCCGCCCTCGCCGCGCAGCCGGACACGCTCCTGCTCGACGTGCGCCGCCCGGAGGAGTTCGCCGCCGGTCACGTCGAGGGCGCCGTCAACGTCCCGCTCGGAGAGACCGTGCAGATGGCCGCCGTCATCGGCCGCAAGGATCGCGCCGTCATCCTGCACTGCCGGTCCGGCAACCGTTCGGGCAAGGCCATGGCGGAGTTGCAATCGGCCGGCTTCACGGCGCTGCACAACGCCGGTGGCTACGAGGCCACCGCGCAGGCCACCGGCCGCCGCGTCGTGCGCTGAACGTCGGACGGCGACCCGCTCAGCGCACCGCCGACACCAGCGCGAACAGCGCGCCCTGCGGGTCGAAGAACTGGGCGATGTACATGGGCCCCGGGACCTCGTGGGGTCCCATGAGGAGCTTGCCGCCCGCCGCGGTGGCGCGTTCCATGCCAGCGCCGAGGTGGTCGACCTCGATGTAGTAGAGCCAGAACGGCCGCGGCGAGTCGGGCATGCGGGTCATCATGCCGCCCACCGCCGGGGACCCCTCGCCGCCCGTCGAGAACATGCGATAGACGCCCAGCGGCCCCATGTCCATCCGGCTCGACTCGCTCCAGCCGAAGAGGGTCCCGTAGAACTGGAACGCGGCCTCGCCGTCCCCGGCGTGCAATTCGCGCCAGCCGATGCTCCCCTGGGTTCCGGGGGCAATCGTCTGCAGCGGCGTGAGGATGCTCGGCTTGAGAAGCCCGAACGCGGCCCCGTGCGGGTCGGCCACGACGGCGAAGGCTCCCGCGCCGTGCAGGTCCATCGGCCCCATCTGCACGCTGCCGCCCGCGGCGCGCAGGCGCTCCACGTGGCCGTCCACGTCGTCGACGCCGACATAGCCGACCCACACCGGAGCCGCGCCCTGGGCGCACATCTCGGCGGTCAACTCCAGCACGCCGCCGATGCCCGCCTCGCCCACGGACAAGACGGTGTAGGGCACCGGCCCGATGCCCGCGGCCTGGGCCTTCCAGCCGGCGACGCTCTGGTAGAAAGACACGGCCGCGGCCACGTCCGTGGTCATCAGCTCGTACCAGACGAACGGGTGTGTCTTCGATGCGCTCACGGACTCTCCGTTTGGGGTGAGATCGGCGTGGCCGACCGGTTGAACAACAACTCCACATACCGTTTCAGGTGGTCCACGCTGGCGATGGCCACGTCCGGCCCCCCGCTGGCCTTGGCGAGCACGAACGCCCCCTGCAGGACGGCCTGGGTGTGCAGGGCCAGGCCCTCCGCGGACCAGGGGGCGTCCGGCGCGTGTCGCTCGCGCGCGAGCGCGATGTCCTTCGCCACCACGGCCGCGTGGTCGACGATGCAGCGCTCGCAGGCCGCGCGGATGGCCGGGGACGTGTCGAAGGTCTCCTGAACGGTCGTGCCGGCGAAACACGTGAACTCGGCGGGCGCCCCGCGCAGCAATGCCCGGCGGAAGTCCAGGTAGCCCAGGAAGCGGTCGAGGGGGTCTTCGTGCGCGTGGTAGGGGGCGGCGGCGAAGAGGGCGCCCGTCGTCGCGCTCCAGTGCTCGGCGGCGGCGACGGCCAGGGCCTCTTTGCTCTCGAAGTGGTGAAAGAACGCACCCTTGCTCACGCCGGCGGCGGCGCAGAGATCCGCGACGCCGGTGGCCGTGTAGCCCCGTGCCCGGACCACGGAAAGGGCGGCGTCCAGCAGGCGGGTGCGGGTGTCGGGCGAGCTCATGGCGCGACCATACCAACCGGTCGGTTTCGACGCAACGCCAAAAAAACGGGCCCGCGGGCCCCAGAAATGGAACGGGCGGCGGACCTTGCGATCCGCCGCCCGGAAGAGGACGCCTCACACGAGGTGTCAGCGAATCCGGCACCTCGTCAAAAGAACACTCGGGTTACCCATTCTGCAGTTCCTCCTCCGGTCGGGACCGGCACCTGGGGGGCCTTCGGCAGACTTCACGCGCCCGACTCCAGGTGTTCCTTCGTCTGGGAAGGCAGGGCCTTCGCTGTCGTCGCCGGTCTCGGACCATTCCGGGGCATCGCCCACCGGCTTCACTGAGGAGCAACACGGGGACCCCGGCGGCTCATTTCCAGAATCGACGGGGGGCGTGTCGATTTTTCGGGACCGCAGTCCAGGCGGGGCGACCGACCGCCCCGGGTCACAGGGTGTCCCCGGGGGCGTCCCCGGGGTCGTCCCCGGGGCTGGCGGGCCCCGCGGAGATGCCAATGGTCAGACGTCACTGTAATCATTCATCTTTCTCGACCACCAGCAGCTGGCACGGTCGTTGAAATGTCGGGGACCACGCGGACTTCACCGCCCCGAACGACGGAGACACCATGTCCATGCCCCGACCCCGCCCGCATCACATCGCCCTGCTCGCCCTGTGGACCGCCGCCGCCTGTGGCGGCCCGGAGTTCGACGCCGCTGACGCGCCCGAAGACCTCGAGACCGCCGAGATGGCCCTCAGCAGCGTGACGACGATCCAGCGCCTGAACACACAGAAGTGCCTGGACGTGGAGAACGGGTCCGTCGACAGCCACGCGCTGATCAAGCAGTTCGGCTGCCACGGCGGCGCGAACCAGCAGTTCCTCTTGGACGAGGTCGTCGGTCGGCCCGGTCAGTACACCGTGATGAACATGCACAGTCAGCGCTGCATCGACATCCCCTTCGCCAGCCTCAGCGCCGGCGCGAGCGTGCAGCAGTTCACCTGTCTGCCCCAGGACAATCAGCGCGTCGAGCTGCTCGCGTCGGGCGCCGGCCACATGCTGCGCATGGTGCACAGCCAGCTCTGCCTCTCCGTGCCGAACGGCTCGTTGAACGACCTCGCGCTCCAGCAGCAGCCCTGCACCGGCGCGGCGGGCCAGGTGTTTCAGCTCACCCGGCCGGCGGCCCCGCCGCCCCCGGCCACGCAGCCGCCGCCGCCGCCCCCGCCGCCCCCGGCCCCCGACTTCTCGCTCCAGGCCTCGGCGCTCCCCGCCCGCATCACCTGGGGCGACACGGCGACGTCGCAGATCTCGCTCTCCGCGCTGAACGGCTTCAACGCGGCCGTCGCGCTCTCCGTCTCGGGCAACCTCGCCGGGGCGGCGTTCGCGCCGGCCGGCATCACCCCCGGACAGACCAGCACGCTCACGCTGCCCAGCACCCGCGTGAACGCCGCGCTCGGCGCCCGGAACCTCACGGTCACGGGTGTCGGCGGGGGGCTGCGCCGAACGGCCGCGCTGCGCTACCGCGTGGGCCGCCAGGCCGGGGCGTTCACGGTGCAGCAGGGCGTGGGCTGGGGCGCCGGCCAGTGCGGCACGATCAGCGCGACGATCAGCGGCAGCGGCGCCGGCGCCCAGGTGACGTTCCGGGACTCGGCCACGGGCCGCAGCTCCACGCACCCCGTGTCGGCGGGTTACCGATTCTCGCCCGGCTGCAAGGTGGCGATCGTGATCCCCCCCAACGCCGCGGGCCCCGTGGCCCACGTCGTCGACCTGGGCACGTTCGGGCAAGGTTTCGGCACGGCGCTGTCCATCCCGCACCCCTTCCACTACGCCTTCTCCCCGGACGACAGCCTGCTCGTGACCGATCCGGCCGTGACCGGTGCCGCCGGGCAGCAGACGGCCACGCTCTACGACCTGGCGGGGCGGCGTGGGCCCATCGGCGCCTCGGGCAACTTCACCGGCAACGTGACGGGGGTCGTCCTCAACGCCCGGGCCAACCAGGCCACGGATCAGGTGGTCATCACGGTGCGGACGAACGCCGGTGTCCAGACGACCTCGGTGAACGTGAACTGAGCGGCCGCGCATCCCCGGGCACGCTTGATGCATTCAGCCCCGCCCATGCGACTCGCACTCACCCTGGCCCTCGCCTCGTTCTCCCTCCTGCCCGCCTGCTCGGACGACGCCACGGACGTCGAGACCGCCGCGGTGGCGGACGGGGACGGCCCCGACACGGTCGAATTCGGTGACTTCAAGGCGGACGCGCCACCCACCCCGACCACGGTGGTGGCCACCAGCCTTGGCAACTCCAGTGGCCAGGGGGCGGTGCTGGAGCTCGTGGTGACCGACGTCTGGGGTCGCCTGCCCGACCGCAAGAGCCGCGTGCGCCTCGTGCGTCAGGCCGACGGCAAGGTCCTCACGCTCGACGGCTACCTGAAGCCGCTGCTGGTGCGCCTCGCCACCCCGGGCAAGTACCGCCTCGAGGCCGAGATCCCCGAGCACGAGAAAGAGGCGATGGTCTTCGAGGTCCTGAATCGCAACGGCGTGTTCTCGATCCCGCAGCCGGCCGACCAGGTCACGCACTGGAGCTTCAGCGCCGATCCCCGCACGCTCGCGGGCCGCAGCGAGGCCGTGCACAGCCTGTACATCGGCCTGCCCCACGAGATCTTCGCCGCCAGCGGCCCGCCCCCCCGGCGCGGCAACGAGATCACCCTGTTCGACAACGGCCGCGACACGTTCGACACCATGGCCGGCGACTTCCTGGCCGCCGAGAAGAGCCTCTCGTTGTCGCTGTGGCTGATGAAGGCCGACTTCGAGCTGCGCCGCAGCGCCGACTGGCGGCTCGACTCGGACGCCACGCGCAAGCAGGAGTTCATCGTCGCCTACCTGAAGCGCATGAAGGGCACGCGCCGCATCCTGCTCTCGGAGTTCAACGGCCGCGAGGACGGCCTGAACGAGGCCGTGCTGGACGACGACATCCAGGCCTTCGGCGAGCGGCGCGGCGACGGCGTGGAGCTGATGCTCCAGGCCAACGAGACCGAGGTGCCCTACTACGGCGAGGTCCCTGTGAACGCCGGCGGCTGGTCCTACCGCGCGCGCCTGCTGGACAAGTACCCCGAGTGGAAGGGCCGCCGCTTCACCAACCAGGAGCACTTCAAGGTCGGCAAGTACGACCGCAGCGTGAGCTGGTCGGACCTGCAGGCCGCCAGCTACCACCAGAAGTTCGCCGTGGTGGACAACGAGGTCGGCTACCTGGGCGGCATGAACATGAACTACGCCGACTGGGACCGCCCGGAGCTGGCGGTGTTCGACCCGCAGCGAGCCGAGGCCGGCACGAGCGCCAGCGATCGCGCGGACATCGAAGCCGGCCTCGATGACAGCGGCATCAACCCGCGCAAGGACTACATGGCCCGGGTCGAGGGCCCCCTGGTCCACGACATCGACACGCTGTTCCATCGGCGGTGGGCCCAGGGTCGGAAGGACGGCGGCCTCTACAACGAAGACACCTCGGACTACACGGTGCCGCCGGTCTTCGACGATCCGGATCCGACCGACGAGGGCGTGCAGGCGCAGCTCAACGTGACGATGCCCATGCCCTTCTGGGAGCACTCCATCCTCGAGGGGTTCCAGCGCGCCATCGCCCACGCGGACGACTTCATCTTCATCGAGGACCAGTACTTCCGGGCGCCGATGCTCAACGCGATGATCCTCGACCGCATGGCCGTGGACCCGGACTTGAAGCTCATCGTGATCACCAAGGACGTGCCCTACAAGGATCCGGGCCGCAAGTGGACCGCGCTGAGCCAGAAGGCGTTCACCGACCGCTTTCCGGACCGGTTCCTGTTCCTCACGCTGCGGGCGAGCGACCTGCGCGAGCGCGACGGCGATGTCATCGCGACGTTTGCCGACGTCGACATCCACGCCAAGATGTTCATCGTCGACGACGAGATCATGTCCGTGGGCTCCTGCAACAAGAACAACCGCGGCGTGATCTACGAGGGCGAGGCCAACCTGCTCATCCGCGACACGTTCTTCGTCGCCGAGGCGCGCCGGCACGAGTGGGCGCGCATGGTCGGCCCGGACTACGCCGAACAGATGGCCGATCCCGAGATCGGCTTCGAGGTCTTCCGCAACCTGGCCGAGCGCAACGACGCCGTGTACCGCGCCTGGGACGACCTGGACGGCGAGCTGCCGGCGACGCAGATGATGGACTCGCTGCGCCCCACGGGCCTGGTGTACGGCCTGGAGCTGCCGCAGGAGTGGTGGTTCAACCCGGGTCCGGACTTCTACTGAGCCGAGCGCCGACCGCGAATTGTACAACGCGGACCGAGATTTGGGTTGACCCGGATCAATGCCTGCCGCATAGAGCTTGAAATCTCCCAAAGCTCATTTGCGCAGGAGCCCATGCGGCCCGTACTCCAGGTCTTCACGGCGGCCACGCTGCCCGAGCGTCCGGCGCCGTTCCAGGCGCTCGACCGACTCGCGGCGGTCGAGCTCGGCGACGAGCTGCCCCCGGAGACCTACGCCGCGATCCAGGCCACGCTCTGGACGCACCCCTTCTCTCGCACGGCCCTCGAGGCCTGGCTGCTCGAGGTCGAGGGGGGAGCCCGTCGCCATGTTCGAAGCCTTCCGCGTGACCGCCCGTCGCCGCGTCTTGCCGGATGCGCCCGTCGAGCACCTGCAGGCGATGGTGCTCGGCAGCGGCTTCGTGCCCCGGGGCCTGCGCCGGGCCGGCCACGGGCGCACGCTGGCGGATGCCGTGTGCGACCACCACGTCGCCCAGGGCGCCGCGCTCGCCTACGGGCTCGTCGAGGCGTCGCTCAAGGTCTACAGCCACGCCGACCAGACGCGCCCCGTCGTCGAGCGGTGGTTCCCCGCCGCCCCGGACGCGGCCGCCGATTCGACGGCGGAGGGCCTGGAGCCCCTGTTCGACCTCGCGGGCTGGACGCCGCCGCCGCTGCTCGGGACGGTGGACGTGCTCCTCACGGCCGAGATGCTCGACTGGCGCCTGGAGCGGGTCGCGCTGGAGCGCCCGCAGGACCGCGCCCGCCCCATCGGCGCGCGCCTCGGGGCCGACTTCATCGTCTGGTCCACGGAGGCCGACGACGACGCCCTGGAGATCCTGCACCTGCGCGCCGACGACGCGCGGGTGCCCGCCCTGATCGCCGCCGCCTGCCGCGAGGCCGCCGCCCGCGGATTGAAGGCCGCAAAAATCTGGGAATCGACCAGGCTGGATACGTGTTTGCCCCCGGGCGCTCGCCGAACGCTCGACGCGGTTTTCGCAGTGGGTCGCTACCTCCCCGGCATCGACGCCGAGGGGTGGCTGGACCTTCAGATCGGCCATATTTTCTAGCGCGCACGGTTTCGTGCATTCCATTCGAGGACTCGATGAACCATCTGGGTGTCCACTGGACGTCCGAGCTGTACGGGTGCGACCCGCAGCTCCTCGACGATGTCGCCCACATCGGCAACCTGATGCTCGAAGCCGCCCGCGTGGCCGGCGCGACCATCGTCTCGAGCAGCTTCCACCGCTTCGCGCCCCAGGGCGTGTCCGGCGTGGTCGTCATCGCCGAGTCGCACCTGGCCATCCACACCTGGCCCGAGCTGGGCTACGTGGCGCTGGACGTCTTCACCTGCGGGGACGTCCTCCAGGCCGAGGTCGGCTTCCGCTGGCTCGCCGAGCGGTTCCACGCCACGCGAGTGGAGTCGCAGCGCCAGGTGCGCGGTGATCCGCGCCGCATCGAGACCTTCCGCCACCATCACACCTACACGCCGCTCCACCCGGAACTCTTCCGCTACGACGCCGACTTCGCCGCGCGATTCGTCTCGGTGAGCGAGGTCGAGGAGCTCGCCGAGCAGGTGTACCTTTTCCAGCTCTTCACGCCGGAGTTCTGCCGGCTCCTCATCGAGGAGTGCGAGCACCACGCCGGGTGGGTCACCGTGCTCGAGCCGACGCCGGCGGCGCACTCCGCCGTCGACGGCGTCGAGGACACCTACGAGCCGGACACCACGCTCACGTGGGAGGCCCTGCCCGGCCTCGAGGCCGTCTACAAAGAGGTCATCAAACGCCACGTGCGGCCCATCGTCGAGCGCCTGTGGCCCACCTGGACGCTGCAGAAGTGGGACCCGCCGGCCACGCGCCGCTACGAGCCCAACGTGGTCGCCGGCATGGCCCTGCACAACGACGCCGAGGCCGTGGCGATGGTCGGTTACCTGAACGCGGAGTTCGCCGGCGGCGGCACCTACTTCCCACGGTGGGAGCTCACCGTCGGACACGCGGAGATGGTGCGGGTCGGCAGCATGGTCGTCTTCCCCGGGGGTGTGTCGCACGAGCACGCCGCGCGGCCCGTCACGGCCGGGCGTCGATACACGCTGGCCAACTCGTTCTATTGAGCCCGCCGGGCGCAGAGGAGTCTCCGATGTCTTCGATCGACCTGACGCGCCCCGAGCGCCAGATCCTCGCTGCGCTCGCGCAGCACGGCCCGCTGCCCTGGGGCCGCCTCCTGGACGCCCAGGACGGCTGCATCGCCGAGTTCGTCGGCGCGCTGCAGGCGCTGCGGGACAAGGACCGCGTGACGGTCGGCCAGGGTGTCGTGACGCTGCGCCCCCAGGCCGGCGCCCCCACGCCGCCGACCGCACTCGACTGTCTGTGCAAGGCCTGCGACGGTCGCGGCTACACCGTCGCGAGCGAGGACCCGGCGCTGCAACGGCTCGAGGAGGCCCTGCGCGGCCGCCCCGCCCCGAACTTCGCCTTCGACCAGGGCGCCATCTCCGCCGCCGACTCGTTGCTGCGCGCCGCCTCGATGCAGGATCGCGGCGATCTCGCCGGTCAGTCCGTGCTCTTCGTGGGCGACTTCGATCTGACCAGCGTGGCCCTCGTGCTCACTCGCCAGCCCGAGCGGGTGGTGGTGCTGGACATCGATCCGCGGGTCACGGACTTCGTGAACACACTCGGCGCGCGCTCCGGCCTGCCCCTGAGCGGCCGCGGGTTCGACGTGCGTCAAGCGTTGCCGGACGACCTGCGGCGCCAGTTCGACGCCTTCGTCTGCGACCCCGTGGAGACCGTGCCGGGCATTCGTCTGTATCTGTCGCGCGGGGCCGCCGCGCTGCGCGGTGAAGGCAGCGCCGTGTGGCTGGGCCTGACGACCATCGAGGCCTCGCGCCGCAAGTGGCACGCCGTGCAGTCGATGCTGATCGAGATGGGCTTCGCGATCACGGACGTCCGCCGCAAGTTCAGTGGTTACCCCGATCACGACGAGGTCCTCGACGAGCCGGGGCTGGCCTGGCCCGTGCTCTCGGAGCTCGGCCCCGAGGGCGCCGCCCACCGCTGGTACACCGCCGCGTGGCTCCGCGCCGAGGCCGTGCGCCTGCCCGAGCCCCTGGTGGACGGCGACGTCGAGATGGGCGAGGAGCTCTACATCGACGACGAGGCCTGGGCCACCCCGCGGGCGGTGGAGAAGGCGTGACGCAGCGGCTGGCGCGACTGCTCGGGCTGCGACCCGAAGAGTTCGGGCGCGCGTCCGCGCTCTTCGCGCTGTCGTTCGTGCTGGGTCTGTCGCTCGTGTCGCTCGAGTTGGCGTCGTCGACGGGCCTGCTGGTCACGCTGGAGGGCGCGCAGCTCGCCTGGTCGCACGTCGCGGTCGCCGCCGCCCTGCCCCTCGCCGGCCTGGCCCTGGCGTGGCTTCGGCCCCGGGTGTCCGTGGCGAGCTACGTGACGCTGCCGCTCGCCGCGTTCTCCCTCGTGGTGTTCGCCGCGGGCTGGTCCGCCGGCGACGGGACGCCCGGCGCCCTCACCGTGCTCGGTCTGTGGGCGGGCGCGAAGGCGCTCTCGGCGACCGCCATCGTCGGGTTCTGGACGCTGGCCGCGCGCACCTTCGACGTCGAACAGAGCCGCCGTGTGTACGGTCTGATCGGCGCGGGCGAGCTGATCGCCGGCGTCCTGGGCGGCGTCGGCGCGGGCGCGCTGCAGGCCGCGCTGCCGCGCACGGACCTCATCGCACTGACGGTCGCCGGCGTGCTCGGGGGTGTGTTGCTGACGCTGCCCCTGGCCCGGAATCTGGTGCCCGAAGCCCCGGCTGCGCCCGCGGACGCGGGGGCCAGCGCGCTGGTGCGCGCCCATCAACGGCGCTGCATCGCCTACTTCGGCGCCAGCAACTTCACCTACGACATCCTCGAGTTCCTGGTGCTGGTGTCCATTCAGCGCGCCTACCCGGGGCAGCCGGAGGCCATGGCCGGTCTCCTCGGCGGTCTGTTCGCCGCGCGGCTCACGCTGAGCGCGCTGATCCGTGTGTTCGTGACCGGCCACGTGCTGGGACGCCGCGGCCTCGGCCCGGCGCTCGCCGGTCCGCCCGCCACCGTGAGCGGTCTGGCCCTGGCCGCCGTGGCGCTGCACCCCATGGCCGTGTCGCTGCTGGTGGCCACCGTGGCGCTGCAGATGGCCGAGGGGATCGTGCGCAACGGCTTCGGCAAGCCGGCCTTCATGGCGGCGCAGCGTCCCCTGCCCACGCCGACCCGCGACCAGACGCTCCTGCTCATCGAGACGGCCGTGGAGCCCGCGACCACAGGGCTCGCCGGACTGGCGCTGCTGCTCTTGCCCGTGCAGGCCCTCGCCGGCACGGCGCTGCTGCTGCTGCCCGTGCCGGGCGCCGCCGTGTGGCTGTTCTTCGCCCGGAACCTGAATCGATCGTACCGCGCGCTCGCCCCGAGCGCCGCGGCCATCCCGACCACACCGACCCCCACCCCGACCTGAGAGCGCTGATGGCACCGACCCGTTTGCACCCCGAGATCTACACCTACGACCCCCGCTTCATCGGCGCCGCGCTGCGCGACGGCGTGGAGAACGTGGTCACCGAGGACGTCGAACAGATCTATCGCTTCGAGCTGTTCACGCCGGAGTTCTGTCGACTGCTGCTCGAGGAGGCCGAACACAACGGCCAGTGGAAGACGGGGCAGGACACCGACGCCAACCCCTTCGCCGACGACGTGGACGAGGTCTCCGAGCCCGACACCACGCTGCATCTGCACAAGATGCCCGGCATGGAGGAGGTCTACGCGGAGATCATCCGGCGCCACCTGAAGCCGCTCGTCGAGCACCTGTGGCCGGTGTTCAAGGTGCAGAAGTGGGACCCGCCGTTCCTGCTGCGCTACGAGCCCCATGTCATCAAGAGCATGGCCGCGCACTACGACCTGGAGACGTGTTCGATCGTCTGTTACCTGAACACGGAGTTCGAGGGCGGCGGCACGTACTTCCCGCGGTGGGATTACACCCCCGGCAAGGCGCAGCCCGGCACGGCCGTGGTCTATCCGGGCGGCCTGTCGCACGTGCACGAGGCCCGCGCCATCACCGCCGGGCGCCGCTACGTGCTCTGTTCCTGCTTCTTCTGAGACCACCGAACACCGAACCCCGACCGGAAGAGACGCCCATGAGTCAGTCGAACGAAGCCCAGTCCGCGGGCCCCCCCGACGTCCTGCGCTCGGTGCATTACACCACCGGCGGCGAGTACGAGATCGCCGTGCGGCGCCGCGTGGTCGCGCGCACGTCGCGCTTCCAGAACATCGTCGTCGTCGACACCGACGCCTACGGCCGCTGCCTGGTGATCGATGGCGTGATGCAGACCGCCAGCACCGACCACCATCTGTATGACGAGGCCATCCTCGCGCCGATGCGGCCGACGGATCGCGAGGTGCTCGTGGTCGGCGGCGGCGACGGCTACGTGTCGCGCACCGCGTTCGCGCGCAATCCCGCGTTGCGCCTCGTGATGGTCGACATCGACCCGGAGGTCGTGGCGGTCGCCGAGGCCCACCTGAACCCTGGGTTCTCACACGATCCGCGGCTGAAGCTGCACATCGGCGACGGCGTCGCGTTCGCGCGGTCCCTGGAGCCGAAGTCCTTCGACGGCGTGGTGCTCGATCTGACGGACATCCCGCTCGATCCGGCGCGCTCCGTCGACATCGTGCGGCTGTACGAGGACATGCTGACCGCCGTGCTGCCGCTGCTGCGCGCGGGTGGCTGGCTCTCCATGCAGGGCGGGCCCTCCGAGGTCCAGCCCGGCGTGCCGGACGTGGCCTCGCGCATCGCCGAGATGCTCGACGGCCGGCTGGACGCCCTGGAGCGGCTGGATGTGTTCATCCCCAGCTATGCGGAGAAGAACGCGTTCTTTCACGGCCACGTGCGGCCCGAGGTCACCTGGCACGACTGCACGTTCGGCATCGGCCTTTCCACCACGTTGACGATGCGGCCGGTCTTCGCGACGGGCGCGGTCGAGGTCTACGAGCACGACCGCCTGGGGCGGGCGCTCGTGGTCGATGGCACGCTGCAGGACATCGACCAGGACCCGGTGTGGCGCGAGATGCTGGCGCACGTGCCGCTGTTGGGCGCGGCCACGCCGCCGCGGCGGGTGCTCGTCGTCGGCGGCGGCGATGGGCTTCTGCTGCGGGAGATCCTGCGGCACGACTTCGTCGAGCGTGCGGTGGTCTGGGATGACACGGCCGGGCTCGGCGAGGCCGGCGGCCGGTTCCTGGGCACGGGCGCGGCCCTGGCCGATCCGCGGACGCAGGTGGTCGCGGACGCCGGGGCCGTCGACGGCCCGTTCGACCTGATCTTCAACGCCCGCGCCGATCTGCGGCGCCCCGGAGACGCCAAGGCGGTCGGCGCGCGCCTGGGCGCGTGGCTCGCCCCCGCCGGCGCCGTGGTGGACGCGGACGCCGTGGTGATGTATCGCAGCGGCGTGCGCTGGTACCGCGACCTCGCCGACGCCGGGCCGGCCCTGCCCGCCACGCTCGCGCTGCCCGAGCAGGCCCGCTGGTTCGGCCACGGCGCCGTCGTGCCCGGCGGCTACTACGGCTTCACCCTGCGCGCCGCGCAGCCCCACGACTGGTCCCGCGCCCGCGCCGACTTCGAGGCGCGCCACTACAACACCGCGCTGCACCGGGCCGCCTTCGCCCTGCCGCGCGTGATCCGGGAGTTGCCATGAGCCCTGTCCCTGCCCAGTGGTGGCACGAGAGCACCTATGGTTCGGGCATCACGCAGGCGCTCGACCTGACGACGCGGCACGAGGAGCGGTCGGCGTTCCAGGAGATCGGCGTGTACGATCACCCGGTGTACGGCAGCGTGCTGACACTCGATGGCACCGTGCAGATCTCGCAGGCGGACGACTTCATCTACCACGAGATGGCCGCCCACGTGCCGCTGCTCGGGCGGGCCTGGCAGGACGCGCGGGTGCTGATCATCGGCGGCGGCGACGGCGGCATGCTGCGCGAGGTGCTGCGTCACGACTTCGTGCGCGAGGTCGTGATGGTGGAGATCGACCGGCGGGTCATCGACCTCTCGAACGAACACATCGGCCTGCAGGGCGATTACGCCGATCCGCGCGTGACCCTCATCATCGACGACGCCGTGCGCTACGTGGCCGACACCGCCCGGAGCGACAAACGCTTCGACGTGGTGCTGATCGACGCCACGGACTCCACCGGGCCGACCAAGGTGCTGCTCACGCGGCCGTTCTATCACGACCTGCACACGCTGCTGTCGCCCGGGGGGGCGGTCATCGACTCCGACATCCTGCTCGTCGGCAACGACGGCGGGCGTCTGTCGCGCGACCCCTGCGACTTCAGCATCTACGACATCATCCGGTCGGGTCTGTTCGCGCGCGTCGAGGGTTACGGCGCGCGGGTGCCCCTGTATCCGGGCGGGCCCTTCGCGTTCTTTCTGTACAGCAAGGACGGCCACAGCTTTCGCACGCCCGTGCGGTCGTGGCACGGCCGCTACTACGACCCCGAGCTGCACGCCGCGGCATTCGCGCTGCCGACCTGGTGGCGCAACCTGATCGCCGTGGGGCCGAACGCGTGACCCCCGCGGGGACCAGCGCGCTGACCGTGGACCCCGAGGACGTCGCCCCCCGCGAGCGGGCCCGCGTCGAGGAGATCCTGCGCACGGTCACCCTCGCCGAGGTCCGCGACCCCGACGCGCCGGTGTTCCACGAGGTCTTCGACCTGCTCGACGCGTTCTTCGGGCCGAGCGGGGAGATGGAGTCGCGCGAGGCGCTCGCCGACTTCGTGCGGGCGCGGCGCCTGGACTACGCGCCCGGGCTGTCGGGCACGTACCATCTGGTCGGCGCGTGGCATGCGGGCGCGCTGGTGGCCGCGCGCGACTGCTACGTGGACGTCGACGCCGCGACCGGGGTGTGTGTCGTGGCCCTGGCCCATGTGTTCGTGGCGCCGGCGTGGCGCCGCACCGGGCTGGCGAGCGCCCTGCGTGCGCTGCCCTCGACGCTGGCGCGCGCGGTGGTCACGGAGCGGTTCGGCGCGCCGCTGCCCACGCTCGTCGTGGCCGAGATGGAGCCGGCGGACGCGACCGACCCGGACACGCTGCTGCGCCTGTGCGCTTACGGGCGCAGCGGTTTCGCCGTCCTCGACCCCCGGCGGCTGCCGTACTCGCAGCCCGAGTTCCGCGACCTGCCGGACGCGCACCACACGGGCATCCCGCTGCTGATGCTGCTGCGCGCGACGCCGGCCTTCGCCGACGGCGTGCCCGTCTCGATGGCCGAGTCGCTGCCGCGGCTGTTCTATGCCGCGCACCGGTTGCACACGCCCGCGGCGCGGGTCGACCCGTCCGAGGCGCACGTGCTCGGCGTGCTGCGGCAAAGCGACGCCCCCGTGTCCCTGCTGCCGCTGCCGGAGTCGCTCGACGCCCCGGAGCGGCTCACGCCCCTTCGACGCGAGGTCGTGCTGCCCCTGTATCCGCCGGGGCTCCGCGGCCCCGAACACGCCTGAGGACGGGCCACCGTTTCTTTCGGCGCGGGATTGTGGTACCCGGGCGCGGTCCCACCCACCTGCCCATCTGGAGGTCCCATGAAGACGACCCTTCGCGCCCTGGCGCTCGCGCCCCTCGCCCTCTTCGCCTGCAACAAGGCCCCCGAGACCGCCGCCCCCGTGGCGCCGGCCACCGCCCCGGCCGCCGCGTCCAAGGCCGCCGCGGTGACCGCCGCGGCCATCGCCGGCGAGAGCCCGCACGCGGGGACCATCCCCGGCGAGAACCCGCACGCGGCGCCCGCCGCCGCTGGCGCCGGCAGCGTGAGTGGCAAGGTCGCCGAGCGCATGAACGCCGGCGGCTACACCTACCTGCGCCTGACCACGGCCCAGGGGGACGTCTGGGCCGCCGTGCCCGAGACCACCACGGCCGTCGGGGCGGACGTGGTCATCGAGAAGCCGATGCCCATGAACGGCTTCGAGAGCAAGACGCTCGGCCGCAAGTTCGACCAGCTCTACTTCGGCACGCTCGGCGGCGCCGGCGGTGGCGCGGCCCCCGTCGCGGCGCAGGGCGCGAGCGGCAGCCAGCCCACCACGGGCGCGGGCTCGCAGCCCATGGCCCTCGACCCCAACATGCCCCATGGCCCGACGGCCACCGTGCCCGCGGCCATGGGACCCATCAGCGTGGCCAAGGCGACGGGGCCCGACGCCCGCACCGTGTCCGAGGTCTTCGCCCAGAAGGCCGCGCTCAAGGACAAGCCCGTCACCGTGCGCGGCAAGGTCGTGAAGTTCTCCGGCGGCGTGATGGGCAAGAACTGGGTGCACCTCCGCGACGGCTCCGGTGGGGACGCCACGAAGGACAACGACCTGACCTTCACCACGCAGAGTGTCGTCGCCGTCGGCGACGAGGTCACCGCCAAGGGGGTCGTCCACACGGACAAGGACTTCGGCGCCGGCTACTTCTACGCCGTGATCGTCGAAGAGGCGACCGTCACCAAGTGACGCCCGCCGGGACCTGTCAGAAGCAGGTCTCGGAGTCGCTGTCGCAGCTCCCGGAGCAGCAGTCGGAGTCGAAGCTGCAGCTGTCGCCGGAGGCGGTGCAATCACCGCCGCCGCCGCTGCCGCCCGCGCCGCCACCGCTGCTGCCGCCCGCACCACCGCCGGTGTTGCCGCCGCCGGTGTTCCCGCCGCCGCTCTGGCACAGGCCCCACTGCGTCGGCACGCAGTAGTTGCCCGAGTTGCTGCCGTTGGTCGACTGGATCGCCTGACACTGCCAGGCGCCGTCGTTCGTGCAGTTGCTGCCGACGCTGACGCCCTGGAGCTCCGAGCAGGCGATGATGCAGATGCACTCGCCGTTGCTGAAGTTGATGAAGTCGCCGCGCGTGCAGTTCGTGGGCGCCGCGCCGTTGCAGGCCGCGCCGATCTGGCTCGGATCGTCGCTGACCACCGGGGTGCTGCCGAGGCTGAAGTCGCCCACGCAGCTCGAACCGCCGCCGGTGTTGCCGCCGCCGCTGCCGCCGGCGCCGTTGCCCGAGCCGCTGCCGTTGCCGCTGCCGCTGCCATTGCCGCTGCCACTGCCGTTGCCGCTGCCGCTGCCGCTGCCGTTGCCGCTGCCGTTGTTGGCCGCGGCGTCGGCGACGCAGGAGCCGGCGTACTGGGTCGACCCGCTCGCGCCGGCGTCGGGGCCGTTGCCGGCGTTGCCGTTGCCGGAGCCGTTGCCGGAGCCGTTGCCGGAGCCGGTGCCGGCCCCGGGGTCGCCGCCGAAGCCGCCGGAGATGTCACCGCCGGCGCCGCCCGAGGGGTCGCCGCCGCCACCACCGCCGCCGCCGCACTGGGCCGCGCACAGGTTCGCGCAGTCGTCGAAGCCCATGGCCTCGCACTGCGCCTCGCACCCGGCCTGGCAGGCCTCGTTCTGGGCGCCCTGCGCCTGACCGGTGCTGCAGTGGTAGCCGTTGTTGCAATCCGAATCCGAATTGCAGCCCTGGGCCGCGCCGCCGTCGTCGTCACTGGAGCAGGCGGGGGCGGCGAACAGGGACAGGAGGGCGACGGCCCCCCAACGCAGCGTGGTCTTCTTGGAAGCCTTCATCGGGTATCTCCTGATTGAACTACGGTGAATTCCGGCGCGCGAACGGCTACCAGTTTTGCAGGACCCCGGCAAATCGGATTTGTCCCCGGCCAAGGCCGTCGATGGAGGGGCCCGCGGCGAAGACTCGACACCGCGCGCGGCCGGTGGTCTTCTCTGTGCCGCATGTTCACGCTGCACCCCACCCCCGCCGACTTCCTGAGCGCCGCCGAGGCGTTCCTGCTTCGGTCGCCCGTGGTGAATCAGCTCCCGCTGGCCATCGCGCGGCAGTGCCTCTCGACGCCGGAGCGCTACCCGGCCGGCGTGCGGTGCGCGACGCTGCACGACGCTTCCGGACACCTGACGGGCGCGGCGGTGCAGACCGTGCCGTGGCCGGTGCTGCTGGCCGCCGGCACGGCCGAGGCGGCCCACGCGCTCGGTCGGCACTTCGCCGCCCTGGACCCCGCCCTGGCCGGTGCCAACGGACCGGACGACTCGGCCGCGGCCTTCGCCGCCGGTTTCGCCGAGGTCGCCGGCGTGCGCGTGGCGACGGACTACGCGATGGGACTCTTCGAGCTGACCGAGGTCGCGCCCCTGCCCCGGCCGAGCGGCGCCTTCGTTCAGGCTGCGCCGGAGCACGCCGCCCTGCTGCAGGCCTGGCTGACGGCGTTCCGCGACGAGGCCACGCCGCAGGATCCCGCGCCCGCGCCCGAGGCCGGCCAACGCGCTGCCACGGGCGGCCGGGCCTGGCTCTGGTGCCTGCCGGACGCGACGCCCGTCGCCTTCGCCTACAACGGCCGCACCCTCGAGGGCTGGGCCTCCGTGGGGCCCGTGTACACGCCGCCGCACCTGCGCGGGCGCGGCTACGCCACGGCCCTGGTGGCCGACCTGAGCGCGCACCTGCTGCGCGACCACCGCGGCTGCACCCTGTTCACCAATCTGAGCAACGCGACCTCCAACGCCATTTACGAGCGGATCGGGTACCGACGCGTCGGGACCGCGCTCCGTCTGGCCTTCACCCCCGCGAGCGGACCCGCCCCATGAGCATCGTCCTGAAACCCGCCCCCCGCCGCTTCGCCATGCTCGGCGCGGCCGGCTTCATCGCGCCGCGCCACATGAAGGCGATCCACGACACCGGCAACGTGCTGGTCGCCGCCTGCGATCCCTACGACGGCGTGGGCATCCTCGATCGCTACTTCCCCGACTGCCGGTTCTTCACCGAGGTCGAGCGCTTCGACCGCCACCTGGAGAAGCTGCGGCGCCGCGCCCCCGAGGAGCGGGTGGAGATGGTCACCATCTGCACGCCCAACTACCTGCACGACGCCCACTGCCGCCTGGCCCTGCGCCTGGGCGCCGCGGCGCTGTGCGAGAAGCCCCTCGTGATCAGCCCCTGGAACCTCGACCAGCTCGCCGAGATGGAAGAAGAGCACGGCGGCCGCATCTACAACGTGTTGCAACTGCGCCTGCACGACAACGTGCGCCGCCTGAAGGCGCAGCTCGACGCCGAGAAGAACCGCTCCAAGGTCGACATCGAGCTGACCTACGTGACGCGCCGCGGCCCCTGGTACCACCAGAGCTGGAAGGGCCACGCCGACCGCTCCGGCACGCTGGCCATGAACATCGGCATCCACTTCTTCGACATGCTGCTGTGGCTGTTCGGGGGCGTGGAGCGCAGCGTGGTGCACGTGCGCACGCCCACCCGCCTCGCCGGGTACGTCGAGCTCGAGTGGGCGCGGGTGAAGTGGTTCCTGAGCATCGAGGTGGGCGACCTGCCCACGGGGTTCCTGGCGGCGGGCAAACACGCCCACCGCGGGCTGACCTTCGACGGCCAGGACTTCGACTTCTCCACCGGCTTCGACGACCTGCACACCAAGGTGTACCAGGACATCCTGTCCGGCGGCGGGTACGGCATCGAAGATGCTCGCCCGTCCATCGAGCTGGTGCATCAGGTGCGGACCTGCGACCTCAGCCCGGTCGGTCCGGAGACCCACCCGCGGGTGCGCCAGATCTGAGCGCAACCGCGGCGGGTCCGGTTCAGCGCCGCGCGCGGCGCCGGCGGACGAGCAGGCCGGGCACGACGAGCAGCAGAAGCGCCGCCGAGGTGCCCGTGCGGCCGCCACCGAGTTCGCAGGCGCAGCCCGCGCCCGAGGTGCTCAGCGAGTCGTTGCCGCCGTCCGTATCACCCTCGAGGGCCGCGTCGGCGCGCGTGGCGTCGCCGGTGCCGCCGCCGATGTCGCCGGGGTTGCCCGTCACCGCGTCCGTCGTCGGGGGGGCCGCGTCCGTCGTCGGGGAGGCCGCGTCGGGCTCGCTCACGCCGGCGTCCGGCAGGGGCGGCTCGACGGGCGTCACCGAGTCGGCGCACTGCGCGCGGCCGTCGCGCTGCACGGTGCAGAGCTGGCCGGGGGGGCAGGTGATGTCGTTGCACGGATCGATCAGGCAGGTGCCGTCGATGCACACGCGGCCCGTCGCGCAGGTGACGGCGAGGCAGAGGTCGCTCTCGCACTCGCCCAGGCGGCAGAACGTGTTCTCCGGGCACATCACGCCATAACACAGGTCGGGCACGCAGTTGCCGTCGTTGCAGCGCTGGTCGAGGCCGCAGGCGATGCCCGCGCAGCTGATCACGCACTCGCCGTCGCGGCAGAACTCGCCGGAGCCGCAGGTCACGCCGGTGCAGGGGTCCGCCTCGCAGCCGATCTCGCGGCAGCGCTGCTCGGCCTCGCAGCCCGTGGACAGGCAGTCGTCGGGCACGCACTGACCGCCCCAGCAGATGAGCGGCGCCTCGCAGGTCACGCCCGCGCAGGGGTCCGTGCAGTTGCCGAGCTCGCAGTTCCAGCCGCGGGGGCACTCCGCGTACACGCAGAGGTCCACGCAGAAGCCCTCCTCGCACTGGAAGCCGGTGGCGCACTCCACGCCGGCGCACGGGTCTTCACACACACCGTGGGCGCAGCGCTCGCCCTCGGGGCAGGCCGCCTCGTCGTCCGCGACGCCGTCGCAGTCGTTGTCCAGGCCGTCGCAGGCCTCGGCGGGCACGGAGGGTTCGCAGGTGCCGCAGGCGTTGCGCACGTTCTCGTCGATGTGGCCGTCGCAGTTGTCGTCCACGCCGTTGCAGATCTCGTCCAGGGGCTGGCGGACGGGCTCGCAGGCGATGCTGCCCTCGACGCAGGCGCCGATGCCGCGGGCGCAGAGGCCGCCGAGGCCCGTGGCGCAGGAGAACTCGCCGAGGTCCTCGTCGATCAGGTCGTCACAGTCGTCGTCGACGCCGTTGCAGACCTCGGTGCGAGGGTTGTCCGGGCAGGCCTCGCAGGCGTCGCCGATCCCGTCGGCGTCCGCGTCGAGCTGCTCGCGGTTGGGCGACGCGGCGCAGTTGTCGCAGGCGTCGCCGATGCCGTCGCCGTCCGCGTCGAGCTGATCGCGGTTGGCGACGTTCGGGCAGCGGTCCTCGGTGTCGCAGACGCCGTCGCTGTCCGTGTCGTTGCAGCCGCCGCCCAGGGAGCGCTCCAGCACCAGGATGGAGTAGGCCTGTTCGGCCCGCCCGTCCCACTGCGCGTTGAAGGGGCCGGGCTGGAAGAACCCGCTGTCGTCCTGAAGCGTGATCAGGGTGTAGGCGTAGTCGTAGTACCAGCCGCGCAACAGGTTGGGCGCGTCGTAGTAGCCGACGCCCTCGACGCCGAACGCGGGCACCCGCGTGTCCGCCGCCGGGTCGCGGTGGTTGAGCCGGAAGGCCGCCGCCGGCGCGCCGGCGGGGTCGAGCATGCCCAGTTCATCGACGGACACGTTGCCCGCCAACGGCGCGATGCCGGCGTCCTGCAGGAACTTGAAGCCCTTGGCCGAGGACCACAGGAAGTACTGGTAGCTGTTGGCCCAGCCGCCGCTCGCCGCCGAGGTCGACTCGTAGTTGTAGTGATTGCGCAGCCAGCGCAGGTACCCCTGCACCGAGGGGTCGTTCAGATCGGCGCCGCCGATGATCTGGCCCCACATGCCCGAGGCGGTCTGCTGGTAGCTGCAGGCGTAGCTGTCGTGAATCGAGCCACCGTTGTAGCCGTGGCACTTCTCCAGCTCGGGCTCCAGGTCGCCGGCCTTGCCGAAGGTCGTGTAGGCCGTGCGTGTGTTCGCGGCCAGGGTGTTCAGCGTGGCGAGGCGCGCGGCGTCCCCCGTGACGGGATCGCTGAAGACGCCCTTGACCGAGGCCAGACCCGCCATCACGAGCTGCGTGGTCGAGGAGTCCGGACAGGAGCCGTCCGTGTAACACCAGTAACCCTCGGCGCCCTGGTTCGCGGCGATGCGGTCGAACGTCAGGGCGACGGCGGTGGCCGCCTCCTGGGCCATCGGCCCGCCCGTGCGCAGGTAGACCGACAGCGCCATCAGGTCGGCGCCGTCCCGGTAGGCCGAGAAGCTCGTGTCCGGGCTGCCGGCGCGCTCGATGACGAACGCCATGATGGCGTCGATCCGGGCCTTGTCCGCGGGCAGGGCGTTGCTGTAGCCCAGGGGCGGCGAGTTGGGATCGGCGCTCTCGCGCTTCTCCAGCAGGGCCAGGGCGCTCAGGCCCGCGCCCTCACCCGCCGTGCTCGGGTTCTGGAAGACGCCGTTCTGGTCCATCCACCGCAGGCCGCGGTCGATGGACGTCGCCACATCCCGGCTGAAGTTGGTGACCTGGGCGAAGGCGCCGTGACCGGTCGCGAGCACACCCACGGCGGCGAGGGCCGCCCATGTCAGCGTGTGGGTCTTCATTCTGCCTCCTGCTTTCTGTCCCCGCGGGACGCGTATCCGTAAATCCACGGATTCGCCTTACGGAGGACTGGGTAGAAAACCTGAGGCGTTCTCTGCAAATGGCAAGGGCCCGGACGTGACCGGGAACAAGTCAGCGGGCGGCAATCCACGCTTTGAAGGGCGCGCTGGCGGCGAACGTGCGGACGAGCGGGGCCGCTTTTGTGATCGTCTCGGTGCGCCAGGCCTCGACCGCGCCGGCCTCCGTCAGGATCTCGCCCAGCGTGCGCGACCCCTCGACCTCCAGGAAGGCCCGGACCTCGTCCAGGATGCCCGCGCGGATCTCCGGGCGGGCCAGATTGTGGGCGATCAGGCCGGGCACGATCGCCAGCAGCTCGTCCACGGGGAGCTTCATGGCCTGCGCCCACACGCGCCCGGTCTTCTGCTTCAGGGCCTCGTCGAAGCCGGTCTGGTTCATGCGCCCGAGCTTCACGCCCGTGTCCGGAGCGGCCAGGAGCGTGACCACGCGGTCCATCACCACGTTCATGGAGCTGGCGATGAACGTGCTCGCCGCCGCCTTGAGCTGCTGCTCCATCTGCGCGCCCAGCCCGCCGAGGATGCCCTTGCCCAGGCCGCTGGCGAACCCCACGGCGCCGCGCCCCATGGCCCCGAGCACGCCGCCGCCGGAGCCGCCCGGCTTGAGCGTCTGCAGGAACCGGTCGAGGGTCTCCTCGACCACGCTGCGGACCAGGTGCGTCACGGCCTCCTGCTTCACCAGCCCCTCGAGGAACGAGCGCTCGAGGCGGACGGGGCGGCCGGCCAGGGCACGCAGCGTCTCTTTGCCCTGCGGCGTGAGCCAGTCGCCCACCCGGTCGCCGCGAGCCTCGGCGCGGGCCTGCTCGCGGTCCAGGAACGGCCGCACGTGGCGGGCGAGGGCGGCCTCTGTCATGGCCTCGCTCAGCGCGCGATCCACGTGCGCCAGGAGCAGTTCGGGCTCGATGAACGTGCGCACGGGCTGCTCGAGGGCGAAGTCGAACGCCAGGCCGACCAGGGTCTCCGTCTTGGTCTCGTCGGCCAGCGCGGCCAGCAGCTTCTTCATGGGGACGGCTCCATCGTGGGGCAGAAACACAGGGGAAAGCACCGCGCGGTGCGGTCCGAGGTCGAAGTGACGTTGACCCACCGCGAAGATCCTCGCAAGGTGATGGCGTGCACAATCGCCGGAAATCCACTCGCGCGCGGACGCCGCTCCGCTGGCTGCTGCCCCTCTGGGGCCTCGGCGCGGGGTGTTTCATCGATCTGCCCGAGCGCCTGACGGACGGTGGCGTGGAAGGCCACGAGGCGGACATCCTCTTCGGGATGGCTCCCGGCACGACCCCCGACTCGCCCGGCACGAAGCCGCCACGAACGGCCGACCCGGATCTGGGCGCATCGGGCGTCGGGCCGGCGCCCCCACCGGCCACTCAGGCGCCTTCGGGTGGTCCGGAGCCGCCGACGATGGCGCCGACGGGGGCGCCCTCGGACCCGCCCCTCCCCTGCGAGCCAGGCGTTTGCCATGCCTGCGACGGCGATCGCCTCGTGCCCTCGGAGAACGACGCCCGATGCGACCCGGTGGACTGCCTGCCGTTCCCGCTCGTCATGCTGGAGCAGGACGCCGAGACCGGGACGGACGTGTGCAATGGGTACGCGAGCCGATTGGCCAGCCTCTGCGATCCGTCGGGCGTCTGCCGAGTGGCCTCCGCGGAGACGTGTACGAGCACCGACGGCGTCCCCATCGAATTCGTGCGCGCCTCGTCGTGCCAGCACGTCGAGAACTGCATGCCGGGTGTCATCGCCCGCCTCGTGAGCATCCCGGTGGGACAACCGTGCATCGGGGTGGCCGGCGTCTGCGACGGTCTCGGGAACTGCATCGAGATCCCGAGCGGCGGCAACGCCGCCGAGGTCTGCGAGCACCTGCCCTTGAGATCGACGATTGCCGGCGCGCCTCAGACCTTCTGCGAAGCCCAGAACCTCGACGCGAACGTGTGTCGCTTCGCGCTTCAGCTGGGTTCGATCGAGGCCGACCCGAATCCGGCCGACCTCAACCCCGAAGTGAATTGCGGGCACTTCTGTGCGCGCTACGGCTGGACGTGCGTCGCCGCAAGGGAGAACGAGCGCTGGAACCAGTGCGAGCCCCGTGGCGGGAACGTCGACGACGCCATCGTCGAGAACGGCTGCGACCGCACCATCGTTTTCGATCGGAACGACGACGTCGACGTGTTCAACGGAATTCTGTGCGAGTGTCGCCTGCAATGAGATCCCTCTGCCTCACGTCGTTCCTGTTCTCGTGGGCGACCCTGGCGCACGCCCAGGTCCCCTGCCCGCCGCTCACCGTGCGCGTGGACAACGACGCGCCCGGCTCGGGGTACTCCGAGGAGCGGCCCGAGAACTGGGAGAGCCGCAACGTCAACCCGTGCGCCCAGACCTATCGCTACCTGAGCCACACCGTCGGGGACGGCTCGCGCATCGGCAAGGCCATCTGGCGGCCGAACATCGCCGCGGACGGCTGGTACAGCGTGGAGATCAGCTACCGGGCCACGGAGAACCGCTCGGACCACGTGCGTTATCTGTTGCACGACGATCTGGGCGGCACGCGGGAACACTTCGAGAACCAGGCGCACGCGGGGGACTGCACGCGGGTGGACGTCGGCGAGATCTTCTGCCGCGTCGGCGGCGAGTGCCGCGTGGTGCTGGACGGCAACGACGGCGAGTCGCCCGCCGCGGACGAGACCGTGTTCCGCCGCACGCGCTGCGACGCCGGCGAGCCGCCCCCGCCGGGACCGTGCGACGGCATCCGCAACTCCGCGGGCTTCGAGGTCTGCGCCGAGACGCCGACGACCTGCGCGGGCGTGTTCAGCAACGGCGCCGGCTGCGTGGCCTACTGCGCGGCGGCCGGCATGGTCTGCCGCGCGCGGTTCGGCGGGGAGCCCGGGTGCATGCAGGAGCCGAACGCCCCCCTGGATTGCGGTGCCGACAACGGCCACGCCTCGGACTGGTGCGAGTGCGAGGCCCCGCCCGCCCCGCCGCCACCACCCCCGCCCCCGCCGGACGCCGGGGCGCCGCCGACCTCGCCCCCCCCGCCCCCGCCCGATGCGAGCCCCCTGCCCGGGGGAGACGCCGAACCGAGCGCCGCGGCGGACGCGGTCGTCCCGGGTCGGCTCGACGCTTCGACGACCGACGACGCGGGGCGCTTCGCCGACCCCGAGGCCGACGCCGACCCGGCGCGCGCCGACGCCGCCGCTCCGCCCAACCGCGGCATCCTGCTCGGCGATGCCGGCGGCAGCGACGCGGAGTCGCAGCAGTACGACGCGCCGGGGTGCGTCGTCACGGGCCGGGCCGGTCGCGGGGCCGGCGCCTGGGCAGCGCTGCTCGGCCTCGCCGGCCTCTTCAGGGCGCGAAGAGTCGCCAGATCGAGAAGCCCAGGCCCCCGGCGATGACGAACACCGCCAGGACGACCCAGCGCCCCTGAACGCGCTGGCCACTCATCGCGTCAGAACCGGAAGTCGAAGGTGGCCTGGGCGCCGCCGGGCGTCGGCGTGACGCCGGCCCGCGGGGCGCCGTCGCGACCGCCGCGCTCGCCCGTCAGCAGCACCACGACGCCGGCCACGACCGCCGCACCGGCGCCGCCGAAGAAGATGTCCGCCGCCAGGGCGCGCTGCTGACCGCGGTCGCGCAGGTCGCGCTTCTCCACGATGTCGCCGCTGTCCGTGAAGGCGTGCTCGTCGTCCTCGGCGAGGCCGCCGAAGATGCCCCCGGCGACACCCAGCGCCGCACCGAGCCCCACCAGGCCCCAGCCCACGGCCAGGCGCGTCGTGGACAGCCCGCCGTCGGAACCGGACCGCGCGTCCGCCCCGGCGTTCGGGGTCGCTTCGGCCGTCGACGCCGGCGCCGGCGCCGGACGGGAAGCGGGCGCGCTCGCCGCCACCGCGGCCGCCGCCTCCCGCTGCGCGCGGAGCTCCTGGATGCGCTGCGTGGCCTTGGTCACGGCCTCGGGATCGGCGCCCGGGTCCATGATGTAGCGCCGGTAATACTCCGTGGCGATCTCCGGATCGCGGACCTGCTGGTCGTAGATCACCGCCACGTTGTAGAGAATCGCGGGCTCGGCCACGAGCTGGTGGGCCTGCAGGTAGAGGCGGATGGCGTCCTGGTACTTGCCCTCGGCGTACTTCGCCTGAGCCTCGGCTGCCAGGGCCTCGACCTTCTTCACCTGATCGTCGGCCGTGGCGGGCGCCGCGGGCTGGGCCACGACCGGGGCCGGCAGCGCCAGCGCCACGGCGACCCACATGCAGCCCATCCGGTAGACCGGCTTGCTCACCATCGGGAATCCTCCTGCATCACTCGTCCACACACAGCGTGCCATCGTAAACGCGGTCGACGCCGGGGGCCAGAATCCGCACCGAAAACCCGAATTCTTGACAGGGTTCATCACCATGGGTTCGATGCCATAGGGAAAAAGGAGGAATGCGCATGTCGAGTCGGACGCGTCGTCGTGGATTGTTCATGGGGCTCGCATTGGCCGGAGCCGCCGGGTGTTCCGCCGTGGTCGACTTCGACCAGTGCTCGACCAACGAGGACTGCAAGGCCGGCCAACTCTGCGATCCTCAGAGCCACGGTTGCTACGACGGCGAGGCCACGGGCGGCACTGGCGGGCAAGGCGCCGGCGGCGAGGCCACGGGCGGCAACGGCGGACAGGGCGCGGGCGGCGCGGTGAACCCCGCGGGCAAGGACTTCGGCGAGGCCTGCGAGCGCGACGTCGAGTGCAGGAGCAGCTTCTGCTCCCCGAACGACGCACGCTGCACGCGCGAGTGCGCTCAGGACAACGACTGCCCGGGCGAGGCCAGCCTGGTGCGCTGCGCCGACGGCGCCTGCGCCTTCAACATCGCCTCGGCCCTCCCCGAGCCGGTCAAGGTCGGTTTCCTCTACGTCGGGCCCGTGGCCGACTTCGGCTGGACGAAGACCCACGACGACGGCCGCAAGGCGCTCGAGCGCTTCTTCACGGACAAGGGCATCGCCGTCGAGACGACCTTCGAGCCGGCCGTGGCGCCCGAGGCCGCGCCCTCGGTCATCGACAACATGCTGGCCAACGAGGTCGACGTGGTCGTCGGCACGAGCTTCGACTTCGTCCCGGCCCTTCAGGAGGCCTCCGGGGCGCACCCCCACGTGCGTTTCCTGTCCTGCTCCGGCTTCGTGACCGCGGACGAGAAGGACAAGAACCTCGGCTCCTACTTCGGCAAGATGCAGCAGGCCGTGTACCTGGCCGGCAAGATGGCCGCCAAGGCCAGCAAAACCAAGGTGGTCGGCGTCATCGGCTCGGTGCCCATCCCCGAGCTCGTCCGCCACATCAACGCCTTCGCCATCGGCGCGCGGCAGGAGAAGCCGGACATCGAGGTCCAGGTCCGCTGGGTGGACGCCTTCTTCGCCCCCGACAAGGAGGAGGCCGCCGCCGAGGAGCTCATCGCCGCCGGCGCGGACGTCATCTGGTCCTCCACGGACACCCAGATCGCCATGCAGGTGGCCAAGCGCAGCCAGACGGCGGCCGGCGACCCGGTCTACGCGCTCGGCAACGACAACCCCAACGCCTGCGACTTCGCGCCGGACATCTGCATCACCACGCCTTACTGGAACTGGGGCCCCGTGCTCATCCAGCAGGTGCAGGGCATGCTCGACGGCACCTGGGACTACCGAAACCTCATCTGGGAGGGCATCAAGGGCGACAGCGAGGAGAGCATGGTCTACCTTGCGCCCGTGAACGGCGACATCCTGCCCAATGCCGCGCTGGACGTGGAGACCCTCATCCAGCAGATGGCGCAGGGCACGCTCGACCCGTTCGATGGTCCCTTGAACGACAACACGGGGCGCGAACGCGTGGCCGCCGGCGAGCGCGTCTCGGACTCCGAGTCGCTGAGCATGTGCTGGTTCGCCGAGGGCATCTTCGAGCCCGGCACGAACCATATGCCGGCCACCGTGCCCCCCTTGTGCGACGGCACCCGCTAGGAGCCGACCCCGGCGTCCCCATGGCCCCTCCCCCGCGCGGCGTCCTGCCGTCCCTGCTCCTCCAGCAAGTCCGAAACACCGCCGACTGGGCATTCCCCGACCACGCCGACACGGGCTGGATCCGCGCGCTCGTGGTCGCCCCGGCCCTGGACGAGCGCTACACGACCGCCGAGGCGCGCCCGGACTGGCTGCGCGTGCTCCTGGCGGCCCACCAGGCCACGGTGGGCACGTTCGTTCCGACGGACGTGGACTCCCAGATCCGCCACCACGTGTGGGCGGCCTGCCGCAACGTGGACGAGCTGCGCGCCCTGGCCGCGGTGTCCGCCGAGGTCCTCGATTGGGACCCGCGCCCGGTCTCGGCTCGCACGGTGGACCTGGGCGCCGATGGGGTGCTCTCGGGCCACGCCGGCGAGTGGCTGAGCGTGCAGGCCGGCGCCCTCGGCCGCGCGCTCGCTTTGGGCTGCGCGGACGTCGCCGACGCGCAGATCGCCGCGATCGAGGCCGAGCTGCAGCGCGAGGCCCGCGCGGTGACCGCGTGCACACAACGCAAACCCGGCGCCGAGCAGGAGGCCTGCTGCATCATCGTCACGGTGGCCCACAACCTGGGCGACCTGAGCCGCGTGATCGAGGCCTGGCCCGCCGGCACGCCCCGCACGGACGAGTTCAAGGCGCGCTTCACCCGCCTGGGGCACGAGGATCCGCGCCGCTTCGGGGGCGCCTTCGTGCTCGCCGGCGAGATCAACAAGGCCGTGATGGCCCTCGAGAGCCACCGCTACCTGCCCCTGCGGCCGGCGCGGGCGCTGCGGGCGAGCCGCTCGCTCCTGCTGCCGTTCCCGCCGTTCCTGGACGCGTGGGGCGCCCACCTGGCCCGCGCGCTGGACGCCGACGGCGTGGCCGAGGTGGTCGCGGCCCTGCACGAGGGGCACGCGCAGTATCCGCGGCAGACGGCCTGGGCGCGGGCGTTGTGCGGCCTCGAGGGCGCTCTCCCCGGCGGCCTGGGCCGCGCGCTGGGTCAGACCGCGGCGCGCCTGAAGAAGCTCACCGTGGCCGGCCCCGTGCGCGAGCTGATGTCCGTGGACCGCGAGCGCTTCGAGGCCCGCTGGGCCAAGAGCTTCCGCACGGCGCTGGACGCGGCGCGGAAGAGCCCGAGCCTCCGGGCCTGAGCGGCCTCAGGGCGTGGAGAGCTTCAGCGAGTAGGTGGTGCTGGCCTGGCGGAAGCCGAGCACCTTCACCAGCGCCGGGCCGCTGTGCTGGAACGCCTCGTGTCCGGTGGTGCCCTCGCTGCCGATGATGTTGCCGTTCACGCGCAGGGGCTCGTTCGTGGCCGGGTCCCAGACGTAGACGTCCAGGTCGGCCTGGGCGGCGTCGAAGTCGAGCTCGAACTGCCACGGGCCGGCCTCGCCGACCTGGTAGAAGTCGCCCACGGCGTCGCACACGCCGCCCTGCACCGTGTCGCCGAGGGCGAGCGGCGTGGCCTGGGCCGGGCTGTCGT
Source organism: uncultured Myxococcales bacterium (assembly GCA_903847385.1). Taxonomy (GTDB): domain Bacteria; phylum Myxococcota_A; class Bradymonadia; order UBA7976; family UBA1532; genus CAINDO01. Next base: position 55,699 of record CAINDO010000440.1, read on the forward strand.
TGGGCTCGCCGGGCTCTTCGTCGGCGGGGCCGCAGTTGCCGTGGAACTCCACGGGCGGCGGGTTCTGCCAGTCGGCCTCGGGGTCGAGCGCGACGTCCACCAGCGAGCGGTCGCCGATGATGTCCGCGGTGGTGATGACCGTCATGTCGCGGCGCCGCACCACGTACACCGTCGGCAGCCCCTGCACCTCGGCGTTGTTCGTCAGGAACAGGTTGCCCGGCCGCGTGTCGAGATCGCCGACGCGGATGCCCGGGCCGTTGCCGATGAGCGAGGACAGGTGCTCGTAGGCGAAGTGGCTGTCCGTGGGCTCGTAGTTCATGTCCTGGAGCTCGACGTACACGATGCGACCGCCGGCGGCCTCGAAGGCCTCGGCCTCGGCGTTCAGGCGCATGGAGTAAGCGCTGCAGGCGCCGCACCAGGCCGCGCCGAGCACGAAGACGATCACGCTGACGTCCTCGTCGCAGGCCACGTCCTCGAGCTTGTAGGTGACCTGCCGGCCGTCGCCGGTGTAGGCGTTCTCCCAGTACATCGGCGGGATGGACTGGCCGAGCGCCATGCGCAGGTCGTAGTCGGGGTACTGGCAGGCCTTGCCGAGCTTGACCTCGCCCGAGACGTCCCCGAGCGAGGCGGTGATCGTCACGCTGCCGATCTTCTCGACGTGCACGCGGCCCTTGTCGCGGCCCTCGTTCTCCACGGTGGCGACGCTGGGGTCGCTCGACGACCAGGTGACCGCGGCGGTGATGTCCTTGGTGGCGCCGCCGTACTCGCCCATGGCCTGCATCTGGCGAGAGCGGCCGGGCTGGATCTGCGGGGCCTCGGGCAGGAGCTTGATCGCCGTGAGGCCGACGGCCTCGGGCGGCAGGGCCGCGTCGGGCGATGCGGGGGTGCCGCCGGTGGCGGCCGCGTCGGCCGTGGACTCCGCGCCGCCGGCCGCGTCGCCGCCGTCGTCGCCCATGCAGCCCGCCAAGAACAAACCGACCAGTACCGCCTGCCGAGATCCGCGCATGTCGCCTCCCCGATGGTGCGTTCGCCCCCGCGCGATGCGGGGAACCCTCAATCTACGGCAGGGGGCGGCGTCGGGCGAAGTTCAATCGTTCGATCGTTCAATCGTTCGGCCGCGTCTCGTTGATCACCCACTCCAGGTAGGCGGGCAGCGACGCCGTGCCGTCCACGCGCAGCACCACGAACTCGGGGACCGTGTGGGGGTGCAGCGCCAGGATGCCCTCGCGCAGCGCCTCGACGCGGTCCGAGGCCGTCTTGATGAGCAGCGTGACCTCGGCGTCCGCGCGGACGCTGCCCTCCCAGCGGTACAGGCTCGTGACACCGGGCAGCAGGTTGACGCAGGCGGCCAGCCGCTGCTCCACGAGGGCGCGGGCCAGGGGCTCCGCCTGCTCGGCGGGGCAATTGCACAGAACGACGTTGATCGAGCTCACGGGGCACTCCTGGGGGCGGGCGTCGACCGCCTCGTTTCAACGCGGGTGGTGGTATCAGAGTGGACGGAGCCAGGCCACCCGGTTCTCATCGACCGATCTCGGCGCCGACGTTCCGCGAGGGCCGCGCCTCGTTCGGGCGCGCTCGCGCGTCGGCTTGAAATCCTCGTCCTGCGTGCATACCGTGACGGAGCAGGGTGGGCGTGCAATCGACAGGAGCTGGAGTCCGCCAAATGGATGCAACGGATGCGTGGAAAGCGCGCGGATGCGGGTCATTCGAACTCGCGGTCCTCACAATCGTCCTGGCGGCGTGCACGCAAAGCGCGGACATCAATCGTCACGATGCGGGAGAAGACGTGGCCGACGCGGCCCCGACGGCGCCTGAGCCCTACTCGTGTTTCACGGAGCCGAACGGCGAGACGAACTTCGAGCTTCCCCGGGAGAATCCGATGAACCGGTGCGTGGTCAACCCCTACCCGGAGGGGGGCGACTGCTACGCCTGCGCGCTCGAGCGGTGTTGCAGCCGCCTGCTGTGCTGCGGAGAGTCCGGCCGGGCCAGCTTCAACGTGCTGTACACCAGCCCGAAGGGCCATGTGCTCACGAAGGTCGTGTATGGGTGCATCGTCACCCCGATGACTTGCATCCAGCAGTGTTTCGGCGACGCCGTGGCCGCTCGCGGCGAGACGCCGGGCGGTCGTGCGGCGTCCCGCGAAGTGGTCCTGTCGTGCGCCGAGCGCTGCATCGCCGCGACGATCGCGGACCCCCCGACCGGGGACGTCCCCAACCCCGAGTTCGCCGGCTACGCGCGCGACTGGGTCGAGTGCCTGCTGAGCGACGCGCCCGATCCGCTCGACGCCTACTTCTCGGCTCTGTCCTCGGAGGTGCCGGACGACCTGCCGCGGCCGTTCGCGGACACCTCGTGCGCGGAGGCCTGCTTCGCCGGGTATTGAAGTCGCCCGTCGGCAGGCGGCGCGCCCCGCGCGAATCCAGGCGGATCCGGGTGGATTCCCGGCGCGCCTCTCGCTATATGCGGCCCCATGAAGATGCCCAAGCGACTCGAACGCGTCTACGAAGGCCCCGAGGCCCTCGCCCGCCTGCTCCAGACCTCCGGCTGCAAACTCTCCGTGGACGAGGTGCAGGAGGAGTTCCTGGCGTCCCTGGAAGAGGGCACGCCCGCCGCCGAGATCATCCCGCTCCTGTGGGAGTCGGAGCCGCGCTTCAAGACCCCGGAGCTGGCCCGCCAGACCTTCAGCAATCTCTTCGGCCTCTGGGATCTCGTGGCCAAGGAGCTCGCCGGCGACGAGGTCGTGCCCGAGCAGGACCCGGCCGAGCCGCTGAGCTCGACCTTCGTCGACCGCGCCTGGCTCGAGCTCGACGGCCTCTCCGACAAGGAGATCCGCCGCGCCCGGGACCGCTTCGACAACGTGCACCACGACCTGGCAGTGTGGACGTTCGAGCAGCTCAAGGGGTCGTCGTCGCTGGGTCAGGAGCTGGCGCTGGACCTGGCCTTCGAGACCTTCTGGTTGTGCGAGCGGGCGCGCGGCGAGAAAGGCGTGCCCCGGGCCCGCCGCGAGGCGCTGGACGCCGCCCTGAACGACGCCGACCGCCTGGCCGAGGAGACGGAGCCGGCCCTGGCCTCGCTCGTCTCGGCGACCCTGTGGGAGCAGGCGGCGGACGAGGAGAACCCCCTGCCCGAGGCCGACATCCCGGCGATCGAAAATGTCCTGCGGGCGGCCCGCCAGGTGCTCGCCCCCCGCCCCGCCCAAGCCTGAGCGGGCCTCCGCTCAGGGGCAGGTCTCGGTCAGGGTGAGGGTGTAGGTGTTGGTGCTGGCGGCGACGAAGCTGTAGCCGTAGACCCGCACGGCGAGCCGCTGCGGGGCTGCGCCCGCGGGCAGCGTGTAGTTCAGCGTCTCCTGGTTGCCGACGCCGAAGCTGCCGGAGACCTGCGTCGCCGCGGCGTCGTGCATCGTGGTGTCCAGGTCGCCGCTGGCGTGGACGAAGGCCAGCGTGCCGCCGTACGTGCAGCCCGGCCGCGCGTCGAAGGCGTACCAGTCGGAGTCGGGGCCGCAGATGCCGCCCTGGACCTGCGTGCGCCCGGCCGCGAACGTCAGCGGCGTCGCGTTGGCCTGGTCGTCGTTCTCCTCGAAGCGATCCTCGGCGGCGCAGGCCGGCGGGGGCGGGCCGCCGAGCTCGCGCACGTAGACGAACCACTGGCCCGTGGCCACGCCGCTGGTGCCGCACTTGGCCGTGCTGTCGTCCTCGCCCCAGTCCGTGCCATCGCTCTGGTTGCTGTCCATGCCGCGGTCGGTGAAGTCGACGGTGAAGTCGCCGGTGTCGCTGCAGCTGTCCTCGCCCTCGAGGAACCCGGCCGTATAGGCCGTGCCCGCGGCCAGGGCGGCGCCGCTCAGGTTGTTGCGGCGCGCGGGCACGGGCACGTCGTCGCCGCCGCCGTCGGCCTCGCTGAAGCAGCTGTCCATGTCGGCGCCGGCGGTGAATTCCCAGTACCAGGGTACGTCGTAGAACGAGAGGTCCACGTTGAACGCCTCGCCGGCGACGCCCACGTGGTCGCGGCAGGCGAAGCGGACGTCCCAGCGGCCGCCGAGCGCGCGCAGGCCGCTCCAGATGCCCAGGTTGGCCGCCGCCGGTGCCAGCGTCTGCAGGTCGGCGTACCAGGCGCTGGACTGGTCGTTGAGCGTACCGCCCCGGGAGCTGCCGACGAGCGTCCAGCCGCCGCCGTCCGTCGTCTGGTCGCAGAGCACGTTGACCGCGTTCGCCGCCCCGCGCGGCCGGACGGGCTGCACGCCGCTCTGCACGCGCCCGGCGTTGCGGGCGGCCAGGCAGCTCTCGAACACGTCGCACACCCCGCCCTCGTCGATCTGCCCGTTGCAGTCGTCGTCCGCGCCGTTGCAGGCCTCGGCGACGGGGTCGCCCGGCACGGCCGAGCAGGAGAGCGCGCCGCCGGCGTCGCAGCGCGTCACGCCGGCGCGCTGGCAGGCGCCGACGCCCGCGGTGCACACCCGCCCGGCGTCCGTGGGGTCGTCGTCGACCTGGCGGTTGCAGTCGTTGTCGCGGCCGTCGCAGACCTCGGGCGCGGCGGGCCCCGGGGCGACGTCGCAGGCCACGCCGCCGACGCCCTGGCAGGTCGTCACGCCGTCGCGCTGGCACTCGCCCACGCCCACGCGGCAGGCCTCGCCCGTGACCTCGACGATGGCTTCGTCGACGCACAGGTCGTTGTCGTCGTCCACGCCGTTGCAGCGCTCCGGCGCGGCGTTGCCGAGCGCGACGCACACCGGCGCCGGGCCGCCCCCGGCCACGCAGGCGAGCGCGCCCTCGGGCTGGCACAGGCCCCCGGCGGGGTCGGCCGCGCGGCAGAAGTTGCCCAGGCCGGGCACGTCGTCCACGCGGCCGTTGCAGTCGTCGTCCGTGCCGTCGCAGGTCTCGGCGCCGGGCGCCCCGGCCATGGCGTCGCAGAGCAGGCGGCCGGCCGCCAGGTCGCAGGCGAGCACGCCGGGCCGCGCGCAGGTGCCCAGGCCGCTCTCGCAGGGCTGGCCGGCCCCGGGCGGGTCGTCGGCCACGCCGTTGCAGTCGTCGTCGAAGCCATCGCAGCGCTCGGCCATGGGCGTGACCTCACCCTGGCAGGGCCCGAAGCCCGTGCCGTCGGGCAGGCAGGTCTGTTGGCCGCCCTGACAGATGCCCACGCCCGCGGTGCCCGCGGGGCCGCCGTAACAGGCCTGCTGGGCGCCGGGCCGGCACTGGCAGGCCGCCCCGGCGACGTCGTCCGTGGCGCCGTTGCAGTCGTTGTCACGGCCGTCGCAGGCCTCGGGCGCGGGCAGCGTCTGGCCGGCGCAGGCCTCGTAGCGGCCCTGCGCGCACAGTTGCACGCCCCCCTGGCACTCGCCGACGCCCAGCGTCGCGGCGCCGCCGTCGTAGCAGTCGCGGGTCAGGGGCGCGCCGTCCGGAGCGTTGTCCGTGCGGCCGTCGCAGTCGTTGTCCAGGCCGTCGCAGGCCTCGGCGGCGGGCACGACCACCGCGGCGCAGCGCAGCACGCCGTCCGGGCACTGCAGCGCGCCGGTCCCGCACAGGCCGGGCAGGCCGGTGCCGCACGCCTGCCCGAGCTGCGGGTCGGCCTCGTCCGTTTCACCATCACAGTCGTCGTCGGCGCCGTTGCACCGCTCGACCCCCGGGGCCAGGGGGGCGGCGCTGCAGGTGACTCCGCCGTCGGCGGCGCAGACCCGCTGGCCCAGGGCCTGGCACGCGCCCACGCCCACGGTGCAAGGCGCGCCCAGGTCCAGGCCGTCGTCGGCCACGCCGTCGCAGTCGTTGTCCAGGCCGTCGCAGATCTCCGCGCCGGGGTCGCGAGGGCGGGCCGCGCAGGCCACCCCGCCCTCGGCGTCGCAGGCGAGCACGCCGGACTGCGCGCACTCGCCGACGCCCACCCGGCACGCCTCGCCGAGCGGGAAGTTCTCGTCCACGACGCCGTCGCAGTCGTCGTCCATCGCATTGCACGTCTCGACCTCGGGCGCGGGCTCCACGGCGTCGCAGACCAGCGCGCCGGCGACCGGGTCGCACTGCACGCTGCCGCCCACCAGGCAGGCGCCCACGCCGCGCTCACAGGGCGCGCCCTCGCCGACGATGTCGTCGTCGGGCACGCCGTCGCAGTCGTTGTCCACGCCGTCGCAGGCCTCGGGCTCGGGGCCCTGCTCGCCCAGGCAGGCGGCGAAGTGGCCCGTGGGGTCGCAGAACTGCACGCCCGCCCGGCAGGCGCCCACGCCCTCGGTGCCCGGCGCGCCGCTGTAGCAGTGCTGCTCGGTGCCGGGCACGCAGTCGCAGCTCACGTCGGCGTCGTCCACGAGCCCGTTGCAGTCGTTGTCGCGGCCATCGCAGATCTCGACGCTCGGCAGCACCTGGTCCACGCAGGCCGCGGGCAAGCCGCCCTGGCAGAGCCGCACGCCCGCCCGACAGATGCCCACGCCCTCGGTCGGCGCGGGGCCATCGTAGCAGGGACCGCTCAACGCGGCGCCGTCCGCGGCCTCGTCCTGCAGGCCGTCGCAGTCGTTGTCGTGGCCGTCGCAGATCTCCTCGCTCGGGAGCACCTGACCGACGCAGGCGGCGCCGAAGCCGCCCTGTTCGCAGACCCGCACGCCGGCGCGGCACTCGCCCGTGCCGCCGGTCAGGGGCGGGCCGTCGTAGCAGACCTCGACCAGCGGGGCGCCGTCCGCGCCCTCGTCGCGCTGGCCGTCGCAGTCGTTGTCCACGCCGTCGCAGATCTCGTCGGGTCCGCGGCAGGCGCTCCAGGCGCCGTCCACACAGACCTGGCGCACGCCCGGGCAGGCGGGGCACTCGCGGGCCTCGCCGGGGACGCACTCGCCCGCGGCGGCGTCCGGCTCCGGCGGCGGGGCGGCGTCCGGGATGGGCGGGGCCGCGGCGTCCGGCTGGGGCGCGACCGCGGCGTCGGCCTCGGCGGCCGCGTCGACCGTCGGAGTGCTCGCCGCGTCGGGTTTGCCGACCGTGCCGCCGTCGTCCTCGGCGCCCAGGTCGGGTGTCGGCGGCGGGGCCGCGTCCAGGGGCGGCAGGGGCCCGAGATCCGGGGTCGGCGGGCGCCCCAGGTCCGAAGACGGGATGGGCGCCGGCAGGCCGCCGGTGTTCATGTCCTGCGCGGCCGCGTCCGCGTAGCCGGGGACGTTGTTGCCCAGCGAGCTCGAGTCGATCTCGGCGCAGGCCATCGTCAGCCCGAGTCCTCCGAGCGCCGCGAGCGCGCGGCTCGCCCCCAACCTGATTCCACCCATCGTGCGACTCCCCGGATTCCCCCGAACCCGCAAACCCCGAATATCCGCCCGCGCGCACCACGACGCAATCTTACCCGCGCGTCGAATCACGGCGTGCGCGCCGCGAATTCGCGTGCGATCATGGGCGCATGCTCAGCCTGCGTTTCACCCCAGCCCTCGTCGCCATCGCGCTCTTCACGGCCGCCGCCGCCTTCGCCCAGACCCCCGCCAGCGCCGCGCCCACGCTCGGCCCGCCGTCTGCTCGCGCCTTCGAAGAGCCCGGCCGGGTGAGCCCGCCCCCGCCCGCCGAGCGGCCGGCGTGGCTGCCGCTGATGTTCGTCGTCGGGCCCGCGCTGGGGGCCGGCGCCATCTTCCTGGCGTTGCGCCGGAACAAGCGGGGCGGTCCCCCGAGCGCCTGACCCGCGCGGCGCGCGGTCTGCAATTGCGGCGGCGCGGGCGGGCGACTAAGCTGCGCCCCCATGTCCGCCTCCGACCCGACCCAGGACGACGCCCTCGTCGAACTCATCGCCCAGACCGTCCGCGCCCGCCTCATGGCCGGGGGCACCGGACCGGGTTACACCCGCGAGCAACTGCCCGTGCTGTCGCCGGCCGCCAAGGCCCCGGTCAACACCGCCGGCATGACGCAGGAGCAGCTCCGCGAGACCCCCTGCCACGAGGACCCGACCGGGTGCTCGAGCTGCGGCATGTGTGTGGTCCGGCGCCCGTGGGACGCGCGGATCATCGTCGAGGAGGGCGCGGCCCGCATCGCCGCCGGCCCCGGCACGGGCAAACCCGAGGCCGGCCTGGCGCCGTACATCGACCATACGCTGCTCAAGCCCGAGGCCACCCGCGAGGAGTTCTTCAAGCTCGCCGAGGAGGCCCGCAAGTACAAGTTCGCCAGCGTGTGCGTGAACTCGGCCAACGTGCGCATGATGGCGCAGTTGCTCGAGGGCAGCGGCGTGCCGGTGTGCGCGGTCGTCGGGTTCCCCCTCGGCGCCATGACGCCCCACGCCAAGGCCTTCGAGACGCGTGAAGCCGTCCGCTGCGGCGCCCGCGAGATCGACATGGTGCTCAACATCGGCGCCATGAAGAGCCACGACTACGCCCTCGTCGAGTCGGACATCCGCGCCGTGGTGGACGCCGCCAAGCCCGTCCTGGTCAAGGTCATCCTCGAGACCTCCAAGCTCGACCAGGAGGAGAAGATCATCGCCTGCGCGCTCTCCAAGGCCGCCGGCGCCGCCTTCGTCAAGACCTCCACGGGCTTCGGCGGCGGTGGGGCGACCGCCGAGGACATCGCCCTGATGCGCCGCATCGTGGGCAAGGAGATGGGCGTGAAGGCCTCGGGTGGCATCCGCGACACGGCCACCGCCCAGCAGATGATCGCCGCCGGGGCCAGCCGCCTCGGCGCGAGCGCGTCCGTGGCCATCGTCACCGGCGCCAAGTCCAACGCGGCCTACTGACCGGCCGCCCGACCCGGCCACCCTTCCCGCACTTCCATCGAGCATCACCGGAGACCACCGTGGGCAAGAAGATCAGCGTCACGCGCAAGCACAGCCTGGGCGTGGACGTCGCCAGCCAGAAGCTGAACGACCTGGCCGGCCAGTTCGCCGAGAAGTACGGCGTCAAGGCCGACATCCGCGGGCCCCGCGCCCAGTTCAGCGGCAAGGGCGTCGAGGGCAACGTGCAGGTCACGGCCGACTCGGTCACCGTCAACCTGGAGCTCGGGCTGCTGCTCGGCGCGCTGTCCGGCAAGATCGAGGACGGCGTCCAGCGCCAGCTCGAGAAGCACTTCGCTTGAGCGGCGCCGACCTGCTCGAGGTCGCGCTCGCCAGCGCCCGGTCCGCGGGCGCACGTTTCGTCGAGGCCCGCCTCGTCACCCGGACGCGCGAGCGCCTCGCCTTCAAGGACGGTGAGCTCGACGGCGCCGTGAACGAGTCGGACCGCGGCCTGGGCGTGCGCGCCCTGGTCGGCGACGCCTGGGGCTACGCCGGCACCAACCGGCTGGACCCCGCGGGCGTGCGCGCCGCCGCCGAGGCCGCCGTGCGCGCCGCCGGGGCCGCCCGCAGCGCCCGCGCCGTGGAGATCCCCCCGCCGGTCACGGGCCGTTACGCCACGCCGCTGGTCGAGGACCCCTTCGCCGTGCCGCTCTCGGACAAGATCGCGATCTTCCGCGAGGCGGACGCCGCCATGCGCGACGCCATGGGCGCCGAGCCGAGCTTCAAGGGCAGCCGCGGAGAGCTGTCGGCGCTGCGCATCGAGACGCACTTCCGCACGACGACGGGCACGGACATCGTGCAGCGCATCACCACCTGCGGCGCCAAGATCGCGGCCATCGCCGCCTCGGCGGACGACTTCCAGATGCGCAGCTGGCCCAAGAGCTTCGAGGGCAACGTCCGGCAGACGGGCTTCGAGTTCATCCGTGAGCTGGATCTGGTGCAGCACGCGCCGGAGATGGCCCGCGAGGCCGTGGCGCTGCTCTCCGCCGAGACCCTGCCCCCCGGAAAACGCACGCTCGTGCTCGATGGCTCCCAGCTCTCGCTGCAGATCCACGAGTCCGTGGGCCACCCGACGGAGCTCGACCGCGCCTTCGGCGAGGAGATCAGCCTGGCCGGCTCGAGTTTCCTCATCCCCGAGCGGCTGGACGCCCTGCGCTTCGGCTCCGAGCGCGTGAACCTGGTCGCCGACTCCACCTCGCCCCAGGGCCTGGGCACCTACGGCTTCGACGACGAGGGCACGCCGGCCACCTGCGCGCCCCTGGTGCAGAACGGTCTCTTCGTCGGCTACCTGAGCGGCCGGGACGCCGCCGCGCGCCTGGGCCGCCCCTCGGCCAGTACGCTGCGCGCCGAGAGCTGGTACGGCCTGCCCATCGTGCGCATGAGCAACGTGAACCTGCTGCCCGGCGAAGGGTCCTTCGAGGACCTGATCGGCGGCGTGGACGACGGCGTGCTGCTCTCGGCCAACAAGAGCTGGTCCATCGACGACCTGCGGCTGAACTTCCAGTTCGCCTGCGAGATCGCTTACGAGATCAAGGGCGGCCGGCGCACGGGACGCATCTTCAAGAACCCCGTGTACTGGGGCCGAAGCCCGGAGTTCTGGGGCAACTGCACCGCCATCGCCGGGCCCCAGGCCTGGGAGATGTGGGGCTGGCTGTTCTGCGGCAAGGGAGATCCCGTGCAGATCATGCACGTGGGCCACGGCTGCGCGCCGGCCCGCTTCGACGACGTGAACTTCGGAGCCCGCTCGTGAGCGCCCGCGACTTCGACGCCACTGCGGAGCAGACCCTGGCCTTCGAGGCCCTGGACACCGCCCTCGCCGCCGGGCGCGCCGCCGGGGCGGACGCGGTCGAGGCCGTGCACCGCGGTCAATCGTCTCAGCTCCTGCGCCTGGGCGACGGCCGCATCACGCAAGCGCAGTCCATCGTGGAGAGCCGCGTGATCGTGCGCGCGCTTTGCCACGGGGCCGAGGCCTACGCCTCGACGACGGACCTGAGCGCCGAGGGCCTCGCCGCCTGCGCCCGGGTGGCCGCCGAGCGCGCCGCCGCCCTGCCCACGCCGCGGGAGCTCGCCGAGCTGCCCCCGCCCGCGGCCACGGCGCCGACCTCGGTGAACGCCTGGGACACCGCGACCGCGGCCCTGACGACCGCCGAGAAGGCCGACTGGCTCGCCCCGGCCCTCGCCGCCCACGAGAAGGACTCGCTGGCCCTGGCCGGGCGCTTCCACACGGGCGTGCGCAGCCTGGGCGTGCGGTCGACCACCGGCGTGTCGGCCTGGCACGCGGGCACGTACTGCGACCTGGCGCTCTCCACCCTGGAGCGCCCCGCCGGCCACCACGCCAGCAGCTTCCGCGCCCGCTACGACCTGCGCGCGCACCCGGAGACCGTGTTCGCGATGGCCGAGGCCACCCGCGCCGAGTGCCACCAGGCCCACGACCCCATCGACATCGAGCCGGGCCGCTGGGACGTCGTGCTGGCGCCCACCGCGGTCGCCGATCTGCTCGACTGGTTCGGCATGATCGGCTTCGGCACCGAGGCCTTCGACGACGGCCGCAGCTTCGTGCAGGGCCGCTTCGGCGAGGCCGTCACGGGGCCCGCCGTCACCCTGCTGGACGACGGCACCATGGCCCACGGCCTGGGCGTGCCGCTGCCCATCGACGCCGAGGGCCAGCCTCGCCAGCGTACGCTCCTCCTGGAGCGGGGCGTGGCGCGGGGCAGCGTTTGGGACCACAAGGGCGGCCGCCGACACGGCTGCGCGCCCACGGGGCACGCGCTCGGTGTGGATCTGTTCTCCACGGGCGGCGCCGGGCCGGCCCACCTGAGCTTCGAGCCGGGCACGGCCTCGCTCGAGTCCCTGCTCGGGCGGCTCGACCGCGGGCTCTACATCACGCGGTTCCACTACGTGAACGGCCTGATCGAGCCGAAACGCGCGGTGATGACCGGTCTGCTGCGGGACGCGGCGTTCCTCGTCGAGGGCGGCCGCATCCGCCGCGGCGTGCGCCCCATCCGCTTCACCGAGGCCATCCTCGAGGCCTTCGCGCGCATCCCCGGCCTGGACGCCGTCGGCGCCGCCCTGGAGCCCCACGGCGGCATCAACTCCGAGGGCAAGTGCACCGTGTGCCCTGCGCTCTACATCCCGGGCTTCGCGTTCACCAGCGGGCGGTGAGCCGCCGCGCCGGGGGCGTCCTCAGGGGCGCGCCCGGTAGGTGACCTGAATGTCGCCGGTGTCGCCGTGGTAGCCCTCGACCACGGCGAAGTACATGTGCCCCGCCGTGGCGTCGAACTGGATGGACGCGTAGATCGAGCCGCCGGCGTCGTCGACGCACGGCCGCCCCGCGCCGACCTGAGCGCCGCAGTCGTCGTAGATGCTGAGCACGGTGTCGGCGCGGCTCCCCGTCGTCTCGATGCGCGCCGGGCCGTCGTGATCGGGCACGAAGGCGAACACGCGCTCGGCGCCGTGGGGGCCGTTGCAACCGTCCCCCGTGGGCACGGCGTCCGGCGTGGCGGCGTCCAGCGTGCCCATCGCAGGCACGCCGGGCTGGAGGGCCACCGCGTCCGCGCAGAGGCCGGCCGGGATGGGATCACAGGACGTGGCAAAACAGGCTTCCCCCGCGGGGCAGTCGGGCGCGCCGGGGCCGCAGGCGAGCACGGGCGCCGCCTCGAAGGCCAGGTTCAAGGTGAAGGGCCCGCTCTCGCCGGAGTAGCCCTCGACGACCACGTAGTAGTCCGCGCCGGCCACGACCTCGGCGGCCACGCGCGACCACTGGCCGCCGGCCCCGTTGTCGTCGTTGCAGGCGAGCTCGTTCGCGGCCGCCGCGCAGTCCGAGCGGAGCGAGAGCACCGTGTCGAAGCCCGAGCCCTCGGTGGTGAAGGTCGCCGTACCGGCCACCGCGGGCCGGTAGTGCACGATGGTCTCCGGGGCGCTGCCCGAGTCCACGCAGGCCACGGACGTCGCGTCCGCGCCGGTGTCCGTGTCGCCCGCGAGCACACCGCCCGCGGGCATCTCGAGCGGCTCGGCGCAGGTGCCCACCGCGTCCACGGGCGGGGGCGGCGGGGGCGGCGGGGGCGGCGGATCGACGGGCCCGCCGCCGCCTCCGCCCGGGACCGACTCGTCCACGAGCAGCGTGAAGGTCCCGCCCGTACCCCACGTGTCGACGATGATCGCGTAGGTCTGGCCGGCGCGCGCCGTGAAGGTCAGCTCGGCGTCCGAGTTCAGGAAGTCGTTCTCGGTGTCGTCGTTGCAGGCCAGCTCGGTGCCCGGGTCCAGGCAGTCCGTGCGCACGTAAAGGACCGTATTCACGAACAAATCGCCCATGGCGTAGAGCGTGACCTCGGTGTCGGCGTCCCGGGTGAGCGTGAAGGCCGACTCGCCGCCGCCCGTGGGGAAGAACCCACAGCTCCCCTCGTCGCCGTTGCCGCCGGTCGCGCCGGGGTAGTCACCCGGGCCGGGGATGTCCTGGGCCGAGCCGCAAGCCGCGCCCGGCGGGGCCAGGGGCGCGTTGAAGTCCAACCCGCCGCCCCCGCCACCGCCGCCCCCGGGATCGAGGGGGTCGCCGCCGGTGCAGTGGCCGGTGTCGTCACAGGTCTGGCCCGGCGCACAGTCGGCGCTGCGCTGGCAGCACCGCTCGTTGGGGAAGTCTTCGTCGATGACACCGTCGCAGTCGTTGTCCAGGCCGTCGCAAATCTCGGGCACGCCGCCGGAGCCCGGCGGCAACTGGCACTCCACGCCGCTGCCGTCGGCCTTGCACACGAACACACCCTCGCCCTGGCAGTCGCCGCCGGCCTGGCAGGCGGTGCCCACGCTGGGGAAGTTCTCGTCGATCTCGCCGTCGCAGTCGTCGTCGCGGTCGTTGCAGGTCTCCGGCGGCGGGCTGCAGTCGCTCCACATGCCGTCCCGGCAGACCTGCAGGCCGCCGACGCAGCCCTCGGCCTGGCAGGCCTGCCGCTCGCCCTCGGTGCAGGCGCCCATGGCCGGGGGTTCCGTGGGCGGCGCCGCCGCATCCCCCATCCACGGAACCGCGGCGTCCGTGTCCGCCGCCGTGCCGCCCGTACCCGGCTGCGTGCCACCGCTGCCGGGCGTGCCGCCGATGGCCTCGGGGTCGATGGTGTACCCGCCCTGATCGCGGTCCGCCGGGGGCGCGCCGAAGCCGTAGTCCGCCTCCACCAGGGCCTTGGCGGCGTCCTCGCCACACGCCGGCAGGAGCGAGACGCCGCCGAGCAGCGCCCACGTCAGCAGGGCGTTCGAGGGGGACGGGCGGCGAAGACGGACGGAGCGGCCGGAGCGGCGATCAATCATGGACGACTCCCGGGGGGGACGGAGGAATCGGCGCCAAGGTAATGAGGGTGCCCGAGAGGGTCAAATCGCCACGCGTGACACGGGGCCGACGTCGAAGATTCGCAGCGAACGAGGATCTTCGACACTATCGGGGTTCAGCATCGGTTTCTGTCGCCTCATCGGCGGGCCAGCACGGCCCTGCACGCCCCGGGAGTGTCCATGCGTTCATCTCGAGCCGCCCGCGCGCTTCGCGCCGTGATGTGTGTCGCGTTCGTCTCGGCCTGTGGCCAGGGGGCCGACCCGGCATCCTCGTCCGGTGGGGACGCGGCCGTGAGCTCGGGCGGGTCGGGCGGGTCGGGCGGGTCGGGCGGGTCGGGTGGCTCCGGGGGCCAGGTTTTGCCCGGCGGCACGCCCGCGCCCGGCGGCTCCGGCGGCGAACCCGCGCCCGGCGGCTCCGGCGGCACGCCCGCGCCCGG
>CAINDO010000441.1 GCA_903847385.1 uncultured Myxococcales bacterium
CGTGGGCGAGGGGGTCGGCGACCCGGTGCCCGTGGAGAACGTCCTCGCGACGGAGGAACGCTCCGAGCTCGGGGACGCCCTGGCCGGCGCTCGCGGGCGTCTGGTCGTCGTCGAGGCGGAGTTCGCCGCGGCGCAGGTCCGGCTGGAGCACCTGGAGGGCGCCGCGAGCGAGGCCGAGAAGGCCCGGGTGGATCTGGAGGCCCTCCGGCAGCGCCTCAAGGAGGCGACGACCGAGCTCAACGCTCGCCGTGCCGCGCACCGGGCCGAGGTCGACGCCCTCAAGGAGCGCCTGAAGACCGCCGACGATGCCGCCGCCGTGGCGCGGACGGAGGCCGACGCTGCGCTGCGGTCGGTAAACGAGCGGCTCGGTGAGGCCGAGCGTCGGCTGGCCAAGGTCGACGCTGAATGGGCCGCAGAGCGGCTCGCGCACCAGGAGACCCGGTCCGAGGCCGAGGCCCTTCGCGCGCGGGTCGCCGAGGTCGAGCGCGCGCTGGCGTCCGCCCGAGACGCCACCACGGCCTGGAATGCCGAGCGGGCCACGCTCACCGCGGCGGCCGCCATCGCGACGACCCGCGCCGAGTCCCTGGCGCAGGCGCAGGCCGACCTGGAGGCCAACCAGAGCCGGCTCCAGGCCCAGAACGCCGACGCCGTCCGTCGCGCCACGGATGCCGAAGCCGCGCAGGCGAAGTCCGAAGCTGCCCAAGGGGACCTGTTGGCGGCGCTCGTGCAGGCGGAAGCGGAGCGCGACGCGGCCCGAACCGCGCTCGAGGCCGCGAAGCTGGCCGAGGCGGAGACGGGCGCCCGGTCGGCGGTCGCGGCCGACCTGGCGACGCGCCTCGACGCGCTGACGCATCAGCTCGATCTCCGCGACGAGGCCCTCGCGGACGTCGCCGCCCAGCTCTCGGCGCGGGACGCCGCGCTCGAGGGCCTGCGCACCCAGTTCATGGAGTCCGAGGCCGCGCGCACGGCGCTCCAGGCCGAGGCCCGCGCCCTGTCGGACGTCGGCGCACTCCAGGCCCGTCTGGACGCCGCCGAGGCGGCGCTGGCCAAGATGCGTGGAGACCGGCTGACGGCGACCTCGGCGCGCGCCGCCGAGATGGCGATGGTCCGGACGCGCCTGGCCCAGTCCGAGACCGAACTCGAGGCCGCTCGCGCCGAAACCGCTGCCGTGGCCGCCCAACTGGCCGAGGCCCGGAACGAGGCCGAGGCTCACCGGGTCATGGCGATCGCGGCGTCCCGTCGACAGGCGGACGCGCCGGCGGAGATGCGCCACCTCCGGGGGGCCGTGGGCGCCGAGAGCGAGCCGCTGCGCGCGCGGATCACGGAGCTCGAGGGGGCGCTCGCCGCCGCGGAAGAGCGAGAGGCCGAGCGCCAGGCGCACCTCGACCTGCTCACGGCCGGACGGTCCCGGGCGGAGCGTGCGCTCCAGGAGCGGGAGGCCACCGTCGCGGCGCTCGAAGCCGAGCGGGCCGCGCTGGGGACGACCTGCGACCTTGCCACGGCGGAGCTCGGCGCCGCCCGCACGTCGCTGGAGGTGTCGACGCACGCGCTGGACGAGCTGCGCCGGGACGAAGCCCGGCTCAAGAGCGCCCTCGCCGAGGCGCGCGATGAGGCCAGGGCGGCCGGGCAGGTGCGGCGTGCGCTCCGTGAGGCCCAGGCGGAATCGGAGCGGCTCAAAGCCGAGCTGGCGGATGCGCTCGCCGCCGCGCCCGCAGCCCCGCCCGTGGACGTCGGCGCCCTGGAGGCGGCGCTCGCCACCGCGCAGTCCGACGCCCGTGCGGCGCGGGACCGCCTGACGACCATGGAGACGCGCATCCGGCAGACGGAGATCGCACTCGCCGAGGCCGAGGGTCGCGCCCAGGAGGCGCAGACGGCGCTCATCCAGGTGCGCGAGGCCGAGCGCGCCGCGCGGGACGGCCACCACGCGGACCGCAACACCACCGACCGCATCAACCAGATGAACGTCAAACTCGCCGCCGTCACGCGGCGCGCGCAGCTCGCCGAGGAGCAGGCCGCGGCGGCCCGCCGCCTGGAAGAGCGCGCGACGACGCTGGAGGCGGAGCTCGAGGCCGTTCGAATTCAGTTCGCCGAGGCCGAGGCCGACCGCGACTCGGCGGCCGCGACGACCCTGGCGCTCCTCGCCGAGAAGCGGGGGATGACCGACGAGCTCCAGCGGCTGCGCGACAAGGTGGCCGCGGCGCCCGCGGTGACCCCGAGCTGGCCGGCCTGGATGGACGACCACCTGGAGATGCTCGGCGAGCTGATCATCCAGTTCCGGGCCGACATGTCCGAGCTGGCGCGGTGGTCGGCGTCACTGCCGGCTGCGGCCGAGGCCACCGCATCGGGTGAGGGCAGCGACTTCCAGAGCGCCCTGGAGAACGCCCGGGCCGGCGCGGACAGCCTCGCCGAGGCGACCGCCGCAGCGCGAGAGGCCATGGACATCCTGCGCCGCGACCTGCGCGCCGGGCCACGCGCCGAGGGTTGACATCGTCGCTCGGGTGCTCACATTCGAGATGCAGGTGGGTTTGCGCTGATACCCCACTTCCTGCATCATGGGAATCGCCCGAATCAAGAGACCGAACCCCTGGTTCAACGGAGGTGGGTCATGCTGGACGCTTACATCATCGAACAGATCCGGAAGCGCGAAGAAGAGCGTCGCCGCATCTATGAACGACCCGCCCTGGAGCTGCCGCTGCCTGAGGAGCCCCCGCGGCGCCGCGAGCGTGAGCAGCCCGAGGACGAACCCTCACACGTGATCGTGATCGACCTCTGAAAGAGGGTCGGCCACGGCCGGTCGGGAGCGGTTGTGATGTGTGGGGTGGGGGACGGTCGACCCGGAGCGGGTCACCGCGGCGCGGCGTGGACGCGAGCCCGAGGGCTCAGCCGCCGCCCGGATTGAAGACGAACGGGTAGCGGATCTGGCACATGCCGCCTTCCGGCTTGGGGAAGGTCCAGCGCTCGATCTGACGCATCATGCAGCTCTCGACGTCTTTGTTGTTGAGGCTGCTGTTCTCGATGATGACCTTCATGACCTTGCCGTCGACGCCGATGCGCCACTGCACGCCGACCTTGCCGCTCAGCTCGGGGTCGCGGGCGAGCTCCTTCTCGTAGCAGTACGAGATGCCGGACTGGCGAGCGCTGACGACCTTCTGGATGTCGCTCTCTTTGCAGAAGCCCTGCACGTCGCCGCTGCCGCGCTGAACGCGGGCGGACGCCTTGCGCTTCTCTTTGCCTCCCAGGCTGGCCTTGGTGCCGCGACCACCGCCGGTGTCGATGCGACCCATGCCGTGGATGCGGCCGAAGCCCTCGCCGCCACCGCCGGTGCCGGTGCCGCGCATGCCCATGCCGCCGTAACCCTGGCCCATGACGAACTCGCTGCCCTCACCGCTCATGGCGGCGTTCAGCTTGCTCGCGAAGGCCGTTTTGTCGCTGAACACGTTCTGCAGCGGGCCCTTGCCCATCAGGTTCGACGTCAAGGCCTTGGTGAGGGCCATGTTCTTGATCTTGTCGACCATCTGGCCGTCCTGGAGGGGGACCTTGGACTTCTCCTTCTTGTCCTCCTCGCCGAACTTGCCTTCCTCGCCGCCGGCCTTCTTGCCGACGTCTTCCTGCTTCTCCTCTTTCTCCTCCTCCGGCTCTTCGGGCGGCTTCTCGAACACGTAACCGACGACGCGGTCACGCTGCTCGAGATCCTGGAGGTTGGGCTTGTCGTCCCACAACCAGAACGCGGCCAGCAGGGGGCCGACCTGGAGGATGTAGGCGAAGAGCAGGGCCGACACGGTGCCCGTCTCGATGCGCTGCCAGATGGGCGGCGCGGGAATCTCCTCGGTCTCGCTGACGAACCCGAAGAAGACCTGCAGGTTGCCGAGCTCGATGAGGCCCCAGTCGTGGTAGTCGACCCCGATCTTGTCGCCCTTGGCCTTGCGGACGTCGTCGATGGACTTCTCGTCCGCGTCGTGCCGCATGCGTCCCTTCATCTGGGACGTGAGGTTGAGGACGTAGCCCGCCGGCGTCGGCGTGAAGAGCTGGTACTTGTTGCCGATGCCCGCGATGTCCGGGAGCACGAGCGTGTTGCCCAGATCTTCGCCGATCGTGGCGATCTCACCCTTCTTCAGGACCTTTTCCGCCACCACCGTGTCCTGCCAGAGCAGGGCCAGGCGCAGATTCGTCGGGTGCTTGGTGCTCAAACGTTCATCCTCCAGGGCCCAGGGATCGATTCCTCGGACGGTTCCAGCCGGGGAAAAAATTCACGGCAAAATAGCCTCGCCCCCCCACCGGGTCAAGCATCTACCGCGGGCCGACGGCCTTGACCCCCGGGTGGGCACAACCTGATGATTGGAACGCATCGTGGCGGAGAAAGTTCCGTGATTCTTCGGGTTTCGGCGTGAGGCATTTTGGCGGTGCCCCGAGGGCGCGGGAGTGCAGAAACTTGCACGCGCGCGCTTTTCTCGGCGCCGGTCTGGCCATCGGGCTCGCCTTGCCGCGTCCGGCCGATGCGCAGCCCGTCCGGACCGAGCTGCCGCCGTTCCTGTCTCAGGCCGATCGAGAGGCGCTGCGCATCCGGCTCGCCGCGGCCACGCTGTCGGTCCGCCGAACGGTGCCGCCGCCGAAGTGGATCACGGCGCCCATCCCGGACGTCCGCGCCGGAGCGGGGCTCTGCGTCGCGCCCGGTCGGGTCATGACGGCGCAGGCGCTCGTGGCGGACTGGCCGCTCGCGGGCCGCAACGGAGAGGACCGCCTCGAAGTCTCGGGCCCCGATGGAATCGGAACACAGGCTGCGGTGGGCCAGACCGACGCGAAGCTCGGCGTCGCGGTGCTCGACGCGGCATCACGCGCCCCGTGCCTGCCCGAGACGTTCGTCGGCCCCGGAGACGGCGACGCTGGCCTGGGCGTGGTGCTCTTCGCGGTCGTGCCCGGTGTCCCCGGCCTGGCCGAGGTCGCGATCCGCGGGCCTGGACAGGGCCCCTCGGCCTGGTACGTCGTCGCCGAGGGGGCGGTGCTGCCGGTCGGCACGCCGCTCTTTTCGGGCCGCGGAACGTTCGTGACGCTGGTCGGCGCCGTCGACCCGGAGCAGCCCGGGCGTGCCTGGCTCCTGCCGGCCAACGCGGTGCGGCTGCTCTTCGAGGAGCGGTTCCGTTGGGACCGGTAGCGGCACTCGAGGCGGCCAGCGCCGAGGGCCTCCTGCCGCCTGGAACTCGCCTGCTCGTGGCCTGCAGCGGCGGTCGCGACTCCATGGTGCTGTGCCACGCCTTGCATCGCGTGGCGCGGTGGCCGCTCGTCGTGGCGACGGTGGACCACGGTCTTCGGGTCGGATCGGCCGCGGACGCCGCCTTCGTCGAGGCGACGACGCGCGCGTGGGGGCTCGTATGCAACGTCGAACGCGCAGAGCACTCTGCCGGTGCCGAGGGGCCCGAGGATACGGCCCGCCGGATGCGCCATGCCGCGCTCGAGTCCGCGCGGCTGCGTGCCGGGGCGGAGTTGATCGTCTACGCGCACACGGCGGATGACCAGTGGGAGACGCTGATGATGCGCCTGGCGGCCGGGGCCGGGCTCACCGGCCTTGCGGGCATGCGGCGTCGGAGCGGGCGCCGCGTCCGACCCTGGCTCGCCGTGACGCGCGCGCAAGTCGCCGAGTACGCCGCGACGGAGGGCGTGCCGTGGCGGGAGGACCCCACGAACGCCGATCCGCGGCTGCTCCGGAACGATGTTCGACGCGTTCTCCGACCCGCCGCCGAGCGCGTCTTCGGACCTCGCATCGCCGAGACCGCGGCGCGGACGGCCGAGACGCTGGCGGTCCAGGCGGCGGCGCTCGAAGAGCTCCTGACGGCGCAACGAGACCGCTGGGTTCGAAGCGCCGAGCGCGGCGCGGACGGCGGGGTCGTGGTCACGCTCGACGCCGGTGCGCTCCGGGCGTGTTCACCGGCCCTGCTGCGCGCCGCCGTTCATCATCTGATCCTCGAGCTGCATGCGCTCGCCGAGCGACCGCCCCCGAGGGCGATGGCCGACCGCGTCGAGCGCATCTGTCGGGCCGTCGACGCGGGCGAAGGGCGCGGGGTGGGTGGACGCGACGGCTTCACGATGACGCAACGGCGCGGCGTCGCCCTCTGGCGCCTCGCGCCGACGACGAATCGAACGGGATGACTTGTCGGAACCTGGACGGTGATTAAGTCATCTCCTTGTCGAGGCCGCGTGAGATCGCGTCGCGACCGCATCGTTTGCGGCCCGACGGGGCGCCGTGTTAGCTTCGAACCGCGACGGTGGGCGGGTGCGCGCCGGCGCGGCGTGGATTTTTCGATTCACGGACTCCGGACACGTGCCCGTTTGTGAGCCCGAAGTGCGCCAATACAAGACCGCGGCGATCCTCCTCGTCTTCGTCATCGTCATCATCTTCATCTTGCGGATCTTCCCGAACGGGGGCGCCGCGGCGGACGAGAAGAGCTGGGGTGAGTTCGCCAAGCTGCTCGAGACCGGGCAAATCACCTCGCTCACCGTCGACCTCGGCGAGGACCACGAGGAGATCCGGGGCGTCCTGAAGGACGAGCGCCGGTTCCAGGTCATCGGCCCGATCAGCGAGCGGATGCACGAGCAGATCACGACGCTCGCTCGGGACGGCAAGATCGCGGACGTGAAGTTCCTGCGGAAGGACAAGGACTCCTTCCTCCAGGTCGTCCTGGTGCAGCTGGTGCCGCTGCTCTTCCTCTTCGTCCTGTTCTACATCTTCATGCGCCAGCTCCAGTCGGGCGGCGGCAAGGCGATGTCCTTCGGGAAGAGCCGGGCCAAGCTGCTCAACGAGTCGCACAAGAAGGTCACGTTCGACGACGTCGCGGGCTGCGAAGAAGCCAAGGACGAGCTGCAGGAGATCATCCAGTTCCTGCGCGACCCCAAGAAGTACACCAAGCTCGGCGGGCGCATCCCCAAGGGCGTGCTGCTCATGGGCCCTCCGGGTACGGGCAAGACCCTGCTCGCCCGTGGGGTGGCCGGTGAGGCCGGCGTGCCGTTCTACAGCATCTCGGGCTCCGACTTCGTCGAGATGTTCGTCGGCGTCGGCGCGAGCCGCGTGCGCGACCTCTTCGAGCAGGGTAAGAAGAGCGCGCCCTGCATCATCTTCATCGACGAGATCGACGCCGTCGGTCGCCACCGCGGCGCCGGTCTCGGCGGCGGTCACGACGAGCGCGAGCAGACGCTCAACCAGCTCCTCGTCGAGATGGACGGCTTCGAGTCCAACGAGGGCGTCATTCTGATCGCCGCGACGAACCGGCCGGACGTGCTCGACCCCGCGCTGCTGCGTCCGGGTCGATTCGACCGCCGCGTCGTCGTCAACCGCCCGGACGTGAAGGGCCGCGAGGAGATCCTCCGCGTCCACACCCGCCGCGTGCCCGTGGACGGCGACGTGGACGTGTCCACCATTGCCCGCGGCACGCCGGGCTTCAGCGGCGCCGACCTGGAGAACCTGGTGAACGAGGCGGCCCTGCTCGCCGCGCGCCGGGACCAGGAAGTCGTGACGATGGAGGACTTCGAGGCCGCCAAGGACAAGGTCCTGATGGGCGCGGAGCGTCGCTCCATGATCATCTCGGACTCGGAGAAGCGGACGACCGCCTACCACGAGGCCGGTCACGCACTGGTGGCTCGCCTGTTGCCCGGTGCGGATCCTGTCCACAAGGTCACCATCATCCCCCGCGGTCGGGCGCTGGGCGTCACGCAGCAGCTCCCGACCGAGGACCGTCTGAGCATGAGCCGCGACTATGCGGAGATGCGCATCGCCATCCTGATGGGCGGTCGCGTCGCCGAGGAAATCGTGTTCCAGCAGGTCACGACGGGCGCCGGCAACGACCTGGAGAACGCCACCGACCTCGCCCGCCGCATGGTCTGCGAGTGGGGCATGAGCGAGAAGATGGGCCCGCTCACCTTCGGCAAGAAGGACGAGCAGGTCTTCCTCGGGCGTGAGTTCGGCCAGCAGCGCGACTACTCCGAGCAGACCGCCATCGACATCGACGCCGAGGTCCGCCGCATCGTGACGACGGGCTACGAGCTCGCCCGCAAGCTCGTGGCCGACAACATCGACAAGCTCAAGGCACTCGCCGAGGCCCTGCTCGAGTACGAGTCCCTGGACGCCGAGCAGGTCGACCTGGTGATTCGCGGCGACAAGCTGCCGCCCGTCGTGAAGCCGACACCCGGCAAGCTGCCGACCATGCGCAAGCCCAAGTCCGTCTTCGGCACGCACGAGAAGGGCGGGGTGCTCCCCGGCTCCAAGGCGTCCGAGAGCGCCTGACGCGGCGTCCGGGCGCGCCTGATTCCGCGCAACCTCCGGCCGACAAGGGCGCCTCGTGGAGTGGAGCTTCGGTGGTCACCGCTGGCATTTCGAGCCCGGCGCGCTCCCGCGCCTGATGGGCATCGTGAATGTCACGCCCGACTCGTTCTCGGACGGGGGGCGGCACGTCGAGCAGGACGCCGCGGTGGCGCACGCGCACGCCCTGGCCGACGCCGGCGCGCACATGCTCGACGTCGGCGGCGAGTCCACCCGGCCCGGAGCGGCGCCCGTCACCGCAGAGACCGAGCGCGCGCGAGTCGTGCCGGTGATCGAACGCCTCGCTCGGGGTCGCGTGCCCATCTCCATCGACACGTCCAAGGCCGCGGTGGCCGAGGCGGCGCTGGCGGCCGGCGCGACCGTGGTCAACGACGTGACGGCGCTCGGTGACCCCGCGATGGCCGAGGTCGTCGTCCGCCGGGGCGCCGGGCTCGTCCTGATGCACATGCGCGGCACGCCGCAGACCATGCAGCAGGGTGACCTGAGCAGCGCCGACATCGTGGGCGAGGTCGCCGAGGCGCTCGCCGGGCGGCTGGCCGTCGCCGTCGCCGCCGGGATCCCGCGCGAGGCCATCGTGCTCGACCCGGGCATCGGCTTCGGCAAGACGGTCGAGCAGAACGTGGCGCTGCTGGCCGGCCTGCGACGCCTGGCGACGCTGGGCCGCCCGCTGCTCGTCGGGCTCTCGCGCAAGTCGTTCCTCGGCGCGCTGACCGGGCGCACCGTCGACGAGCGGGAGGCCGCAACGACCGCAGCCCACGCGCTCGCCACCGTCCAGGGCGCCCACCTGCTCCGCGTGCACGACGTCGCCGCGGCCCGGGACGCCGTTCGCGTCGCGACGGCCTTCGCGGCCGCCCGGGGCGACGCTCCATGATGCGGGACCTGGTCGATTTCCTGCACGAGATCGGGCCGGTCCTGGACGCGGCCATCGTGTACTACGTCATCTACCGCGTGCTGCTCCTCATCAAGGGGACGCGGGCGGTCCCGATGCTCATCGGCCTGTTGGCGCTGATCGTTCTGTATTTCCTGTCGCAGGACGCGTTTCTCGGGCTCCCGACATTCAACTGGCTCCTCGAGAAGTTCATCGGCAGCCTGTTCCTCATCATCGTGGTGGTCTTTCAGGCGGACATCCGCCGCGCGCTCGTGGCGTTCGGCGGGGCGCAGTTCTTCAGCAACTTCCGCAGCGCCTCCGAGGCGCAGGTGCTCGACGAGCTGGTCAAGGTCTGCGTGCAGTTGGCCGGGCAGCGCATCGGCGCGCTCATCATCATCGAGCGGGATGCGAACCTGGACGCTTACATGGAGGAGTCGGTCAAGCTGGACGCCCGCGTGTCCAAGGAACTGCTGCACGCCGTCTTCGTGCCCGAGCGGCAGAACCCCCTGCACGATGGCGCGGTCGTGGTCCGCAGCGGGCGTGTCGCCGCCGCCGGCGTGTTCCTGCCGATGAGCGTGAACCCGCAAAACGACCGCGCACTCGGCACGCGGCACCGTGCGGCGATCGGCCTCTCCGAGGAGACGGACGCCGTGGTGCTGGTGGTGAGCGAGGAGCGGGGCACGGTCTCCGTCGCGCTGGATGGTCGCCTGGAGCGGGACCTCACCGGGCAGGCCCTGCGGGATCGCCTGACGGAGCTCCTGATTCGCAAGCCGACCCGGTTCACCCGCCGGCCCGGCGGAACCCCTGCGCGCGGCACCCCGGCGCCGCCCCGTCCGGATGCGTCGGAGCCCCCGCCGCCGTCGCCGCCGAGCTGACCCATGATGCGCGGCCTCCTCTTCGACCATCTGCCTCAGAAGGCCTTCGCCCTGGCGCTCGCGACGGCCTTGCTGGTCTTCGTGCGCGAGGACAAGACCACGCAGGTCACGGCCGCCGTGCGCGTGCGCGTCGGCCGCCCGGACGATCGGGTGCTGGTCAGCCCCGTGGTCGAGAAGGTCACGGTGACCATCGAGGGCAAGTATGGCGCCCTGCGCAAGCTCGACCTGGACAGCCTGGCGCCGCTGGACGTGAACCTGACGGGCGCCGAGGGTGAACAGTTCGCCTTCGAGCCGGAGATGTTCAAGCTGCCGCCGGGCATGGCCGTGCGGACCGTACGACCCGCCGCGATGGTCGTGCGCTTCGAGGCCAAGGCGCAGCGCAAGGTCCCCGTGACCGTTGCGACCTCCGGTGACCCGGCCCTGGGCTACCGGCTCACGAGCGTGACCGTCGAGCCGCCCGAGGTGCAGGTCGAGGGCGCGGCGTCCGTCGTCGAGGGGCTGACCAAGGTCGAGACCATGCCCGTGGAGCTCGCCGGGCGCAGCCAGTCGGCCCAGGTCGAGATCCCGCTGCGCCCCGCGCCGGCCTTCGTGACGCTGCTCGGTCCGGTCAAGTACCGCGTCGCGCTCACCATCGAGGAGAAGCGCGGTACGCGTGTTCTCAACGACGTGCCCGTCGCCGTGGCCGGCGTGCCCGTGGGCGGCCCCGGGTGGGAGGTCAGCCCGCCCACCGTGGACGTGACGCTGCACGGCCCCGCCCGACTGCTGGATGCCTTGAGCGTCGCGCAGTTGACGGCCTCCGTGGACGCGCGGGAGCTCGAGAAGAACCGCCGGCTTTTGCACACCCGGCCGGTCAAGGTCGGCGTCCCCGAGGGGATGACGCTGGTCGAGGTCAAGCCTGCGAAGGTCACGCTGGTGCGGGGACCGCCCGGCGACCCCGGCGCGCCGCTGGTCGGGGGCACGGCGTCCGAGACCCCCTGAGAGAGACGAAGAGACTGGACCTGCGAGGGAGCAAGCTGCCGATGGCGAAGCGTTCGATGTTCGGGACCGATGGGATCCGCGGGGAGGCCAACGTTCACCCCATGACGGCCGACGTGGCCCTGCGGCTGGGCCGCGCCCTCGGCTCGCGACTCCGCGGGCCGATGGGCCACCGCACCAAGGTCGTGGTGGGCAAGGACACGCGCCTGTCCGGCTACCTGATCGAGACGGCCCTCACGGCCGGCCTGCTGTCGTCCGGGGCCGAGGTCCACCTGCTCGGGCCGCTGCCCACGCCGGGCATCGCGTTCATGACCACGGGCATGCGCTGCGACGCCGGCGTGGTGATCTCGGCCAGCCACAACCCGTACCAGGACAACGGCATCAAGATCTTCGGCCGGGACGGCTTCAAGCTGCCCGACACGGTCGAGGCCGAGCTCGAGGCGGTCCTCCTCGGAGAGGTGTCCGAGCCCGAGCTGCCGCGAGGCACGGGCATCGGTCGCGCGTGGCGCGTGGACGACGCCGCCGGTCGTTACGCGGTCTACTGCAAGACCATCTTCCCGAAGGAGCTCACGCTCGAGGGCATCAAGGTCGTGGTCGACTGCGCCAATGGGGCCGCCTACAAGGTCGCGCCCGAGGTCTTCGAGGATCTGGGCGCCACGGTGGTCACGCTCGGTACGGAGCCGGACGGCACCAACATCAACAAGCGCTGCGGCGCGCTGCACCCCGAGGGCATGGCGGCGATGGTGCGGCGCACCGGCGCGCAGCTCGGCATCGCGCTCGACGGTGACGCCGACCGGTGCATCCTGTGCGACGAACGCGGCGAGATCGTCGACGGCGACCAGATCCTGGCCGTCCTGGCGCGTCGCATGATGCGCGACGGCCGTCTGCCTGGAAACTCGGTGGTCGCCACCGTGATGAGCAACGTCGGCCTGGAGCGCTCGCTGAGCGAGGTCGGCGCGAAGCTCGTCCGGGTCAACGTGGGGGACCGCTACGTGGTCGAGCGGATGCGGCAGGACCGCTTCGCCCTCGGCGGCGAGCAGTCGGGCCACATCATCGTGCTGGACCACGCCACGACGGGGGACGGCATCGTGTCCGGGCTGGCGATGCTGGGCGTGATGGTGCGAGAGCAGAAGCTCCTCAGCGAGCTGGCGGCCTGCATGACCCGCTTCCCCCAGGTGCTCAAGAACGTGCCCGTGCGCGAGCGCCGGCCCATGTCCGAGCTTGCGGACGTCTCCGCGGTGATCGAGCATGTCGAGTCGCGCCTGGGAGACTCCGGGCGCGTGCTCGTGCGCTACTCGGGCACGGAGTTGCTCGCCCGGGTGATGGTCGAGGGCCCCGACACGACCGAGATCGACGCCTTCGCCGACGAGATTGCCGACGCCCTGCGCCGAGCCGTGGGATAGGGAAGAGACATGGACGCGCGTTTCACCTTGAACCTGGACGGCGTGGTCGCCATCCGCGGCCTGCGCGGCACCCGCGAGCCGGATCCGGTCGCGGTGGCGCTCCTCGCCGAGCTCGCCGGGGCGCACGGCATCTCGATCTCCGTGCGGGACGACCGCCGCGGCGGTCAAGAGCGCGACCTGCGCATGCTCCGGGAGTCGGTCACCACGCACTTCGACCTGCGCCTGTCGCCGGCGGCCGACCTGGTGGCGCTGGCCTTCGACACCCGGCCCGATCGCGTGACGCTCGTCGCCGAGCGGCGCGAAGGCGAGAGCTCCGCGGCGGGGCTGGACGTTCAACTGTTGCGGGATGCGCTGCGCAAACACGTCCAGCACCTGCGCGACGCGGACGTGGAGATCGCGTTCTCCATCGCGCCGGACCTGGATCAGGTCAAGGCCGCGCACCGCCTGGACGCGGACGCGCTGGTGCTGAACGCGACCGGGTTCGCCGGCGCGACGTCGCCCCAGGAGCGGCGCATGGAGCTCACGCGCCTGCTCGACGCCGCGACCACCGCCGCGCGCCTGGGCATGCGGGTGTCCGTCGGCGGCGGGATCGACCTGCGCGGGGTCGAGGAGATCGCCCGCATCCCGCACGCGACGGAGTTCCAGGTCGGGCAGGCCTGCCTGGCGCGCGCGTTGCTCGTGGGGGTGGAGCGCGGCGTCCGGGACTTCCTGGCCGCCATCGCCCGTGGCCGCCAGCGGCCGTTGTGACGGGTCTGGCCCTCATCTCGGTCTCGATCGAACGCATCGAGGCCCTGCGTCGCCGTTTCGGCGGTCGCTTCGCCGAACGCTGGTTCACTGCGCCCGAGCGCGCCTACTGCGAGCCGCGCCGTCAGGCCGGGCAGCACTACGCCGCGCGCCTGGCCGCCAAGCTGGCCGCCCGAAGGCTGCTCGGTCCCGTGCGGCTCGGCGACATCGAGGTGGTCCGGGACGACGCCGGCGCGCCGGCCTTGCGGCTGCACGGCGGCGCCGCGGTCTCGGCGCAGGGAAAACGCCTCCACGTCAGCCTGTCGCACGACGGCGGCGTGGCCGTGGCATTGGTCGTGGGAGAAGCCGAGTGACTCGTCATCGAATCGAACCCGCCGGTCGCGCCGGTGGCCGCCTCGTCCTGACCGGCGCCGAGATGCGCGCGGCCGATCGCGCCATGATCGACACCATCGGCCTGCCGGGCTGCGCGCTGATGGAGACGGCCGGGCGTCACGTCGCGGTCGCCGCGGCGGCCCAGTGTCCCGTCGGGCGCCCCATCGTGGTCGTCTGTGGGCGTGGAAACAACGGCGGCGATGGCCTCGTCGCCGCGCGCCACCTCGCGGACTGGGGCTTCGCGGTCGAGGTCGTCTTCTGCGGGGAGCCCACGCGCGCCAGCGAGGACGCCCGGATGCAACTCCGCGTCGCCGAGGCGCTCGGCTTGCCGTTGCGCGTGGTGACGGACGCGGACGACTTCCCCCATCTCCCGGTGCCCGGCCACTACGGGCTCGTGGTGGACGCCCTGTTGGGCACCGGCCTGCAGGGCTCGGTTACGGGCCTGATGGCCGAGGCCGTCGCCTGGATCAACGGGCATGGCGCCTCGGTGCTGGCCGTGGACATCGCCTCGGGCATCTGCAGCGAGACGGGGCAGGTGCTCGGCGCGGCGGTCCGGGCGGACGCGACGGTCACGTTCGCCGCGAGCAAACTCGGGCACTGGCTGTTCCCCGGCGCGGCCCACACCGGCGCGCTGAGCATCGTGGACATCGGGCTCCCCGAGCGTCTGCTGGCGAGCGGGACCCCGCGGCGGCTTCTGGGCGACGACGATCTGCGCCCGGCGTTCCGGACCCGCGCCCGCGACGGTCACAAGGGCACCTACGGCCACGTGTACGTGCTGGCCGGCTCCCCCGGAAAGACGGGCGCCGCGCGGATGGCCAGCGACGCGGCCCTGCGCGCCGGCGCGGGCCTCGTGACCCTGGGGACGACGCGGGAGGCCTTTCGTGCGCTCGGAGGGGAGCTCTACGAGACCATGAGCGAGGTCGCCATCGAGCCCGGCGAGATCGCCGTGTCCGCGGCCGAGCGCCTGAGCCATCGTCTCAACCGGTTCCAGGCCGTGGTGATCGGCCCGGGTCTGCCGGCCGAGGCGGAGATCGGCGACCTGCTCGCGCAACTGCTCCCGCGGCTGGACGTGCCGGTCGTGGTGGACGCCGAGGCGCTCAATCAGCTCGTGTGGCGCAAGGAGTGTTTCGAGAGCGCGGCGCCGCGAGTGCTCACACCGCACCCCGGTGAGGCGGCGCGCCTCCTCGGTCGGACGACCGCCGAGGTCCAGGCCGACCGCGTCGGCGCCGCGACCGCGCTCGCGGACGACACGGGCGCCGTGGTGATTTTGAAGGCGGCCCACACGCTCGTTGCCGGCCCGGACGGCCTGGCCATCTGTCCCGACGGCAACCCGGGCATGGGCACGGGCGGCATGGGAGACGTCCTGTCCGGGGTGATCGGCGCGCTGCTGGCTCGCGGATTGGACGCCCAGACGGCCGCCCGCGCCGGCGTTTTGTGGCACGCGCGGGCCGGGGACGCCGCCGCGGCGCGTTTGACGGAGACGACCCTGCTGGCGCGCGACGTGCTCGCCGAGCTCACGACGGTGGAGAGACGCTCATGCTGAAGCGGCTGACGGAGGCGGAGGCCATCGAGGCGCTGCGCCAGGGTGGGGTCGTGGTGTTCCCGACCGAGACGCGCTACTGCCTGGGCTGCCGCGCGGCGGACCCCGAGGCCGTGGCGCGCCTGCAGAGTGCGAAGCAGCGGCCGGATGGTAAGCCGCTGCCCGTTCTCCTGCCCAACGTCCGCTCCCTGGAGCGCTTCGAGCCGGAGACGCCATTGCTCGGCCTCGCCGATGCCTTCTGGCCCGGCCCGCTGACGCTCATCGTGCCGGCGTTCCCGGGGTTGGCCTCGGCGGTCACCGCGGATACGAACATGGTCGGTGTCCGTGTCTCCGGCCACCCCGTCGCCGTCCGCTTGGCGGCCGGCCTCGGCGAGCCGCTCGTCGCGACGAGCGCGAACCGCAGCGGCGAAGCGCCGACGTCGACGGCGGCGGCCTGCGACGCCGCGGGCCTCGAGGGTGTCAGCGGCATCGTCGATGGCGGCGAGGTCTCGGGCGTCCGCTCGACGGTCGTCGGTTTCGTCGAGGGTGACCTGCGCATCTTCCAGGAGGGCCCGATCTCCGCCGAGCGCGTGCGGGCCGAGTGGGCCCGACTGCGCGGGGACTGAGTCACGGCCCCGCGGGGGCCTCGGTCAGGCAGGCCGTCGTCGCGTCGGCCGCGGGCCAGAGCACGCCGCCGGTCATGACGATCGACTCGCAGTCCGTCCGGCAGGCGGACGCGCCCTGGGCGTCCTGGGCGTAGGTGAAGGGGCAGTGGCTGGCCATCAGGTCGCAGTAAGTGTCGCAAACGGGCCCGCAGTGGGCCGCATGGTAGACGCCGGTGTGCGGGCAGTGCGTCGCCGGGTCGAACGCCGCCGGGTACGTGGCGTGGTACAGGCGGCACTCGACGGTGTTGCGCTCGCCCGTCTGCATGCCGGCCTCTTCGTCCCGGCGCAGCAGCCCGCAGGTGTCCTGGCAGCTCTGCCGGTCCGGGTACACGGGGTTCGCGTCGCAGTGGGCGTCGATCTGGTCGCAGTAAGCGTCGCACGGATCGCCGCAGACGCCGCCTCCGGAGGGCTCAGCTCCGCGGCAGGCCGCGGTGTCGTCCGCGGCGGCGCGGGCTCGGGCTACGCGGCACTCCAGCGTGTTCGTGCCCACGGCGGAAGTGCCCGGGGCGGCCAGGGGGAAGGCCTCGCAGGCTCGCAGGCAGCTCTCGTCGTCGGGGTAGAAGCCGGCGCAGTTCGCGGCCATGGACTCGCAGTAGACATCGCAGCGGGCGTCCGTGCAGGTGCCGCCGCCCTCGAGGCTCGCGGCGCGGCAGTGGTCCGCGGGTGTCGTCGCGGCGAGGCGTGCGTGCTCGATCCGACAGGCCATGGAGTCGCCCGTCATGGCGCCGAAGGTGCCGTCGGCGATCAGGGCCTCGCCGCAGCTCGTCAGACAGGCGCGCAGTGTCGCGTCCCCCGTGGCCGGGAGTACGTTCGGGCAAGCGGCGAGCATCAGGTCGCACCAGGTCTCGCAGGCCGTCGGACAGCCGGCGGTGCCGATGGGAAATTCGGCGCAGGACTTCAGCCGGGGCGCGTCCAGGCAACCCGCCAGCGCCATCGAGAGCACCAGAAGCGTTCGGAATCGGGACGTGAACATCAGAATCGCACCGTGAAAGGCGCGTCGGCGACGTGGGCCGAGGCGGCCGGGCCCGCCGGTGCGGCGTCGCGGGGCCAGACCAGGAGCGTGATGCCGGCGGCGAGGCCCGCGAGCCCCAACCCGTAAGCGATGAACGCGCCCGTCTCGCGACCGTGGTAGGTGTCGACGGTGTCGTCGCGCTTGCCGCCGGGCGGCATGCGCTCGGCGTCGTCCCGCGCGTCGATGGCCGAGAGCGTCAGCCACGCCCCGGCGCCCGCGGCGGCGAGGCCGGCGCCCATCGCGACCCACGGCCATGGGCCAGGGCCCGACGGCGGCGCGGCCGCGGTGTCCTCGACGAGGCTGAAGTCCGCCGGCGTCGGTCCGCCCGCGGCGACCTGGACGGCGCGGGTCTCCGAACGGTGCCCGAGCGCCTGCACCGTCACGGTGTAGGTTCCGGGCGCGAGGCGCCGCTGCTCGAAGGGGCAGGGGGCGGGCTGCGCCGTGACGCCACCGACCTCGACCCGGGCGATGCCGGGGCGGCAGGCGACGACGAGCGCGCCGAAGTGACGCGTCTCGAGGGTGCGCACGGCGGTCCAGGCCCGCTCTTTCCGGTGTGCCTGGTCGGGCAGCGCCAGGTAGGCCTCGTAGGCCGCAAGGGCCTCCGGGCCGCGATCGAGTTCCTCGAGGCATCGGGCGATGTTGAAGCGAATTGTGGCCAGGGCCGGGTCGTTCGCCGCGGCTGCCGAGGTCTCGGCCGACCGCAGGGCCTCGAGGGCGCCGCCGAAGTCGCGGGCGCGAAAGAGGTCGCTGGCCCGGTCCACGCTCGTCTGTGCGCTCCCCGCGGCCGGGGGCGCCGCCGGCGGCGGGAGCTGCGCCAGCAGGATGGCCAGGGAGGTCAGCGTCCGCAACGGCATGTGTCAGAACTCCGGGACGGCGAGGCGCCCGGCGGACGCGGGGGAGGTGGGCGGCGTGGCGCTCGCCGGCGCCTCCGGGCCAGGGGAAGGTCGCGCGGGCTTTGCAGTGGCGGCGGGTCGAATCGCGGCGGCGGCCGTTGCGGGCGTGGGCAGCGGGTTCGGCGTCGGCGAGAACCGAGCTGCGACGGCGGGCTGCGCGAGGGCGCCCTGCAACAACGGGTCGGCGAGGGCGCGGCGGCGCAGCGCCTCCGTCTCCGCGGGGCCGGTGCGTTCGGCGTTGGCCCAGGCCTCGAGGAGGGCTTCTCCGGCGGCGGCGTCCTCACCGCGCGCGCCGTGCTGGAGCGCACGGACCCAGGGTGGCGCCGGTGGGGCCGGGCGCGGCGGCTCGGTCACCGCGACGGCAGGGGGCGCCACGGACACGGGCGCCGGCGCGGTCGTGGGCGTCGACGTGACCGGTGATGCGGTCGGCCGCGAGGCGAAATAGCCTACGACGGCGGCCAGCGCGATGCCGGTCCCGAGCGCCCACCTCAGCCCCGTGGAGCTCGCCGCGGGCGGCGATGCCTGCGTGACGCTGGGCGGCGGGGCGGACGCTGCGGGCGCCAGATGCGGTGCAGGTGCCGCCGAACTCGTGGAGAACGTCGCGAGCGCGCCGGCCATCTCGCGTGAGGTGCCGCCCTCGCCGGTCTCCGGTCTCGGTGCGGGGGCCGGTTGCGTGCCCGACGAGTCGTGGCGGAGCGCCGTGCCGGGCGTGACGGCCTGGGCGAGCGACTGCTCCATCGTCGCGCTCAGGCCCGGCGTGAACTCGACGAGGGCGCGGGCCATCTCCTCGGCGCTCTGGAAGCGGTCCGCAGGGTCCTTGGCCAGCGCGCGAAAGACCACCGACGCGAGGCGCTCCGGGACGCCCAGGCTCGCGGGAAAGGGCGGGGGCGCCTGCGCGACCTGGGCCATCAGGACGTCCACCGCCGAACTGAAGTCGAACGGCGGCTTCCCGGTCAGCATGGCGTACGCCAGGCAGCCGAGGGCGTAGATGTCCGCGCGCGCGTCGACCTCGAGGCCGCGGGCCTGCTCAGGCGCCATGTACTTGGGCGTGCCGATCACGACGCCTTCGCGCGTCTCCAGGGAGCTGACGAGGGAGTGGTCGGTGTCCGAGGCGGCGGTGACCTTGGCGCTGCCGAAGTCGAGGACCTTCACGACGTCCTCGCCGACGCCGCTCCGGGCGAGCATCACGTTGCCCGGTTTGAGGTCCCGGTGAACGCAGCCGAGCCGATGGGCCTCGGCGAGCGCGCCGAGCATCTGGAAGAGCAGCGGCGCGACGCGCTCCGGCGCCAGCGGCCCGCCTTTGAGCTGATACGAGAGCGGCACGCCGTCGATGTACTCGAAGACCATGTAGAGGCGCCCGTCGGCCTCCTCGCCATAGTCGTAGAGCGTGACCGTCGCGGGATCCGAGAGCCGCGCGACGACCCGCGCTTCGCGGAAGAAACGCGCACGGAGTTGATCGTGCGAGGTCGCGTCCGGCTGGGGCCGGATGACCTTGACGGCGACCACGCGGCCGACGGGGGTCTGGATGGCCCGGTAGACCGCACCGAAGCCACCGACGCCGATCAGGCCGACGATGGCGAACTTGCCGCCCACGACCTGCCCGAGCACGGGGTCGTCCGGCTGGCTCGCCAGGTCCGCCTGACGCACGAATACGGTGGCGTCCCGCGGGCACTTCTCCCCGGGCGCCAGGCCGCGGGGCGCGACCTCGCCGCACGTGCGGCAGACCCAGGGGTCGTGCGGGTGGCTCTCCATGGTCGGTGACTCCCTTTTCACCGACGCGGGCGGCCGGCGTCAAGCGTCGCCGCCGCGGCGAGTCACGCGGGCGTGAAGAACGTCGGTGTCGGCGGCGCTTCCCAGACCACACGACCGCCCTTGACCACCGTGCGCGCATGATTCACGCCGAAGTGGTAGGGCAGGTGGCGGTGGCTGGGCACGTCGAACACGACGAGATCCGCCGGTCGACCGACCGCGAGCGCGCCGGCGACGTCCGCGCGCCCGATGGCCCGCGCGGCGTGGCAGGTCACGGCCCGCAGGGCCTCGTCCGGCTGCAGCCGCAGCAGGCTCATGCCCAGCGTCAGCATCAGCGACAGGTTCTCCGTCGGGCAGGTGCCCGGGTTGCAGTCCGTGGCCAGGGCAACGGGCACGCCGGCGTCCAGGAGCGCCCGGGCCGGCGGCCGCGCCGACTGCCCGAGAAAGAGGGTGGCGCCGGGGAGCAGGACCGCCGTCGTGCCGGCGTCGGCCAGGGCCCGAATGCCGTCGACGCTCGCAAACTCCAGGTGATCGGCGCTCACTGCGCCCAGGTCAGCAGCCAGGCGCGCCCCGCCGCCGTCCGTGAGCTGGTCCACATGCAGCTTGGGGCGCAGGCCCAGCGAGGCGCCGGCTCTCAGGATCGCCGTGGCCTCGTCCGGATGGAACGCGGTGTCCTCGACGAAGACGTCGCAGAACTCGGCGAGACCCTCGGCCGCCACGGCCGGCAGCATGCCGTGGACCAGCAGGTCCACATAGCGCGCCCGGTCCGCGCGGTGCTCCGGCGGCACGATGTGCGCCCCCAGGAACGTCGCGACGAGGTCGACCGGGTGGTGGCGGTCCAGTCGCCGGATCACCCGCAAGAGCTTGAGCTCGGTGTCCAGGTCGAGGCCGTACCCCGACTTGACCTCTGCCGTCGTAACGCCGTGGCGGAGGAGCCGATCGAGCCGCGGCGCGGCCAACGCGCACAGGGTCTCCTCACTCGCGGCCCGCGTGTGCGCCATCGTGTGGGCGATGCCGCCGCCCGCGCGGGCGATCTCCTGGTAGCTCGCCCCCTGTGCCCGCAGCGCGTACTCGTGCGCGCGGTCCCCGGCGAAGACCAGGTGGGTATGCGGGTCCACGAGGCCCGGCGTGACGAGGCCGCCCGCGGCATCCACGCGACGCGTTCCCGGACCCGGTGTCCAGCCGGCTCCGGCCAGACCCGTTTCGGGCCCGAGGTACACGACTCGACCGGCCTGGACCCCGACGACGCCGTGGCTGATCGGCGCCTCGTCGCCGCTGGGAAACACCTCCGCGGCGCCGGAGACGAGCAGGTCGAGGGGCGTCACCGCGTGATGCCGGGCAGGTCCACGCCGCGAGCCTGCGCGCAGGCGACGGCCTCTTCGTAG
>CAINDO010000442.1 GCA_903847385.1 uncultured Myxococcales bacterium
CGCCCGGGCCGCCGGTGATCACACCGCCGGTGCCACCCGTGGGGCCGCCGCCGGCGCCGCCCGTGACCACACCGCCGGTGCCGCCCGTGGGCCCGCCGCCGCTCCCGCCGGGGATCACACCGCCCGTCGGCCCGCCGCCGCCGCCGCCGGTGATGACACCGCCGGTGGGACCACCGCCGCTGCCGCCGGTGATCGCGCCGCCCGTGCTGCCGCCCGTGGGGCCGGCGTCTTTCGCCGTGCCGGAATCCGTGTCCGAATCACACGCGCCGAGCGCCAGGGTCGAGGCCAGAACGAATCGAAGCTCGAGTCTGCCGAACATGGGACCTCCCGATCTCTTCGCCCAGGCGAATCCGGGCGACGCGGATCACGATAGGCCGATGCCGGGGACGCGGCCAGTCAATCGGCGGGCAGGTACTTCGTCGCCTCGCGACGCGTGAGCCCGGACATCTTCGCCCCGTGCGCGGAGACGAACGCCCGCACGAGCTCGGGGCGCTTCTTGGAGACATCGCGCAGCACCCAGCCGAGCGCCTTGCGGATGAAGAACTCGCGCTCGCCCAGCATCGGCACGGCCAGCCGCGTCCAGAGCGCGAAGTCGCCCCCGCCTTGGCGCAGGCGGGTGAGCGGCGCGAGCAGCGCCACGCGACGGATCCAGAAGTCCGGGTCCGCCGCCCAGGTCTGCAGCGTCTCGGCCTCGATTTCGGGCGGCAGCCGCGCACACACGGGCCCGACGACCTTCGTCGCCAGCCAGTCGATGTAGGCCCACCCGGGGCAGCGCCGGCACAGCGCCGTGAGCTGCGGCAGCGACTCCGGGCCGAGGCGCCGTTGCCGCCGCTCCAGCAGCGCGATCGCCAGCGCCCGCAGCTCGTGCACGCCGGTCTCGTGCAGCGCGAAGGCCAGCGCCATCAATGCCTCGGGGGCCAGGGTCTTCGGCAGCTCGGCGTCCACGGTGCGCGCCATCTCGCGGACGACGGGCTGACCGCAGCCCAAGTGCACGAGCGGGCTCTTCAGGTAGGCCTTCTCGAAGACGGCCCGCTCGGGCGTGCCGAGGGCGGCGAGCGCCGCGTGCCAGCGAGTGATCTCCGCGTCGTCCATGGACAGGCCTCGATTGCCCGCGGGCGCCGGGCAGCGTACAAAGTCGGCTTCGCCAGGAGACATGCATGAACCTCACGCTCACCGTCAACGGCCAGACCCACCATCTCACCGACCTGCCCGAGGAGGCCTCGCTCCTCGAGGTCCTGCGTGAGCACCTGCACATCACCTCGCCCAAGGACGGCTGCTCGCCCCAGGGCCAGTGCGGCTGCTGCACGGTCATGGTGGACGGCCACGTGCGCACGGCCTGCGCCTCGCCGGCGAAGAAGTGCGACGGCAAGTCGGTGACCACGCTGGAGGGTCTGGCCGCAGACGAGCGCACGCTGCTCGCGGACGCCTTCGCCCGCACCGGCGGCCTGCAGTGCGGCTTCTGCATCCCCGGCATCGCCCTGCGCGCCAAGGCGCTGGCCGACCGCTACGGCGTGCCCGACCGCGAGACCATCGCCAAGGGCCTGGACACGCACCTGTGTCGATGTACCGGCTACGTGAAGATCATCGACGCCATCGAACTCTACGCCCGCGTGCGCCAGGGCGAGGCGCTCCCCGAGGCCGACTACAGCGGCAAGGTGGGCACGCGCCTGCCCAAGTACGAGGCCGAGGCCATGACCCTCGGCGACCGCGCCTACGTGGCCGACATGAAGCGCCCGGACATGCTCCACGGCGCCGTGCGCCTCGCCGACCACCCCCGCGCCCGCGTGCTGAAGATCGACGCCACGCGCGCCCTGGCGATGCCCGGCGTGCACCGTGTGTTCACCGCCGCGGACGTGCCGGGCAAGCTCTGGTACGGCATCTTCTACACCGACTGGCCCGGTTTCATCGCCGAGGGCGAGGTCACCCATTGTGTCGGCAGCGTGGTGGCCGCCGTGACCGCGGACAGCGAGCGCATCGCCCGCGAGGCGGCGGCGGCCATCGACGTGACCTACGAGGTCCTGGAGCCCGTGCTCGACCCGCACTTCGCGCTCACGGAGGCCGCGCCGCTGGTCAACGAGGCCGCGCTCCACGGCAACCTGCTCGGCGAGAGCGGCTACAAGCGCGGTGACTGGGACGCCGCCCGCGCCGCCACGGTGCACGAGGTCGAGGGCACCTGGAACACACAGCGCATCGAGCATCTGTTCCTGGAGCCCGAGGCCTGCCTGGCCGAGCCCTGGGAGACGGACGGCGTGCGCCTGTATTCGCAGGGTCAGGGCATCTTCGACGACCAGCGACAGATCGCCAGCTTCCTGAGCCTGCCCGTGGACAAGGTCTTCGTCACCCTCGTGCCCAACGGCGGCGCGTTCGGCGGCAAGGAGGACATGAGCATCCAGGCCCACGCGGCCCTGATGGCCAAACTCACCGGGCGCCCCGTTCGGCTGGTGCTCACGCGCGGACAGTCCGTGCGAATGCACCCCAAGCGCCACCCCATCGAGATGCACTACCGCGTGGGGTGTGATGCCGAGGGCCGCCTGACCTACTTGCAGGCCAAGATGATCGGTGACTCCGGCGCCTATGCCAGCGTGGGCGCCAAGGTGCTCGAGCGCGCCGCCGGCCACGCCTGCGGGCCCTATCGCATCCCCGCCGCCGAGGTCGAGGCCAAGGCCGTGTACACGAACAACGTGCCCTGCGGCGCCATGCGCGGGTTCGGCGCCAACCAGGCCGCCTTCGCGCTCGAGGGCTGCCTCGACCGCCTGGCCGAGAAGGTCGGCATCGATGGCTGGGAGATGCGCTGGCGCAACGTCTGCGACCAGGGCGACACCTTCGGCCCCGGGCAGGTGCTCAAGAAGCCCATGGGCCTGCGCGACACGCTGCTGGCCGTGAAAGACACCTACCGCGCGGCGAAGTTCAAGGGCATCGCCTGCGGCATCAAGAACTGTGGCATCGGCAACGGCGTGCTGGAGTCCGGCCGCGCGCGCCTCGTGGTCGAGCCCGACGGCCGCGTGACCCTCTACAACGGCTACACCGAGATGGGTCAGGGTCTGTTGACCATCTGTATCCAGATCGCCAGTGACATCACCGGAGTGGATCCGCGTCTCATCGACGCCAAGGTGGACACGACCTTCGCGCTCGGCTGCGGACAGACCACGGGCAGCCGCGCCACCGTGTTCAGCGGCAACGCCGTGGCCATCGCCGCGCGGCGCATGCGCGAGGCCCTGGACGCCGGCGAAACACTCTCGACCATGGTCGGCCGTGTGTTCGAGGGCGACTTCCTCGACCAGTCCACCACCCGCCTCGACGTGCCCGATCCGACGATCCACCTGACCTTCGGCTTCGCCACCCAGGTCGCCATCCTGGACGACGCCGGGCGTCTGTCGAAGTTCGTGGCCGCCCACGACGTCGGCCGCGCCATCAACCCCATGCAGTGCCAGGGCCAGATCGAGGGCTCCGTGCACATGGGCATCGGCTACGCGCTGACCGAAGAGCTGCCCACCCCGGGCGGTTTCCCGGCCACCGACAAGCTGCGCGGCATCGGTGTGTTGCGCGCCCAGGACATGCCCGAGGTCGAGGTGATTCTGGTCGAGTGTCCCGAGCCGCAGGGGCCCTACGGCGCCCGCGGCGTCGGCGAGATCGGCCTGGTGCCCACCGCCGGCGCCGTCGCCGCCGCGCTGCACAGCTTCGATGGCGTCTGGCGCGACACGCTGCCCATGAAGAACTCGCCGGCTGCCCGGGCGTGCAGGGCCAAGCCGCTCGAGGGCGGGGTGCCCTGCGGGGACTGAGCCCCCCGAAACTCCGGGGGTCGCGCCCGTGCGCGCGGCGCGGCAAGATGGCACCATGCACCTCAATCTCGCCGCCGCCCTCGTCCTCGTGCCGGGCCTTCTGCTCGGCTACCTCGCGTTTCGTCTGTCGGGTGACCACGAACCCATCGCGTTGCTCGTCGCCGGGAGCGTGCTCCTGTTCGGGGATCTCGCGCTGCGGCGCGTCCGGCGGCAGGCCGCGCCGCGCTGGCTCTTCGCGCCCCAGTGCGGGGGCATGCTGTTCATCGCGCCGGTGTGGATGATTGGTCTGTTGCAGCTCGGCGTGGGCGCGGGCAAGGCGGCAGGCCTGATCGCCTAGCGGGGGTTCGCCACCCGCCCCATGAACACCACGGCGCCCGTCGCCTCGTGGCGGATCAGGAACACGAACGGCCGGTCCAGGGCGATCTGCCGGGCCGGCTCGGGCTCCAGGGTCGCGCCAGCGTCGAAGACGACCGCCGTCGCGGCGGCGGCCTCGGTGCCGGCCTCGTCGACCTTCACCCAAGCCTCCTGGACGACCTCGGAGATCTTCAGGTCGAGCCCCGAGGCGATGCCGTGGAAGTCGGCGGCGTCCGAGAAGGCCACACCCATGCCGAGCGCCGTGAGCACGGGCTTCAACTCGTACCGGCTGCGCAGCTCGAACCCGGGCATGGCCAGGTCGGTGCGCTCCGTGGACAGCGCGCCGAGGACCGCCGACAGCGTCTCGTCCGAGAGGCCGGCCTCGAAGTCGGCGAGGTCGCCGGCCGGCGCCACGGCGAGGAAACTCAGCGCGCCCCCGGCGTAGGGCAGCGACACGGCCGTGAACTCCGGCGTGACGGCCGCGGCGAGGCCCTCGAACGTGTGATGCATGAAGGGGACCGCGGCGTCTCCGGCCGCGGCGTGGAACACCTGGGGGAACGTGCTCTCGGGCAGGAACGCCTCGGACCACTTCCCCAGGAAATACACGGCGTTCACCAGCGTGAGCGCCGTGTCCGGGCCCACCTGGCCCGGGTGCAGGAGCTCCGGAATCCGACCCGCGGTCACGTCGGAGACCCAGAGGTTGATGGTGCCCCGCGCGCCCTCGGCGTCGTCCCGGTAGTCCACGGGCACCGCGCCGGCGCCGTAGCTGCGGGCCAGGCGCTCCAGGTAGGCGGCGTCGATGGGGAAACCCTCCTGCGGGAACAGCGCGTTCTGCAGGCGCACGATCGGGGCCTCGGCGCCCTCGGGCAGGCTCTCCGGCGCCACCGGCGCGATCACCGCCTGCGCCAGCGTGTTCTGCGCGCCGTGAAAGGTCTCGTCGTCGTCCGTGGCGTGGAGGGTGCCGGCCATCGCGGCCCGGGTCTCCCCCCGCGCGCCGGCGTAGGCCATGCTCAGGGCCTGGTGTGCGCTCATGGACGAGCAGAACAGGTTGCCCGTCGTGCTGGCCGCCACGGCCCGGTAGAAGCCGAGCCCGAAGGTGTTCTGCCCGGCCACCACGGCGCCGACGGCGGTGTCGGTCAGCGGGCGGGTGTCGTCCCGGTCGACGTCGGCGCGGACCTCGGGCACGGCGGGCGTCGAGTCCTTTTCCGAGGCGGCCTCTCCGCAGGCGAGCAGGGCGAGCGGGGTCGAGACGGCGAGCAGGGCGGTGCGCAGGGAGAATCGCATGGGGGCCTCTTCGGTTTGCGGTGATGGAACGCGTCCAGTCATCGCAACCGCCGTGCCATCGCCCCTTTGAGGCTGCGGGCCGTCGTGCGGCGCCCGTGTGAAGCGGCGTTCACACACCGGGGCCGTGCGCTCGTTCACACGCGGACGAACGTCAGCGCCGCCGCACGATCACGTAAAGGCCCGGAATCACGACGAGATTCACGAACGTCGACACGAACATGCCGCCGAAGACCGTGGTGCCGAGCGAGTTGCGCGCGGCGGCGCCGGCCCCCTGCGCCAGCATCAGCGGCAACACACCCAGCAAGAACGCGATCGAGGTCATCAGGATGGGACGCAGGCGGATCTCGGCGGCCTCGACCACGGCCTCGGCCGGGGTGCGGCCCTGCTCGCGCAACTGCTCGGCGAACTCGACGATGAGGATGGCGTTCTTGCTCGCCAGGCCGACGAGCATGACCAGGCCGACCTGGCAGAAGACGTCGTTGGCGTAGCCGCGGCTCCATTGCAGTCCCAGCGCGCCCAGGATGGCCAGGGGCACGCTCAGGATGATCACGAAGGGCAGCACGAAGCTCTCGTACTGCGCCGCGAGCACCAGAAACACGAACAGCACGCCCAGCGCGAAGATGATCAGCGTCTGTCCGCCGCTCTCCTTCTGCTCCAGGCTCAGGCCCGTCCACTCGCCCGTCACGCCCTCGGGCAGGAGCCGCCCGGCCAGCGACTCCATGGCGGCCAGGGCCTCGCCCGAGGACACGCCCGGCGCCCCCTGCCCGTTGATCTCGGCGGAGCGGAACAGGTTG
Organism: uncultured Myxococcales bacterium; assembly: GCA_903847385.1. Taxonomy (GTDB): domain Bacteria; phylum Myxococcota_A; class Bradymonadia; order UBA7976; family UBA1532; genus CAINDO01. Next base: position 6,212 of record CAINDO010000442.1, read on the forward strand.
TAGTGCCGGATGATCTGCGCCGAGGTCGCCGGCGTGGTGCGCACGAGCGACTCCAGCGGCACCATGTCGCCAGTCTCCGTGCGCACGTAGAACGACGCGAGATCACCGGGGCTGTTGCGGAACGACTGGTCCGCCTGCGCGTACACGCGGTAGGTGCGGTTGGCGTAGTTGAAGTCGTTGACGTACTGGCTGCCCAGAAAGAGCTGCAGGGTGCCGAAGATCTGCTCCAGGGGGATGCCCAGGGCCTTCGCGAGCGGGCGGTCGACCTCGGCGTCCAGAATCGGCGTGTCCGCCGTGAACGAGGTGAAGATGCCGCGGAGCCGCGGGTCCTGGTTGGCCGCGCCCACGAGCGCCTGCGCCGCCCCGGAGAGCTCCTGCAGCGACCGCCCGGTGGACGTGTCCTCGACGACGAACTGGAAGCCGCCCACGGTGCCCACGCCGCGGATGGCCGGCGGCTGGAAGGGCACCACCCGGGCCTCGCCGATGCGCCCGAGGGGGCCGCGCAGACGCTCCACGAGCGCGGCCACCGTCTGGTGTTTGCCCGGGCGCTCGTCCCAGGGCACCAGGGGCGAGAAGATCGTGGCCAGGTTCGGGCCCGTGCCGCCGAGCGAGAAGCCGCCGATGACGAACATCGTGCGGACCTCGGGCTGGGCCTTGAGCACGGCCTCGACCTGATCGAGCACGTGGGTGGTCTGGCTCAGCGAGACGCCGTCCGGCCCCTGGACCGAGACGATGATGTAGCCCTGGTCCTCGTCGGGGATGAAGCCGGTCGGCACGCTGCGGAAGAGCTGCACCGTGCCGGCCACGGCCGCCAGGAACCCCACGGCGACCAGGAACCGGTGGCGCAGGATGACGTGGAGCGTGCGGCCGTAGACCCGACGCCCCCAGTCGAGGATCGAGTCGATGAGGCGGAAGCCGACCCACTTGGGACCCTCGTGCACGGTGAGCAGGCGCGCGCTGAGCGCCGGCGTGAGCGTGAGCGCGCAGAAGGTCGAGAGCGCCACGGAGGCGGCGATGGTGAGCGCGAACTGGCGGTAGATCTGGCCCGTGGTGCCCGGGAAGAGCGCCACGGGCACGAACACCGCGATCAGCACGATGGAGATGGCCACGACGGCGCCGGCGACCTCCTTCATGCCCGCGCTCGCGGCCTCGCGGGCGCTCGTGCGGCGCTGCAGCAGCAGGCGCTCGATGTTCTCCACGACGACGATGGCGTCGTCCACCACCAGGCCCGTGGCCAGCGTCAGGCCGAAGAGCGTCAGCGTGTTGATCGAGAAGCCGAAGAGCTTCACAAACATGAAGACACCGAGCAGCGACACGGGCAGCGTGAACGCGACGATCAGCACGCTGCGCCAGCCGTGCAGGAACAGGAAGATCACCAGGATCACGAGCCCGATGGCCTCGGCGAGCGTGGTGATGACCTCGTGGATCGAGGCGCGGACGGCCAGCGTCGTGTCCAGGCCGGTCTTGTACTCCAGGCCCGGCGGGAACGACTTGGAGAGCCGCGCCATGGCCTCCACGGCGCCGTCGCGGACGTCGAGCGCGTTGGCCGTGGGCAACTGGAAGATGCCCATGCCCACGCCGGATTTGCCGTTGAAGCGCAGGAGCTGGCCGTAGTTCTCGGCGCCGATCTCCGCCCGGGCGACGTCCTTCAGGCGCACGAGCTCACCGTCCGGGCCGCGCTGCAGGATGATGTCCTCGAACTCCGAGGGCTCCACGAGGCGGCCCCGGGCGCGCACGGCGAGCTGGTAGGGCTGGTCGTCCGTGGCCGGCGGCTGGCCCACCTGCCCGGCCGCCACCTGCAGGTTCTGCTCCTGGATGGCCCGCACGACGTCCTGCCCGGTCAGCTTGCGCCGGGCGAGCTCCGTCGGGTCGATCCAGATGCGCATGGAGAATTTGCGCTCGCCGAAGATGCGCACGTCGCCGACACCCCGGATGCGTTTGATCGCGTCCTTGAGGTTCACATCGGCGTAATTGCTCATGAATTTGGCGTCGTAGCGGTCGTCCGGGCTGAAGAGACCGAAGCTGATCAACAGCTGGTTCGAGGCCTTGTTCACCACCACGCCGGCCTGGATGACCTGGGCGGGCAGGCGGGCCGTGGCGCGGCTGACGCGGTTCTGCACGTCCACCGTGGCGACCTCGATGTCGCGCGTGGCGTCGAACGTGAGCGTGATGGTGGACACGCCGTCGTTGCCGCTGGTGGAGCTGATGTAGCGCATGCCCTCGACGCCGTTGAGCTCCTGCTCCAGCGGCACGGTGACGGCGCTCTCGACCACGTCCGAGCTGGCGCCCACGTAGGTCGAGGTGACCGTCACCTGGGGGGGCGCCAGGTCCGGGTACTGCGAGATCGGCAGGCCGCCGATGGTGAACGCGCCGGCGAGCGTCAGGATGATCGAGCAGACGATCGCCAGGACGGGGCGGCGGATGAAGAAGTCGACGAACACGGCGCCTCAGTTCGCCCGGCTGGCGGGCGCGGAGGCAGGGACCGAGGCCGGCGCGGACCCGGGCGCGGACCCGGGCGCCGAGCCCGGCGCCGAGCCGGGCGCGACCGGCTTGATCGCCGCGCCGTCCCGCAGCATCTGCAGCGAGGACAGGGCGATCCGCTCGCCCTCGGCCACGCCGCCCTCGACCACGTAGGCCTGGTCGCCGAGCGCGCCGAGCTTCAGGGGGCGCCGCTCGACCACGGTCTTGCCCTCTTTCTCGACCACCACATACACGAAGGGCTGGCCGCTCTGGCGGAACACCGACAGCGCCGGCACCTGCAGCGCCCGCCGCGTGTCGTACACCAGCCGCGTGCGCACCAGCTCGCCGGGCCGCAGCCCGCCCGTGTTGCGGAACGCGCCCTTGACCTCGACGAGCTGCGTGCGCGGGTCCACCTGCGCGGCCACGAAGAAGATCGTGCTGGTCATCAGCACGTTCCCGGCCTTGTCGAGCAGCTCCATCGGCGTGTCCGGCTTGAGCACGTTGGCCCGCGCCACGGGGATCGACACGCTCACCTCCAGCGCGTCCGCCTGGGCGATGCTGGTGAGCTGCGTGTTGGGGTTCACGTGGTCGCCGATGCGCACGAGGACATCACCCACGACGCCGGAGATGGCCGCGCGCACGCCGCTGTACTGCAGGAGCACCTGCCGCTGGGACACGGCGGCCGCGGCGGCGCGCGTGGCGGCCTCGGCGGCGCGCTGCTCGGAGCGGGCGCGCTCCAGATCCTGTTGGCTGACCAGGCCCTCGCGGGCGAGCGACTCCGTGCGCTCGAGCGTCTGCCGCGCCAGCTCGCCGCGGGCCTCGGTGGACTTGCGCTGCGCCTCGGCGGTGTCGAGCGCGGCGGTCTCCTCGCGGGCGTCGATCTCCACGAGCACCGCGCCGGCCTCGACCTGTTCACCGGGCCGGACCAGGATGCGGCGCACGTACCCCGTGCCCTGGGGCCGCACGTTCACGCTCTCGCGGGAGAGCAGCGAGCCCAGGTACTCGCCCGTCTCGCGCACCTCCGCCGGGGCGAGCGTGCGCACCTGGACCTCGCGCGGGGGCGGCGGCCCCGAGCCCGGACCCGAGCCCGGGGCGCTCGGGGCGCCGGGCGCGCCGGCCTTGGGGGCCTCGCCACAGGCGGTCGCCAGGGCGGCGCACAGGATCAACGCGACGCGCAATTCACTCATGGCACCGCCCCCCCGCCCGCTGCGCGGGTCTGCCCCCCCGCCCTTCGGGCTCAATCGCTTCTGCGGCTGATGCCGCTTCGCGATGGGGGCAATCGCTTCGCCTGCGTCTACGCTCATGGCTGGCACTCCGCCGTCGACAGGTACGCGTCCAGGCCGGCCTGGACCCACTCGAACTCCCGCAGGGCCACGGTGAGCTCCGCGGCGCGCAGGGCCGCGGCGCTGACGATGAGGTCCAGGCTCGTGGCCTTGCCGATCTCGAAGGACCGCTGCGTGAGGTGGTCCTGCTCGCGGGCGAGGTCGCGGGCCTCGCGCACGGCCGCCAGCACGGCCTCGGCCGTCGCGAGCTGCCGCCGCGCGTGCGTGGCCTCGAGCGCCGTGGACCGACGCGCGGCCTCGACTCCGACCTCGGCCTGGCGCTCGGCCGCCGTGCGCTCGTGGATCAGGCCGTCGCGCAGGCCGCCCTCCCAGAGGGGCACGTTGAGCACGGCGGCGATGTTCCACGAGGCGAACTCGCCGGGGGCCGGCGTGGTGGTCACGGCCGCGAGGGTCGTCGTGAGGTCCAGCGTGGGCAGGTAGCCGCTGCGCGCCTGCGAGCGGGCCGCCCGCGCCGCTTCCAGGCTCGCCTCGGACGCCCGGACCTCGGCCCGCGGGTCGTCCTTGCCCAGGGGCGCGCAGGAGCGCCGCAGCTCCACGAGCAGGCCGTCCAGCGAGAAACCCTCGCGCACGCCGACCTCTTCATCGAGGCCCAGCGCCAGCCCGAGGGCCTCGCGCGTCTGCCAGAGCTGCTGATCGCCGCCGAGCAGCGCCGCGCGGGCCAGGCTGACGTCCTGCCGGACCCGCACCAGGTCGAGCTGGGTGCCCGCCCCGAGCTCCGTCACGCGTTTCGTCAGGGCGGCGCGGTCCAGGGCCTGCTGCAGCGACAGGCGGTTGAGCTGTGCGACGCGCTCGGCGGCCACGGTGGCCACCAGCGCCCGGGAGAGCCCCTGCGTGATGCGCCGCCGCGCGGCCGCCAGCTCGGCCTCGGCCCCGGCCTTGCCCGCCTCGGCGGCGTCCAGGCCGCGCCACGCGCCGAAGTCCACGACCTTCTGGGTCAGCGTGGCCGCCGCGACGCCCGTGGGGGTCGTCGGTTTGCCCCCGCCCGGGGCCGCCGCCGCGGCCGCCGCACCGAGCACGGGCAGGTCCGGGTTGAGCAGGTCGTAGCCGAGCACGGCCGTGAGCCGCGCGTTGGGGAACAGCGTCGAGAGCGCCTGCCGCCAGCGGCCCTCGGCCCGATCGACGCCCGTCGCGGTGGCGCGCAGGTCCGTCGAGCGCGTGGCGAGGAGCGCGCGGGCCTCGTCCCAGCCGCCCAGCTCCCGGGGGGCCCGGGCCGCCGGGGCGAGCTGCGGGTCGTCGGGTGCCGCGGCCTGGGCCGGCGCGGCGCCGAGGAGCGGCAGGGAGAGCGTGAGCGCGAGGCAAGACAGCAGAGATCGCATCGGGTCGATTCGGTCCGGAGGCGGGGTGCGCCGGGGAAAGCCAGAGAAGATGCGCAGAGCTTACATCGGTTGCGGCGGCGCCGCCCGCGGTACCACGAGACCCCGGCGCGTTCCCGGGCCGAAACGCCGTGCACGGGCCTGCACGGCCACGCGGCGGGCACGCGCGATGCTTGTCGATCATCGCTGGTCGTCGGAGGCCGTCATGATGAACGCCACTGTGGACAGTCTCGCCGCGCTCGGCGCGCGTCGCCGGGCGGAACAATCGGGCTTTCGCCCGCGCAACTGCGTGTGGGAGCTGACGCTGGCCTGCAATCTGCGCTGCGTGCACTGCGGCTCGCGCGCCGGGCACGTGCGCCCGCGGGAGCTGAGCACCGCCGAGTGCCTGGACGTCGTGCATCAGCTCGCCGGGCTGGGCACGGAGCTCGTGACGCTCTCGGGCGGCGAGCCCACCCTGCGCCGGGACTGGGACCTGATCGCCCGCGAGGTCGCGTCGCTCGGGATGTGGGTGAACATGGTGACCAACGGGGTGTACCGCGACGCCGAGGCCGCCGCGGACATCGCCCGTCGTGCCCGCGCGGCGGGGCTGTGCAACGTGGCCGTGAGCGTCGACGGGCCGGAGCCGATCCACGACGCCATCCGGGGAGAAGGGGCGTTCGCCCGCACCCTGCAGGGGGTGGCGGCCTTCGTGAACGCCGGGCTGCCCGTGACGCTGATGACCACCGTCAGCCGGCGCAACCTGTTCGCGCTCGACGAGGTGCTGCGCCTCGCCCTGGCCTGCGGCGCCGAGGGCTGGCGCCTGCAGTTGGCCAAGCCGATGGGTGCGATGGCCCATCAGCGGCAGGACATCCTGCAACCGGACGACCTGCTCTACCTGCTGCCGATGCTCGCCCGCATGAAACCCGCCGCGCGCGTCCAGGGCCTGACGCTGACCGTGGGCGACTCGCTGGGGTACTACGGGGGCCCGGACGAGGTCCTGCGCGGACGTGGATGGCGCGGTCGCGCCGAGTGCTGGCAGGGCTGCCAGGCCGGGCTGCAAGCCATCGGGCTCCAGGCGGACGGCAGCGTGAAGGGCTGCCTCTCGATGCAGTCCCACGCGCACGGCGACGGGCCGGATCCCTTCGTCGAGGGACAGCTCCGCGACACCCGGCTCGCCGACATCTGGTTCCGTCCGGGGGCGTTCGCCTACAACCGCGACTTCGACCCCGATACGCTGACCGGCGCGTGCGGCGCGTGCCGGTTCGGTCGCCGCTGCCGCGGTGGCGCGCGGTGCGTGTCCGCCGCCTTCGCCGACACGCTCACCGAGGACCCTTACTGCTACACCGCCGTGGCCGAGGCCCGCCCGACCGCCGCCGGTCCCGCGCGCCGCCCGCTGGCCGCCGCGGTCCTCGCCGC
>CAINDO010000443.1 GCA_903847385.1 uncultured Myxococcales bacterium
GCGGGCGCGGGCGGCGGCGCTGCGGCTGGGCCAGTACGGCGAGGCCGGGCTCTCCGTGGCCGAGGCCTGGGGCGGCGAGCGGGCGGACGTGCTCGCGGTGCTCGGGGCGGAGCACGCCGACGGCGACTTCGTGTTCGAGGACCTGAAGGGCCACACCCGGCGTCGGAAGAACAACGCGCAGGACGAGCTCCACGGCCTGGCGCGCGGCCGGGTGCGCGTGGGCGACGACACCACGCTCACGCTGCTGCTGCTCGGGTCGGACACCGCGCGGGGCGAGCCCGGCGTGGAGCAGTTCGAGCAGACGCGGGCGCACGCGGCGCGGGGGCAGCTCCTGGCCGCCCTGAGCGCCGACGACGCCACGCTGTTCGGCGACCGCTTCGAGGGCGGCGTGTCCGCGCACTTCACCCGGCGCACGGACGCCTGGCGCGATCCGGCGCCGACGCTGTGGGGCGCGCCGACCCGCTCGGACCTGGACGACCGCTCCGTGGGCGGCCGCGCGCGCCTCGGTCTGAAGGGCCTGAACGGCCTGGGCGCCCACCGGCCGCGGGTGGCCGTCGAGGCTCGGCACGAGTGGTCGCGCTCGCGCCTGGAGGCCGCCTTCGAGCCCGACCGGCGCGACGACCGCACGAGCACGGCCGTGGTGCTCAGCGAGGCGTGGAGCCCGTGGGCGGACCGCCTGGTCGTGTCCGGCGCGCTGCGCGTGGACGATCACGACGGCCGCGACGCGATGCTGGTGCCCCAGGCGGGCGCCGCGCTCACGCCCTTCGCGCCCGTGACCCTGCGCGGCAACGTCGGGCGCGTGTTCCGCGACCCGAGCTTCGACGAGCTGTACTACCGGGGGCCCGGCCTGCGCGGAAATCCGGACCTGCGGCCCGAGGACGGCCTCTCCTGGGACGCCGGCCTGGAGCTGCGCCCGGCGCGGGGCGTTTCGCTGCAGGCCGCGGTGTTCGGCCAGCGGTACGACCGCGTGATCCTGTTCATGCCCGTGCAGGCCTACCTGATCGAGGCGACGGACGACCACGGCGCGCGGATCCTGGGACAGGAGGCCGCCGCGGACGCCCGCCTGGGGCCCGGCCGCCTGACGCTGGCCTACACACACCTGGACGCGCGCTTCGACGAGGCGCCGCGCACGCCCTTGCCCCACCGGCCGGCCCATCGCCTGTTCGGCCGGCTGCAGGGCCAGGTGGGGCGCGCGGTGACCTTCCTGGCGGCGGACGCGCGCTCCGAGGTCCGCACGGACCGCTTCGGCTATCGGCGCATCCCGGGGCACACGCTCTGGGATCTCGGGGTGAACGGCCCCGTCGGCGCGGGCTTCGAGGCGGGCCTGACGTTCCGCAACATCTTCGACGTCAAAGACGCCCAGGACGCGGTGCAGCAGCCGCTCCCCGGGCGCACATGGTTGTTTTCATTGCGATTCTCGCCCGCGGGCGAGGCAAGGGGAGAGGAACGATGACGAACACGCATCTGTGGAAGGCGAAGGCGGTCTGCGTGGCGGCCTGCCTGGTGGTCGGGACCGCGGGCTGCGAGGGCACGGACGATTCGACGGCCGAGGGTGACGCCGGGATCGGCGGCGCGGGTGGAGCCGGCGGGGCGGGGGGCTCGCCGAGCCTCTGCGAGCCCGCGGTGCCGGGCTCGTGGGACGGCGAGGGCGACGCCTTCACGGCACCCCAGGCCGTCGTGTTCGCCGGCGACTACCTCGTGGTGGCCAGCACGAACGCGGTCTGGAACGCGGCGGCCGGCGTCGTCGAGTTCGGCGAGGGGTTCCTGACGATCATCGACCCCAAGACCGGGGCCTTCGTGAACAAGTTCCCCACGAACCTGCCCAACCCGCAGAAGCTGGCCGTCCACGGCGACCGCCTCTTCGTCGTGAACACGGGCACGACGGCCTACGACATGACCGCGGGCGCCGTGCAGGTCACGGGGCCCGGCGGCATCGACTTCCTGCCCATCGCCGATCTGGGCACCGCCACCCACCCCCACGGCACGGCGGCGCTCTCGTTCGACCCGGCCAGGCCGCTGGTCGGCGCGCCCATCGACGTGGCCTTCGTCGGGGAGCGGGCGTACATCACCTCGGCGACCTCGAACGCGGTCTTCGTGTTCAACGCCGGGAACGGGATGATGGAGCACGGCGCCGAGGCGCCGCTGTGGCTGGGCGAGCCCGAGACCGTGGGCCTCGGCAGCATCGTCGCCCATGAGAGCACGCTGTACGTGACGAACTTCAACAGCGACACGCTGTGGCGCATCGACGGCGGGGACGACTCGGTCTCCGGCTGCGGCGTCGCGGTCGGACAGGCGGCGGACCTGGAGGGCGCCAGCACGCCCCGCATCGTCGGCGACGACCTGTACGTGATGCTCTCGGTGGCCGGCAGCTTGGAGCGGCGCGGCCTGGCGGACCTGGAGGCGGCGTTCGCGGCGAACTGCGCGGCGGTGCCCGCGGCCGCCACCATCGCGCCGCTGGGCCTGTACCCGAGCGATCTGCAGCCCGTGGGCGAGAACCTGCTCGTGGTGAACTCCGGGGACAACCAGGTCGTCGAGTACGACACCGCGGGCCGCAAGGTCGCGACCTATCCGCTGCCCGAGTACGCCAACCCCTGGGCGGTGGCCGTCGAGGGCGGCGGCAGCCGGCTGGCCGTCACGGAGCAGGCGGGCAACGGCGTGACCGTGTTCGACACCACCTGCGAGGCGACGACGTGGCGCCTGGGGAACCCCACGCCATGATCCGCCGCGTGCTGCTCCTGGGGCTCGTGGCCGTCGTCGTGGCCTGCACGGCGGGCGAACCGGCCGCCGTGCCCGCGCCGGCGAGCGCCCCGGCGAGCGCCCCCCAGCGCATCGTCAGCCTGGCCCCGGCCCTGACCAGCATGCTGTTCCGCCTGGGCCTGGGGCCGCGCGTGGTGGGGGTGACCCGCTACTGCGACGACCCGCCCGAGGCCGCCACGCGCCCCCACGTGGGGGGCTTCGCCGACGCCGATCCCGAGGCGATCCTGGCCCTGAAGCCCGACCTGGTCGTGGCGGTGCAGAGCCCGGCCATGGCGGGTCTGTTCACCCGCCTGGAGGGCTTCGGCGTGCGCACCCTCGCCGTGCAGCAGGACTCGCTCACGGCCACCTGGGCGGCCTTCGAGGCCGTCGGACGGGCGACGGGCAAAACCGACGAGGCCACCGCCGCCGTTGCCGCCGCTCGGGCCGCGCTGCCGGTGTCCGCCGCGAAGGCCGCCGGCCTGAAGGGCAAACGGGTGCTGTTCGTCTACGGCCGCGCGCCGTTGGTGGTCGCCGGCCCCGGCAGCTTCGGGGACGAGCTTCTCACCATGCTCGGCGCGGTGAACGCCGCGGCGGCCTTCCAGCGCCCCTGGCCCAAGCTCACCGCCGAAGAGGTCGTGACCGCGCGGCCCGACGTGATCCTGGACGCCGCCGCGGCCATGGAGGGCGAGGCGCCGGGGTTCTTCACGGGGCTGCCCGGGCTCTCGGGCGTGCAGGTCGTGGCGGTCACGCACCCCGGGCTGATGCAGCCGGGCGTGCGCGTCGTCGAGGGCCTGTCCTGGCTGGCGGAGCGGTTCCCCTGAAGCCCGCAGCGCCCCTCACCCCCGCCCGCCTGCTCCTGGGGCTCGTGCCCTGGGCGCTGCTCGCCCTGGCCGCGGCGGCGCTCGCCGTGCACGCCGGCAGCGCGCCTTTGGACGTGGGCCGCGCGCTCGCCCTCGGCCCCCGCTCGGACAGCGTCGAGGCCGGCGTGTTCTGGCAGTTGCGCGTGCCCCGGGTGCTGATGGGGCTGGTGCTGGGCGGCGGTCTGGCCGGCGTGGGGGTCGTGTTCCAGGCCATGCTGCGCAACCCGCTGGCCGACCCCTACGTGCTCGGCGTGAGCGGCGGGGCGGCCCTGGGCGGCGCGCTGGGGCTGGTGTTCGTGCCCTTCGGCGTGTGGGCCGGCGCGGGGGCCGTGCAGGTCTGCGCGTTCGGCGGCGCGCTGCTCGCCACGCTGCTGCTCTGGCGCCTGGCGCGGGGGGCCACGGGCGCCTCGGCGCTGGTGATCCTGCTGGGCGGCACGGTGTTCAACGCCTTCGCGGCGGCGGCGGTGCTGCTGCTGCAAACGCTCCTGCCCGCCCAGCGCGCTCAGGCCATCATGTTCTGGCTGATGGGCACGCTGCGCGTGGAGACCCTGGGCGCCGCCGCGCTCGTGCCCGCGGCGCTGGCCGTGCTGCTGAGCCTGGCGTTCCTGCTGCGGCTCGGCCCGGCGCTCAACGCCCTGGCGCTCGGCGACCTGGGCGCCGCGGCCGTGGGCGTGGACGTGACTCGCCTGCGCCGCCGCCTGCTGGTGGCCGCCTGCGTGATCGTCGGCGCGGCCGTGAGCGTGGGCGGGCTGATCGGCTTCGTGGGGCTGGTGGTGCCGCACTTCCTGCGGCTGCTGCTCGGGCCCGACCACCGGCGCCTGCTGCCCGCGGCGATCCTGGCCGGCGGCACGTTCCTGGTCCTGTGCGACGCCGCGACGCGCGCGCTCTTCCCCGTGCTGGACACGGACCTGCCCGTCGGTGTGCTCACGGCCGGCCTGGGCGGGCCTTTGTTCCTGTTTCTCTTGTGGCGCGAACGGGAGCGGCTCTCGTGAGCGGAGCCAAAGGCGCAGCGAACGCCCCCCAGGGGGGGCAGACCCCGCGGAGCGGGGCGGGGGGGGTCCCATGACCCTTCGCGCGCGCAAACTCGCCGCCGAGTGGCATCGCCGGACAGTGCTCGACGCCGTGGACTTCGAGGCCGAGGCCGGCGAGCTCGTCGGCATCGTGGGGCCCAACGGCAGCGGCAAGTCCACGCTGCTGCGGCTGCTGGCCGGGCTCGACCGGCCCTTGCGCGGGCAGGTCACCTGGCAGGACCGCGCGCTGGCGACCTTCAGCCCCGCCGAGCGCGCGCGGGCGTTGGCGTTCCTGCCGCAGACGCCGCAGGTCGCCTTCGGGTTCACGGCGCGGCAGGTCGTGCTGATGGGCCGCATGGCGCACCAGCGTGGGGCCTTCGAGGGGCCCGAGGACCGCGCGGCGGCCGAGGCGGCGCTGGCCGAGATGGGCGTGGCGGATCTGGCCGGGCGGTCGGTGGACACGCTCTCCGGCGGCGAGCGGCAGCGCGTGTTCCTGGCCCTGACGCTGGCGCAGGACACCCGCGCGCTCCTGCTGGACGAGCCCCTGGGCCACCTGGACCCGGGCCACCAGATGGGCGTGTGCGAGGCCCTGGCCCACCGCGCGCACACGGGCCGCGTGGGCGTCGTGGTGATGCACGACCTGAACCTGGCCGCGCAGTTCTGCGACCGGCTGGTGCTCCTGGTGAAGGGGCAGGTCGCCGCCGTGGGCCCCCCCCGCGCGGTGCTGGAGAACCCGGCGCTGGCGGCGGCCTACGGCGTGCCGGCGGCTTTGATCGGCACCCACCCGGACGGCCGGCGCGCGACCTACACGCCCCTGCGCCGCGCCCCGCCGCGCGACTGAACGGCGGTTCAATTCGGCTTGATCCGTTCGGGCATGCGGGTGTCGGATTCATCTGCGATGCGAAACCGACGACGAACCCTGTGGCTGTCCCTGTGTTTTCTGGCGTCCATCGGCGCGTGCTCGAACGAGGCGGAGGAGCGCGAGGCCGGCCCGGACGCGTTCCTCTCGGACTCGCCGATGCGCCCGTATACCGGCGGCGCGCAGGGGAGTGAGGACGGCGGCGGGAGCGGCTCGCCCCCGGGGCTCGACCTCGCCGCGCCCCCCGATGAGCGCACGGGCCGCGGTCTGGACACCTTCGCCGCCCGCCGCGGGGACGTTCTGTTCGTGGCGCGGCCGGGGCGGGGCCCGCAGGCCGTGGACCTGACCGACCCGGCGGCCCCACGACGACTCGGCGGCACGTGGCCGGCGGGGGCCGTCGCCGCGCTCGACGTGGTCGACGACACGCTCGTCGCCGTATCGTCGATCGACCCGCGCGGCGCGCACCCGCGGGTCCGGGTCGAGACCTGGGACGTGTCCGGCTTCACCGGCGGGGCGGCCGAGCGCGCGTTCCCGGCCCCCACGCAGATCGACGTGGACGGTGTGTTCGCCGGCCTGTTCCCGGTCGGGTCGACGCAGGTGCTCGCCACGATCGAGGGCGTAGCCGGCACCGCCGACCCGCCCGTCACGGCGCTGCGGACCCTGACCCGCGAGGCCGCCGGGCAGGTCGTCCTCGGCGACGCCCGCCGCTTCCCCCACTTCACGGACACCGAGTCCTGGGTCGCCCCGCGCCTGTTGCGGCAAGGCGAGGACACGCTGTGGGTGGCGACGATTGAGCGGCCCGACGCGTGGCAGACGCGTTTCGTGGCCCTCGACGCCGGAACGGCCGCCCTCGCACCCCGCGCGGACCGGGCGAGCTTCGTGGTCCCGGGCGTCGTGGACGCCCCCGGCGCGGTGCAGTTCGGCGCGGACACCGTGGACTGCCTGACCGTCGCGACGCCGGGCTACACCAGCGAGGGGCCCGTCGTGTTCGTCCGGGTCCGCCTGGCCGCGGACGGCGGCGCGGCCGAGGTCTCGCCGGCCTTCGAGTGGCCCAAGACCGAGGGTGTCCGCGTGGTGCGGCCGTTTCTGCTCACGCCGACGCGGGCCTTCGTACTCTTCAGCGACGCCGAGCACCCGGAGCGCACGACGACGGTCGGTGTGCTGGACACGTCCGACCCGGCGGCCCCCCGCGTGGGCGCCCGCGTCGAGGTGCCCGGGGCCTTCTGGGGGATCGCGGCGGGCGCGCGCTTGTACGGCGCGGGGACGGACCTCGAAGGCAAGACACCCCTCGCCGCCGCGCTGGACGCGACGGACGCCCAGGCGCCGAGCCTCGTGGGGGGCGCGCCTCGGGCCCTCGGACCCGCGCTCCGGGCCGGCGGTGTGAGCGCGAGCATCGCGCTGGTCGACGCCGCACCGTGGGTCAGCGTGACCGAGACGCCCTGCACCTGCCGCCCCCCGACGACCCGGACCTTCCCCCTGACGGACGCGCTCCTGGCGGGGGCGGCGCCCGACGCGACCCCCATGGAGGGCGGCGCGCCGCGGGTGCTGTCCTGGGGTGCCCAGAACGTCGCGGTGGGCGCCGAGATCCGCGCGCTGGACGTGCCCGGGGCGCGCGGTCTCCCGCTCTCCGTGCCCGTCTCCTCCGCGATCATCGACGGCGACGACGTCGTCCGGGCGGGCGCCGGCGCGGAGGGGGTCCGCCTCGACCGCGTGCCCCTCGCGGCCTTGGGGGCCAGTGACGAAGCCCCGTATTCGGCCGAGGGTGCCTCCCCGCCCGCCGAGGTGGCCTGCAACCCGCCCTGCCAGGCCACGCGCCGCCTGCTGCCGCCCTACGTGGCGGCCGACGGCACGACGCCCCTGGGGATCACGGCCCACGGGTGGGTCGACACGAGCGTCCAACGGAGCAACGACTCCAACTGCGAGATGTTCGAGCGGTTTGCCCCCGGCACCGCCGGCCGCGAGGCGCCGGTCTCCCAGGGCTGCATCGACTGGAACGACCTCGGGCTGGTGACGAACGCCACACCGCCCACGCCGACGCCCTTGGGGTACGCCTACCCCCGCGCCCGCGTCTCCGGGCGGGGCGCCGAGGCGGTCTACACCCAGCAGCTCGCGGTCGTCGACCTGCGCGGGCCGGCGCCCCGGGTGACCGCGTTCCCCCTCGAGGGCGACGACGTCGGGCCGATCCTTGCGCGCGGGGACCTGCTCGTCACGAGCCACGCGCTGCCGAGCGGCGAGCGCTTTCAGTTCTTCCTCGACCGCGTCGACTTCACCGAGCCCGACGCCCCGGTGCCCCTGCCGCCGCTCTCGGTGCCCGGGCGCGTGCTCGATTTCGACCCCGCGAGCGGGCGCCTGCTGGCCGCCGAGTACGTGCAGGTGGCGGACGCCCCGGGCGGCGCGCGGGTCGACACCCGCTTCCACGCCGTGCAGCTCGTCGGGGGGCGCGCCGAGAGCGTCGCGACGGTCCTCGTCGAGAACGTCGCCGTGCGGGCGCTGGCGCCGGACGACCCGCCCCGACTCACCGCCCGCACCGAGCTGCGCGGCGAGTCGGACTACCCGACGACCGCGCTCCTCGAGGTCACGGGCTGGCGCGCGGGCGAGACGCTGACCGTGCGCGACCACGCGCTGCCCGAGGCGCTCGGGCCGTTCTATGAGTGGCGGTCCGTGGGCGGCCGGGCCGTGCTGCGGGGCGACTCGGGGCTCGTCGTCGCGGACCTGGCCGGGGAGGCGCCCGTGTTCCGCGACATCGCCGGCGCGACCTGGCCTGCGGACGGCGCGGTCGGCGACGCCCGGGCCCTGCTCCTGCCCCTCGGCGAGGACGGCCTGCGGGTCGTGCCTTTCGACGCGCTGTTCGCCGCTCCGTAAGGGCCTCGGCCGCTCAGCGCGCGGCGAGGCGCGTCCGCATCCAGTCCAGCAGGCGCCCGGCGCGGGCGTCCCAGGTGAGCTCGGCGGCGCGGGCGCGGGCGCGGGTGCCCAGGCCCTCGCGATACGCGTCGTCGGCGAAGAGGCGGCGCAGGGCGTCGACCAGGGCGCCGACGTCGTCCGGTTTGATGCGCTCGGCGTTCTCGCCCTGCAGCAGCAGCTCCGCGGTGTCGGCGACCTCGCCCGTGATGATGGCCCGCCCGGCGGCCAGGTACTCGAAGACCTTGATGGGCAGCACCGTGTTGCCGAACTGCTCCAGGGGCGCGGCGCTCGGCGGGATGACCAGCACGTCCGCCGCCTGCAGGGCCTGGGCGAGCTTGCCGCCCGTCACGTACCCGATGAGCGACACGTTGGGGAGCGCGCGCGCCCGCGCGACGTAGGGCGCGGCCTCGGCGGTGTCGTTGCCGCCCACCAGCACGAGCTGCACCTCGGGTAGCGCCTCGGCGGCGTCCAGCAGCAGCTCGATTCGCTTCAGGGGCGCGATGCGGCCGGCGTACATGAACGTGGGCCGCTCGGGCAGCCCGAGCGCGGCGCGGGCCTCGGCCGGCGTGAAGCGGGTCTGGAACGCGCCGGCGTCGTAGCCGTTGTAGAGCGTGCGGACCTTCTCGGGGGGCAGGCCGTCCTCGACGAAGGCGGTGCGCGTGTACTCCGAGTGCGTCACCAGCCCCAGGAACGCCGGGTGGCGCGCGACGGCCCGGAACGGCAGGCGCGTGAGCGGGTACTGCCGCGTCAGCGGGCGGTAGGTCTCGAAGAGCACCGGCCGGTTCACGGTGAGCGCCGCCAGCATCGGCAGCACGATGCGGCTGTAGAGCAGGTCGTAGTGGCCGCCGAGCGAGGGCCGCGCGGCCAGAGCCGCCTGGGCGAACTTCTGGGCGCCGCGCCCGCCGGGCACGAGCCCGGGCAGAAGCCGCACCTCGAAGCCGCAGTCGGCCTGGTAGTGGGCGCGCATGGCCTCGCGCAGGGCGTCCGGCGTTTTGCGCGGCCCCGTGGGCGGCACGGGCAGGTACAGGTCCACGGCGGCGCCGGCGCGCACCAGGGCCGAGAGCGTCTGCACGACCTGCACGGTCAGCGTGTCCCGGGTGGGCATCGGCTCGTCGACGACGCACGCGATGGAGAGTGGGGTCATGGGGACGCCCCCCCGGCCGCCCCGTCCTGCGACCGCCACTGGTCCGGCGCGCTGCAGGTGCGGGCGCAGCCCACGGTGCAGCGTTCGTTGCAGGTCTTGGGCGTGTGGAACTGCGCCTTCAGGTCGTCGACGGTGTAGCTCTCCAGCGACTTGCCCCAGACCTCGCGCGTCTGGGAGCACCAGCGCACCATGCCGAACTCGTCCACGTACACGTAGCGACTGCCGGAGCGGCACTTGAACGGCGCGCTGCCGTTGGTCATCAGGGCGGTGCGGTAGTCGCCGGCCTCCTTGAAGCGCCCGCCGATGGCCTGGCGCACGCGCTGGTAGGCCTCGAGGTCCTCGGGGGTCATCTTGAGCTGGCCGTCGTGGTCGTGGAGCACGAGCACCCGCGGCCGGAACCCGTTGGCCTTGGCGAACTCGACGACCTCGAGGGTCTCGTTGGCCGTGCCGCTGCCCACCACGCCGCTGAGCACGACCTTGAATCTCGCCGCCCGGGAGACGGCCTCGAGCTTGCGGCGCAAGGGCTTGAGGACCTTGACGGTCGTGTCGTTGGGGTTCACGCCGTCCACGCTGATCTGCATCTCCTGCAGGCCGGCGTCGCTCAACTGCCCGACGATCTTCTCGTTGAGCAGGTAGGCGTTGCTGATCATCATCACCTTGGTGAAGCGCAGGCCCCGGGCGTAGCGGATGAGCTCGCAGATGTCCGGGTGGAGCATGGGCTCGCCACCCGTGAACTCGATCGCGAAGGCCCCGAGCGCCTTGAGCTTGTCGATGCGGGCCTTGAGCACGGCGGTCGGCACCGGCTGGGAGGTCTGGTCGAACTCGTTGCAGTAACCGCACGCGAGGTTGCAGCGCCGCGTCACGACGAGCTGCGCGAGGTACGGCGCGTAGAGCAGACGGTCGACGATGGGGGGTCGCAGATTCATGGAACCGACTCCTGCCGCGGGCGGCGTAACGGTGCTCCACTGCCGTGGGAGCGCGGCCAAGGTACGCATGATCCGTGCCAATTTCGCGCCCAGAAAAGTCACAAACGATTTTCGTCGAAGTCGCCTTTCCGCTATCTAACGCGCGCCGGAGCCCCCGAGGTGCGACCATGTCGTTTCAGTCCATCGTTCGCTTCTTGATGCCCAACGAGGGTCGGTTCTACGACTACCTCGAGCAGCAGGGGCAGCTCGCGCTCGAAGGCGCGCGCGCCCTGGCACGGTTCGCCGTGGAGAAGGCGCCGCCGGAGACGGTGCGGGACTCGGTGCAGGAGGTCGAGCACCGCGGTGACGCCGTGGTGCACGAGATGGAGGAGGCCCTGGCCCGGACCTTCGTGACGCCCATCGACCGCGAGGATCTGAAGAAGCTCTCCGACGAGCTCGACGACGTCCTGGACCTGACCAACGGCGCGGCCCGCGTCTGCGTGCTCATGGGCATCGAGCAGCCCACCCAGCCGATGCTGGACCTGATCAATCAGCTCGTGGAGTGCACTCAGGTGCTCGCCGCCGCCGTGCCTCACCTGCGCAAGCACGAGTACCAGGAGCTGGTCACCGCCAGCCGCACGCTCCGGAAGATCGAGAAGGAGTCGGACCGCATCTACCGGGACGCCGTCCGCCAGCTCTTCCACGATCCGGCCATCGACGCCAAGACGCTCCTGCGCGAGAAGGAGATGCTCGACGACCTGGAGACCGCCATCGACCGCTGCGAGCACGCCGGCGAGACCATGGCCCACCTGGCCATCAAACACGGCTGACGGCGGCCCGCCATGGTGACCCTGCTCACGGTCGTCGTCATCACGGCCCTGATCTTCGACTTCATCAACGGTTTCCACGACGCCGCGAACGCCATCGCGACCGTGGTGTCGACGGGCGTGCTGCACGTCCGCACGGCCGTGATCGTCGCCGGTCTGTTCAACTTCATCGGCGCGATCATGGGCACGGCGGTGGCCAAGACCATCTCCGGTGACTTCACGGACGCGGCCCTCGTCACGCAGACCGTCGTGCTCTCGGCCCTGGTCGGCGCCATCGTGTGGAACCTGATCACGTGGTGGTACGGCATCCCCTCGTCGAGCTCCCATGCGCTCATCGGCGGCCTGTGCGGCGCCGTGGTGGCCCACGCCGGCATGGACGCCTTCCGCTGGCAGAAGCTGGTGGAGAAGGTCCTGGTGCCGCTGGTGGTGTCGCCGCTCTTCGGCTTCACGCTGGCGTTTTTCATCATGGTCGGCCTGACCTGGGCCCTGCGCAACGTGCGCCCGCCGCTGGTCCACAAGGCCTCGCGGCGCATGCAGCTCGTCTCGGCGTGTTTCATGGCCCTGTCGCACGGCTCCAACGACGCGCAGAAGTCCATGGGCATCATCACGCTGGCACTGGTGACCTTCGCCCACAACGGCGGTACCGGCGTGCCCGACTGGATGATGCCCACCCAGGCCGGCGAGGTCCCCTACTGGGTGGTCGTCTCCTGCGCCATCGCCATCGGCGCGGGCACCATGGGCGGCGGCAAGAAGATCATCAAGACGATGGGCAGCAAGATCATCCGCATCTCGCCGCTGCAGGGGTTCGCCGCGGAGACGGCCGGCGCCGGCACCATCCTGGCCGCCAGCCACTTCGGCATCCCGCTGTCGACCACGCACTGCATCAACGCCTGCATCATGGGCGTGGGCGCCAGCAAACGCGTCTCGGCCGTGCGCTGGGGCGTGGCGGGCAACATGGTGGCGGCCTGGGTGCTGACCATCCCGGCCACGGCGACCATCGCCTACATCACCCAGCTCGCGCTGCACCCGCTCTTCGGGGGGTGAGGCGGGGGGTCAGCGGCAGATGCCGTCGACCACACCCTTGCCGGCGAGGGCGCAGATCTCGTCCGCGGTGAGCGCGCGGGTCCACCAGCTCACCTCGTCGAGCTGGACGCCGTCGGAGCCGAGCTCCAGCGTGCCGCACTCGTCCGCCACGGGCCGGCCCGGCGCCGTGACCGAGAAGTGGCCGTCGAGGAACACACGCAGGTTCGTGCCGTCGGCGACGACGGCCACGTGGGTCCAGACCTGGGCGGGCAGGGCCCCGCAGGGCGTCTCCACCGAGGCCAGCCACACGGCGGCGAAGAGCTCGGCGCAGCGGTTCGAGGCCAGGGCGATGTCGCTGCCGGCGCGCAGGATGCTGCCGCCGACCTCGCGCCGGACGTACATCGACAGCGTCAGGCCCGTCTGCGGCTGCATCGTGTCGTAGATGGGCAGGATGGCCGTGCCGTCCAGCGCACCGCCGCCGTTCACGCCCTGCCCCGGGGCGAGCTGCCCCAGGGAGATGGAGCCGTGGTGGTTCTGCCCCGAGGCGTCGCACACGGCCGGCCCCTGCTCGAAGCTCAGCATCAGCGCCAGGTTCGGGTCGCCGTTGACCGTGGGGGCGCCGTAACACGCCGCCGGCGTCTCGCCGCGGGGGCGCGTGCAGGGCAGCGCGGCGTCCGGCGTCGGCAGCCCGCCGTCCGTGTCGCCGCCGCCGGGCGCACCGGCGTAGCTCGTGGCTCCGCAGGACCGGGGCGAGGTGCAGGTGCCGAGCCGGTACAGGTACGAGATCCCGCAGCAGAGCTCTTCGTCCGGGCAGTCAGTGTCTGCAGAGCACCCGGCCCCGCTCAAGCCAGCGTCCCCCGTCGGGACGACCCCCACGCCGGCGTCGGGGACGGCCGCGCCGCCCACGGGCTCGGCCGGGCAGGTGTCCGGGGTGGCGCAGCTCAGCGTCGAGGGGCAGCAGAACAGGTCGTCGCGGCAGGCGTCCAGGCCCGTGTAGATGACCGTGCCGTAGATGGGGTCGATGGTCTCGCCGGCGCGGCCGCAGGGCTGCCCCGCGAGCAGTTGGGGCGCGTAGGCGTCGCAGAACTCGTTGGGCGGCATGCACTGCGGGTGGGCGGTGGCCGCGGCCGTCGCCAGGTCGTACGAGTCGCCGTAGGTGGCGATGCCGCTCAGGCAGCAGGCCATGGGCGCGGGGCAGTCGGCCGCCACCTCGCACGACAGGCCGTCGATGCGCGTGGAGGACGTGCTCAACGCCGAGGTCATGTCGCCGCAGGCGGACAGCGCGAGCCCGCCGAGGACCGGGAACACCGCCAGCAGCGCGGCCCTCACAGCGACACGCTCAGCCCGGCGCGCGGGCCCCAGAGGAAGTAGTCGGGGATGACCGTCTTGGTGCTGAAGGTGCCCTCGCCGCCGGTCTGCGCGCCCCAGAGCGTGAACCAGTCCGCCCGGAACGACAGGTACGGCCGCAGCGTCATGATGGAGCCCAGCACCAGCGGGTAGTTCACGCCCACGTCCGTGTTGAGCTGCAGCGGCGAGCCGAAGACCTCGCCCCAGCGGCCCAGGTCCAGCGTGCCGGCGCCGATGGGCACGAACGACGTCGACAGCTCGACGCATACGTTGGGGCAGTTCCAGTACTCGCCCCGGAAGCCCACGCCGAGCGCGGCGAAGTCGGCGTCCTGCAGGGCCAGCCAGTTGTGGTCGAGCTCCTCCTGCCCCACGACGGTGGGCATGGAGAACGACAGGTAGCGCAGGTAGCCGCCCAGCCGCGCGCCGCTCTCGTGTTTCGCCGCCTCGTAGGCGCCCTCCTCGTGGAACCAGCCCGCCTCGAGCGAGAAGAGCTTCGTGTCCCAGGAGTCACCCTTGCGGGAGCCGAAATAAGGCTTGCCGTTGCGTGCGGTGAAGATGGCGGTGTCGTCGATGCGCCCGGCGAGGCGGCCGTACTGCGTGGAGATGAACACCCGGGCGTCGAGCCCGAGCCACTCCTTCAGGTTCGGCCGGAACTCGCCCATCAGCATCTTGATGCTCTCGCGGGCCAGGCCGGGTTTCGTGCGGGCGTTGACCTCGTCGTTCATCGCCTCGAAGAGCTGGTCGGACACGTAGTCGAAGAACGCCTCGTTGCCCCGCACGCCCAGCGACAGGCCCACGTCCCGAAGCATGCCCGAGCCCGTACGGATCTTGCCCGCGCCGCCCTCGGCGTTCACGCCGTACTCCGGGTCGTCGTAGACCTCCTGCCCGATGTCGGCGTCGATGGCCGAGAACGGCCCGCGGCTCAGGTTGGCGTACCAGGCGCCGATGCGGGCGTCGAAGTGGCTGTCCGGCCCGAGCAGCTTGGCGAAGAGCTGCGCGTTGGCGATGTTGGCGTCGTCGCTGCCGAAGTGGCGCTCCAGCGGGCCGGCCCAGGCCAGCGCAGGCAGCGCCAGCGTCGTCAGCGCGGCGATTCGGGCGGGTGTGGCGTGCATTCCGCCGATGATATCCCCGTTATCGACCCGGGGCGAAGACGGACTCCAGATCGGCCCGCGTCAGGGTGTCCACCAGCATGCGGTCGGCGTCCAGGGCGGCGTCGAACAGCGCCTTCTTGCGGGCCTGCAGCTCCAGGATCTTGTCCTCGACCGTGTCGCGGGCCACCAGCTTGTAGACCACGACCGGCTTCGTCTGCCCGATGCGGTGCGCCCGATCCGTGGCCTGCGCCTCGACGGCCGGGTTCCACCACGGGTCCAGGTGGATCACGTGGTCGGCGCCGGTCAGGTTCAGGCCCGTGCCGCCGGCCTTCAGGCTGATCAGGAACACCGGGGGGCCGTCCGGGGCGTTCCAGCGCTCCACGAGCTTCTGCCGCTCCACGGTGGCGCCGTCCAGGTACAGCGACTCGATGCGCCCGGCGTTCAGGTCCGCCTGCACCAGCCGCAGCAGCGACGGCCACTGCGAGAAGATCAGCGTGCGGTGGCCCTCGGCGACGATCTCGTCGAGCGTGTCGATCAGCAGCGTGCGTTTGGCCGAGGTGGTGACCTCGCGGGCCTCGTCGAAGGGCAGCAGGCGCGGGTCGCAGCAGGCCTGCCGCAGCCGCGTCAGGGCCTCGAGCACCTGGATCGTGGCGCGCCCCAGGCCGAGCTGGTCGACCTTGTTGAAGACCTGGTCGCGGTAGGTGTCCTTCACGGACTCGTAGAGCCGGCGCTGGGCGGCGTCGAGCTCGCAGTAGAGCACCTGCTCCGTGCGGGGCGGCAGCTCGGTGGCGACTTCATCCTTGCGGCGCCGCAGCACGAAGGGCCGGATGCGGCCGCGCAGGGCGCTCATGGCCT
The DNA here is from genome assembly GCA_903847385.1 of uncultured Myxococcales bacterium. Lineage (GTDB taxonomy): Bacteria > Myxococcota_A > Bradymonadia > UBA7976 > UBA1532 > CAINDO01. The sequence continues at coordinate 15,559 of CAINDO010000443.1, forward strand.
CGTCGTCGCGGTACTTCTGCACCGGCGTGGTGAAGCGGGCGTTGAACGCCGTCCGCCCGCCGAAGAACCCCGGCATCAAGAAGTGGAACAGGCTCCACAGCTCGATCAGGTTGTTCTCCAGCGGGGTGCCCGTCACGGCGAGCCGATGGTCGGCCTGGAGCGCGTGGCAGGCCTGGGCGATCTGGCTGGTGGGGTTCTTGATGGCCTGGGCCTCGTCGAGCACCACGTAGCGGAAGCGCGTCTCGCGGAAGAGCGTCTCGTCCTGGCGCAGCAGCGCGTAGCTCGTCACGACGAGCTGGGCGTCCGCCGGGAACTGTCGCGCGCGGCCGGCGCCGTGGTGCAGGTGGGTCCGCAGGCTGGGGGTGAACCGCGCGGCCTCGGAGAGCCAGTTGTGCACCACGCTGGTGGGCGCCACCACGAGCGAGGGCGGGCCGTCGGCGGCGCCGTGCGTGTCCAGCAGCAGCGCCAGCGTCTGCAGCGTCTTGCCCAGGCCCATGTCGTCGGCCAGCACGCCGCCCAGGCCCAGCTCGCGCAGCCACACCAGCCAGTGGTACCCGCGGAGCTGGTAGTCGCGCAGCGTGGCGTCCACGCCGCCGGGCAGGGGGTGCTCGGGGATGCGCTCGAACGCCCGGATGCGCTCGGCCACGTGCCGCCAGCGCTTGGCGGCCTCGGGCAGGCCGTCGTCGCCCAGGATCTCCGCCGCCAGCGGGGCCGCGAAGGCGCGCAGTCGGCCGTCGCCGCCGGCCTTGAGCTCCTCGAGCTGCTCCAGGGTCTCGCCGTGCCGCGCCAGCCACTCGGCGGGGATGCGGCCGATGGCGCCGTTGGACAGCCGCACGAAGCGCCGGCCCGCGCGCCAGGCGGCGATGAGCGCGCCCAGGCTGGCCTTGGCCCGGCCCGTGCCGCGGAACTCGACCTCGACGTCGAACCAGTCGATGCCCGAGTGCACGCTGACCTTGGGGGTGAACCGGCCGACGGACTTCACGCCGGCGAGGCGCGCGTCGAACAGGATCTCCCAGGTGGTCTTGAGCTCGGTGCCGTCGGTGGCGACCTCGTACAGGAACTCCAGGGCGGTGTCGCCGGTGAGCGTGGCCGGGTAGGGGCCGGGGCACAGGCCGGCGAGCGTGCGCAGGGCGTCCGTCTCGCGCTGCGCGTCGCGCTCGCCCAGGCGGGGCAGGCCGCCGGGCTGGCCGGCGTCGCCGAACACCACCCAGGGCGAGGTGTCGGCCACGTCGACCTCGCGCACGTGGTCGGCGTCCGCGTAGACGAACGAGGGCGTCACCGTCAGGCTGCCCTCCGTCTCGGCGAGCCGCAGGCGGGGCTGCGCCGGCACGTCCGCGCCGCGCATGTGGGGCAGCTTGCGGGCCTTCAGGTCCACGGGCAGCGTGCCCTCGACCACGATCTCGCGCAGGAACTCCCCGGCCGAGGCCAGGGGCACGCGGGGCAGGGGCTCGTGCAGGTGCGCGCGGATCTCGGCGCTGATCTCGCGGTGCAGCGGCTGGAAGCGCCCCTCGCGGGTGAGCACGAAACCCGGGCCGGCGTCCCACACGGCGCGGATGTCCGGCGACCAGCGCAGCAGCAGGTTCTCGCCGGGGCCGTCCTCGACCACGATGCGCGGCGCCACGGGCTCCGGGCTGGCGAACACCGGTTCGTCGTCGTAGCGCAGGTCGGCCACCTGCGCGAGCAGCGCCAGGGCGCGGCCCACCAGGTCGTCCAGCACGCGCGCGGTGCGGCCGTCCGTGCCGCTCCAGCGCTGCCGCCCCAGGGACTGCAACGTGCGCAGCTCCTGGAAGTAGCGGTCGATCTCGCGGTCGACCTCGGTCAGGCCGACCTTGGACTCGGCATCTTCCAGCTTGTTGGGGAACTTCGCCGGCGCCAGGGCCTCGCCCGTGCGTTTGCTGCGTTTGACGATGGCCCGCTCCAGGATGTCGTCCAGCGCGCTGGCGGCGGGCGGCTTGAAGCGGTCCAGGTTGGTCTCGGCGATGAGCGTGTAGCGCACCCAGCCCTCGTGGGTGGGCCCGGCGGCGCGTTTGGGCGTGGGCTTGTCCGCGGGCGGCATCAGCGCCTTGAGCGCGTGGCGCCACGCGGGGACCTCGAGGACCTTGCGCGTCGCCTCGTCCCGCCAGTGGTGGGCGAGCAGCACGGCCGCGGCGTGGACGCAGGTGCCGTCGTCGTAGGGGCAAAGGCTGCAGTCCAGCACCTCGGCCCGCTGCCCGGCGCGCCACGTGACCCGCAGCGACAGCCGCGCGACCTCCTTCTGAGCCCCCTCGTCCACGGCCACGAGGAACACGATCACCCCCGCGCGCTCCTCGCGCACGGTCACCTCGGAGGCGAGCGTCATGGCCTCGGCGACCGTGTGCAGGTTGGCCGGGCGCAGGGGCACGTTCAGCGCGGTCAGGGCGAGCAGCACCCCGGCCGGCTCCAGGTGGCCGGCGGGGGCGAAGGGCAGTCGCAGCTCTCTCATGGGGCGGGTATCACAGTCGTGGGTCGAGGGCTTCGGATTCCAGGGCGAGGACGCCGAAGGCACAGGCGTGCACACGGGCGAGGGGTGCGTGTTCGATGAAGAGGGACAGGGCTTCGACGCCGAGGGCGAACTCGGCGGCGGCGAGGCGGCGTTTGGCTTTCACCGCGCGGCTGCGCAGGCGTTCGAGATGCTCGGGGGCATCGTACTCCGGCCCGTAGATGATGCGCAGATACTCGCGTCCGCGGACCTTGATCGCCGGCTGCAGCAGGCCCCGCGGGCCGTTGGACACGAAGGCCTGCGGCTTGACCACCATGCCCTCGCCGCCGGCGTCCGTGTGGGCCTGCCACCACTCCACGGCGGCCGCGCAGGCGGCGGCGTCGCCCAGGTCCACGGTCAGGTTCGGCGTGACTTCGAGCAGCCCGACCCCGCCGCCCGCGAGGGTCTCGAGCTGCTCCATGTGCCAGGCGTGCGGGCGGTCGAAGAACGTGCGGCCCTCGGCGGCGAGCAGGTGGAACGGCGCGCATCGGACGTCGGACAGCCCCTCGACGGGCCAACAGTAGGGCCGCCAGGCCTGGTCGTAGGCCCGCACGCGGGCGAGGCGACCCTCGAAGCGGGCCAGCAGCGCGGCGGCGGCCGGGGCGTGGCGCAGGGCCTCCACGGCGGCGGTCAGGCCCGCGAGGCCCGCGGCGCCCGTGGGGGCGTACTGCTGCTCGATCAGGCTGCGGGCCTTGAGGGACCAGGGCAGCATCTCGGCGTCCAGGCAGAGCCAGTCCGTCTCCAGGGCATCGAACAGGCCGGCGCGCTCCACGGCGCCCCGCAGGCGGTCGAGAAAGCCCTCACCCAGCGCGGCGTCGTTGAAGAACGGCCGCCCCGTGCGCGAGTAGACGACGCCGGGCATCGCCCGGGCGAAACCGAAGCGCGTGATGGCCACCTCGGGCCGGCGCAGCACGACCACGATGGCCCGCGAGCCCATGTGTTTCTTCTGGCACACGACCTCGGTCACGCCCTGCTCGCGGTAATAGGCGAAGGCCTCGTCCGGGTGCTCCAGGAAGTTCGGGCGCGCGCTCGTCTCGGCGGGCGACATCGTCGGCGGCACGTAGATCAGCCAGCGGGGGTCCACGGAGAAGCGGCTGACGGTCTCCAGCGCGGCGGCGGCCTCGCCCTCGCCCACGCGGATGCGGCCGAGCAGGCGCGTCTCCAGGTGGGACTTGCCCGAGATCGTCGCGAGGTCCAGGCCCGGCGCGTCGGGCGGGGGCGGGCCGGCGGGTGCCACCGGCGGGACTTCTGCGGCTTCGGGCGCGAGCGGCCGGATCGGCGTGTAGTACACCTGCGCGGCGGGCACGCTCACGAGCTCGCGCTCGGGGTAGCGCAGGGCCGTCAGGGCGCCGCCGAACACGCAGCCCGTGTCCAGGTCGATGGTGCCGTTGACCCACTCGGCGCGGGGCACGGGCGTGTGGCCGTAGACCACCGTGGCCCGGCCCGTGTAGGCCGCGGCCCAGTCCAGGCGCACGGGCAGGCCGAAGGCGTCGATCTCGCCCGTGGTGTCGCCGTAGAGCGCGAAGTCCCGCACCGCGGCGCTGGCGCGGCCGTGCATCGAGCGCTTCAGGCCCGCGTGGGCGACCACCAATCGGCCCTCGTCGAGCACCAGGTGGGCCGTCATCTCGTCGAAGAAAGTCGCGACGTCCTCGCGGAAGGCCTCCGGCGTGGTGTCGAGCTGCGCCAGCGACTCGGCGAGGCCGTGGGCCACCTTCACGTCCCGCCCGCGCAGCTTGCGCGCGAGCTTCAGGTCGTGGTTGCCCGGCACGCAGAGCGCCTGGCCGTCGCGCACCATCTGCATCGCCAGCGAGAGCACATCCACCACGTTCGGGCCGCGGTCCACCAGGTCGCCCAGGAACACCACGCGGCGGCCCGGGGGCGGCGTCACCCGCCACTCGAACGCCCCGGCGCGGTCGACCGCGTAGCCCAGGCGCCCCAGGAGCGTGTGGAGCTCGTCGAAGCAGCCGTGCACATCGCCGATCAGATCGAACGGCCCGAGCTCGCCGCGCCGGTCGGGCCGCAGCGGCACGCGGACCAGCTCACACGCGCCGACCTCCTCGGCCGACTCGAACACGAACACGTGGCTGAAGCCCTCGCGCCGCAAGGTCTTCAGGCCCCGGTGCAGGTCGCGCCGCTGATGGGCCACCACCCGCGACGGGATGGGCGGCCGCCCCGTGCCCTCGGCCCGCGCGACGTTGCGGGCGTCCAGCACCGCCGAGGGCAGGTCGAACACCAGCGCGATGGGCAGCATGTGGTACTTGCGCGCCAGGGCCAGCAGCGGGCGGCGGGCCTCGGGCTGCACGTTCGTCGCGTCGATCACCGTCGTCAGGTGCCGCTGGAGGCGCTTCTCCACGATGGTGTTCAGCACCTCGAAGGCGTCCACCGTGGCGTTCTGGTCCGTCTCGTCGTCGCTCACGAGCGCGCGGCAGGCGTCGGACGAAACGATTTCAGTGTGCGCGAAGTAGCGCCGCGCGAAGGTGCTCTTGCCCGACGCCGAGGCGCCCACGAGCAGCACGAGCGAGGGGCAGGGCAGCTCAAGGCGCATGGGCCACCTCGCGGGTGAAGATCGCCATCTGCGTGGGCGGCCCGAGCTGCGGATCGGCCTCGCCGACGGGCTCGAACCGCACGCCGTAGCCGGCGGCCCGCGCGGCGGCGGCGGCCCAGGCCTCGAACTCGGCGCGGGTCCACTCGAAGCGGTGGTCCGTGTGGCGCAGGCCGGCCTCGCGGAACAGCACGTTGTACTCGGCGTTGGGTGTGGTCAGGATCACGGTGCGGGCCTGCAGGTGGCCCAGCACGGCGTCCTGAAACGCGTCGAGCCGGTCGGGATCGATGTGTTCGATCACCTCGACGCAGACCACGGCGTCCCGGCCCCGCAGGCGGTCGTCGCGGTACACGGCGCTGCCCTGCAGGAGCGTCAGGCGGGCGCGGCGCTCCTCGGACATCCGCTCCAGCTTCAGCCGCTCCGACGCGCGGCGCAGCACCGTGGGCGCCACGTCCACGCCGACGATCTCGGTGAACGCCGCGTCCGCCAGCAGGGCGCGCAGGAGCTTGCCCTCGCCGCAGCCCAGGTCGACCACGGTGCGGGCGCCGCAGGCCCGCAGGGCGCTCAGCACGGTCTCGCGGCGGCGGTCGTCCAGGCGCAGGGGCGCCTCGGCGCGCTGCTCCGACGCCGCGCCGTCGTCGGCCTCGGGCTCGGTCTCGGGCGCATCGGGCGCGTTCGTGTCGTCGACGAGCGTCGCGTCCAGGGCGGCCAGAGCGTCCCGGCACAGGCCGCGCTGGTGCTTCAGGTACCGCCGCACGATCTGCGCGCGCTCGGGGTGCGTGGCCAGCCAGCCGGCGCCGTGGCGCAGCAGCTTGTCCACCTCGCGGTCGTCCACCCAATAGTGCTTCTCGTGGTCCACCACGGGCACGAGCACGTACAGATGGGCCAAGAGCGCGCTCAAACGCACGCGCCCCCGCAGCGTCAGCCCCACCACGCCCTCGACCGGCGGCGTGAGCGTCACGGTGTACCCCAGCGGCTCGAACAGCCCGCGGACCCAGTCCGGGGCGGGGCCGGCGGAGAGCGCGGCCACGGTCGCCTCCAGGTCCAGCGTGCGCTCGGCGAGCTCGGGCCGACGCTCGCAGCGCCCGCCCAGCGCCGTGCCCAGCACCCGCGAGATCGCCACGCTCAGGAACGAACTGGCCACGTACGGCCGGTCGTTCACATAGGGCCACAGCGGCCGGTTCTCCGGCGCGCCGGAGCGCGAGCGCGCCAGGCCCACGGGGTCGACGTCCAGCAGCAGGGCCGCCGTGCAGCGCGTCGCCGTGGTCTCCGGATAAAAAACGTGCACCGCGCCGAACGCCAGGTCGAACCGCTGACACTTGTCCGGGTGCTTGTGCAGCAGGTGCCCGAGCTCCGTGGCCGGGGTCTCGGGGTCGTCCGAATGCAGGGTCAGCGTCAGCAACATCGCGCGGCAGGGTTGCAGAGGGGGGGGCGGGGTTCAAGCGGCATCGGCCCCGACGCCCGGGGCGCCCGCCGTGCGGTCCCGGCGCCACGCCGCGGGGGCCCGGGGTTACGCCGCGGTATCGGGGGCGCGCGCCCGCCGGCCTGGGGCGCCGGTCGACTCCGGGCACATGCGATGCATGCCTCACGATCGGCTCGGCCGCCCGTTTCGGCGCGGCGCGGGCCGGTTTTCCGGAGTCAAAGTCATGCGTCGCCGAATCGTCGTCCTCGGCGCGAGTTTCGCGGGGCTCACCGCCGCCCTGCAGCTCGGACATCACCTCGGGCGGGACCACGACGTCATCGTCGTCTCCCGCTCGGACCAGTTCGTTTTCCTGCCCTCGCTGATCTGGGTGCCGTTCGGGCTGCGCACCCCCGAGGACATCATGTTCTCGGTGCCCCCGCTCCTCGAAGCGCGGGGCATCACGTTCCGGCGCGGGACCGTGACGCGCCTGGAGCCCGACGCGCGCCGAGTGTTCGTCGACGACCAGACGCTCGACTACGACTTCCTGGTCATCGCCACGGGGCCGCGGCCGCACTACGGCGGCGTGCCCGGGCTCGGGCCCCACCAGGGGCACACCAGCTCCATCTACACGCTGGACGAGGCGCTGGCCGCCCAGGAGGACTACGTGCGCCTGCTGGAGGCGCCGGGGCCCGCCATCGTGGGCGTGGCGCCGGGGTCCTCGTGTTTCCCCATCGCCACGGAGTTCGCGCTCAACCTGGCGCACCAGCTCTCGCGGCGGGGCAAGACCGAGGCCGCGCCCGTCACCTTCGTCACGCCGGAGCCCTTCGTGGGCCACTTCGGCATCGGCGGCTTCGGCCGGGCGGGCGAGCTGCTGCAGGCCATGTTCGACAAGGCCGGCATCACGACCATCGTCGACGCCGCCATCACCCGAGTCACCCCGGGCACCGTGGAGCTCGACGACGGCCGCAAGCTGCCCTACCGCTTCGCGGCCATCCTGCCGCAACTGCGCGGCATCGAGCCCGTGCGGGCCGTCGAGGCCATCACCACGCCCTCGGGCTTCGTGCGGGTGGACGCCCTCTACCGCACCGAGACCTACCCCGAGGTCTACGCCTGCGGCGTGGCCGTACACATCCCGCCGCCGGGCTACACGCGCGTGCCCTGCGCCGTGCCCCGCACTGGCTACCTGTCCGAGGAGATGGCCCGTGTGGTGGCCTACAACATCGCCGCCACCATCCACGGCCGCCGGCCCGTCGCCCTGCCGCCCTCGGCCATCGACGCCAAGTACGTGCTCGACGCCGGCAACACCGGCCTGATCATGTCCTCGGACCACTTCCTCGAGCCCCGCGACCACGCCTGGCTCATCCCGGGGCCCGAGGCCCATTGGGCGAAGGTCGCGTTCGAGAAGTACTTCCTGGCGACTCGGCGGCGGGGGATTGTTTAGGGGGTGGGCTCGTCGTCGGGCAACGGCTCGAAGAACGCGTCCGTCACCCGGCCGACCGCGCGACCGGGTCGACGACCTTCGCTCGGGGCGCCGAGCGGAACGAGGCGGGCGTAGGGCGTCCCGTCCTTCGCCAGGATGATGGACTCGCCCGCCCGCACGCGATCGAGCAGGCGGGAGAGGTGTGTCTTCGCTTCGCGGACGTCGATGACCACAGGGGGTGGGGGGGGCGTCATGTCGCGAGGTTCGTCCAGGTCCGGGCTGACATCAACGGGGGAGGGCGCCGGATGGCGGGAGCGGCGCTCTGCCGGCGCGAACGAAGTCGCAGGCACCTCGGCCCGTGCAGACGGCCGTCACGCCCGAGGCGCTTCGCTCCACAGCCAGGTTTCGGGCGACCACTTCGCATCGAGGGCGCCCGCAAGGACTGGGTCGAGGAAGCTCTGAGCAGCCCGCGTGACGTCGGCGAGCGTGCGCCAGGTCAGTCGATCTTCTCGGGCCATCGCAGCGTATGGCGTCGCCCAGGCTTCCATCGGCGCGGGCAGGTTCGTGGGGAGCGCGTGCGTCTTGCGGAACGTGAAAGTCTGCTCGAGCGCGGTCCGCAGTCGTTTCGCGTCGAGGATCTGCGCGGTCGCGAGCAAAGCGATATCAGGCAGGTCTTTCACCCGCGAGTTCGGCCGCGGCCTCGGCATCGTGTACGCGTGGAGCTTCTCGGCGATGTGCGTTTCAATCGGGTAGAGACGAAGCCTCGGCGGCGCGATACCGGCGAATGCGAGGACGTCTGCGGCGACCACGCTCTCGGGCTCACCCAGAATCGGATCGCCGAAGGCGACGTCGAGGCCGAAGGGCTGGCCGAAGAGCTTCCCTGCGAGTTTGCACTCCGCGCGGAATCGATGGCCTTCGTACTTCACCCCGTCGTTCTGAATCAGCGGGTGGTCTTCGTCGGGGCCAACCTCGAACGTCAGGAAGTCGCCGAGGTCGCGACGCGCGGCCTCCTGCAATTTCGACAGGATCTGGTCCGGTGAGCCGACCACGCGTAGGTCGATGTCATTGGTGGTGCGGGCGCGCGCGATGCGCTGTTCGAGGGCCTGCTTGAAGGCTTCGGGTGATGCGTAGGTGTGCATCGTCACGCCGCGAGCCCTCCGAAGGGTTCGAGCGCAGCTTCGACGGCGCCGAGCTCGGACTTCGTGACGAGGCCGCGGCGAAGGGCCTGCTGGGCCGCGTGGTGCAGCATCTCCGGTGAGAGCCCGACGCGCGCGCAATCGTCGAGCGTGCGGCGCGGGTTCGTGATCGGGACCGCGGAGAACCAGGCGCGGTCTTCGCGGGGAACGTCGGCGTGGTGCAGCACCAGGCCCGGTGGCACGCGGAGGCGGCGTCTCGACCACGCGGCCGGGAGGGTCATGTGGACGTGCGCCGGCATCAGGTCGGAGAGACCGTGGAGCGAGAGCGCCGTGTGGTGCGAGATCACCCCGGCCTGCTCGGACCAGAGCCAAGCCGCGACCAGCGCCTCGTGCTCTCCGGCCGGGAAGTGGACGAGCCGGTAGATGCCCCGCTGAGGTCGCATCACGCGGCCGGCGAGGATGTGCTTGCGGAGCAAGTGGGTCGAATAGCCCGCCACGGCGGCCTGTTTCGTCGTGACGTACCCGGCTTGACCGGCGGCGGTGTCGAACAGCCGGCCCCAATCTGGTCCGTTGGATTGCGGCTCATTCATGCACAAAACGTAACCGTGGGTTCCGTTTTGTGCAAGGCGGGGGCCTGGACCTCGGGTACCCACACGTCTCGCGTTCTTGGGTGCCGAACGAAGCGACCGAAGTCGCGGCCGCCTCGACCCGGTTCTCGTTTTCACGACTCGTGAAACGCGAAAGCGAGGCCGCGTTGGCCAGAGCGCTCCAGCGCCCCCGGTCTGCCGGCGCTCCTGGTCGAACGCCGGCCCGATGGGTCGCCCTACCTCACGCGCCTGCGCGACGACGCCTGGCAGCGACCGATCGAATACATCCAGGCCGTCGCGGGCGGCGAGCCCCGGTGGGCGCTGCGCTCGCCGGGCCCGGACGGGGTGCCGCGGACGGAGGACGACATCGTCGTGATCGCGGGCGGGCCTTGAGTCTGGGCGCCGCGACCAACCCCCAAACCAATTTGGGGGCGGTCCGGAGGGGGTGTCGTGAACCCCCAAACCAATTTAGGGGGGGTCCGGAGGGGGTGTCGCGAACCCCCAAACCAATTTAGGGGGGGTCCGGAGGGGCTGTCCTGAACCCCCAAACCATTTTCAGGCGGTCCGGAGGGGGTGTCCTGAACCCCCAAACCAATTTCAGGCCGTCCGGAGGCGGTGCGGCGGACCCCCCCGTTCGTCGGCCCGCGTCCCCCGTTGCGCCCCACGGACCGCCGGGCTAGAACCTCCCAGGCAGAGGCCGGAAGGGGAAGGCAGGCGAACGTGACCGAACTCCTCGCGATCGACGAGACGGCGGCCGACCGGCGCCCACGTGCGGCCGACGGCGGTGACCGTGGCTGACCTCACCGCCCAGGACTCGGCTGGCTTCGCCTCCCCGAACTTCGCGCATCTGGCCAAGGTCGTCCCCCTGCTCGCCCTTCAGGGCGTGAAGGCGGAGCGGTACGTCTTCGAGGACCCCGTCACCGCGCTGTTCAAGCTCCGGCAGTTCGGCGAGGTCCTCGCCCAGCAAGCGGCGGCCAGCACGGGGGTGTTCGTCTCCGCCGATGAGCCCCAGGTCGATCTTCTTCGGCGTTTGAAGGACGCCCGCGTCATCGACTACGAGGTCGCCGACCTCTTCCACGTCCTCCGAAAGGCCGGGAACCAGGCCGTCCACGACAACCAGGGCACCCAGCGGGACGCCCTGCACGCCCTGCGGATCGCCTGGAAGCTGGGGGTCTGGTTCCAGCGGGCGTTCAAAGACCCGACCTTCAAGAGCGGGCCGTTCGTGCCTCCGCCGGACCCGCGCCAGGCCGACTACGCCCTGCGTGAGGAGCTCGAACAGCTCCGCCGGGCCCAGGCCGAGTCCGCCGCGCAAGTGGCCCATCTGCAGGCGACCGCTCAGCAAGAGGCCGCGCTGCGTGCCGAGGCCGAGGCGGCGTCCCGGATCGCCTACCGCGACGTCGCGGTGGCGCTGGACCTGGCCGGCGAGACCGAGGCCAAAGCCGCCCGGCTCGAGGCCGAGTTCAAGGCCCGGCTCGCCGTCGTTCAGGCCGAGGCGGCCACGGCGCCGAAGCCCCAGGCCGAGGCGGTTCTGCAGCAGGCCCAGAAGGCCACGGAGCACCTGCAGCTCGACGAGTCCGAGACCCGGCTCCTCATCGACGCCCAGCTGTGCGCCGCCGGCTGGGAGGCCGACACGGTGGCCATCTCCTACAAGGCCGGCGTCCGGCCCACGAAGGGGAAGAACCTGGCCATCGCCGAGTGGCCCACGTCGAGCGGCCCGGCGGACTACGTGCTGTTCCTCGGGCTCGTGCCCATCGCCATCGTCGAGGCCAAGCGGAAGGCCAAGGACGTCGTGGGTTCCATCGAGCAGTCCAAGCGCTACAGCCGCGACTACGACTCCACCGGGGAGCCGTTGGCCGCCGGCGCACCCTGGGCCAAGTACAACGTGCCCTTCCTGTTCGCGACGAACGGGCGCCCCTTCCTCCGGCAGATCAAGACCAAGAGCGGCATCTGGTTCCTGGACGCCCGGCGCAAGACGAACCATCCCCGACCGCTGGAGGGCTGGTACACCCCGGAGGGGCTGCAGAACCTCCTGGCACAGGACCACGCGAAGGCGGACGCGAAGCTCTCGGCCGAGCCGTCCAGCTACCTCCCGCTGCGGGACTACCAGCACGCGGCCATCGCGGCCGTCGAGAAGGCCGTCGCCGAAGGCAAGTCGGACATGCTGCTGGCGATGGCCACCGGCACGGGGAAGACCCGGCTGGCCCTTTGCCTCGTCTATCGGCTGATCAAGGCCGGCCGGTTCCGGCGGATCCTGTTCCTGGTGGACCGCACGGCCCTCGGCGAGCAGGCGCACAACGCCTTCAAGGACGTGCGCCTGGAGAACCTCCAGACGCTGACCGACATCTACGACGTGAAGGGCCTGGGCGACTTGAAGCCCGAGCCGGACACGCGGCTGCACGTCGCCACTGTCCAGGGCATGGTCAAGCGACTCATGTTCCCCTCCGAGGGTGAACCGCCCGTCCCGGTGGACTGGTACGACTGCGTGGTCGTCGACGAGTGTCACCGGGGCTACGCCCTGGACATGGAGATGTCGGGCTCGCAGTTGGAATACCGGAGCGAGGCGGACTACATCAGCAAGTACCGCCGGGTGCTCGACCACTTCGACGCCGTGCGGATCGGCCTGACCGCGACGCCCGCCCTGCACACCACCGAGATCTTCGGCAAACCCATCTTCGAGTACGGCTACCGCCAGGCCGTGATCGACGGGAACCTGGTCGACCACGAGCCCCCCATCCGCATCCTGACGAAGCTCAACCAGGAGGGCATCCACTGGGCCTCGGGCGCCGCGGTGCCGGTCTACAACACCGCCACCGGCCAGTTGGACCTGTTCAACACGCCGGACGAGATCGACATCGAGGTCGAGGGCTTCAACCTCCGGGTGCTGACCGAGAGCTTCAACCGCGTCGTGTGCGAGTTCCTGGCCAAGGAGATCGACCCGTCCCTGCCCGGCAAGACGATGATCTTCTGCGCCACGGACGCCCACGCGGACACGGTGGTCACGCTGCTCAAGGAGGCCCTGACGGCGGTCTACGGCGAGGTCGAAGACGACACGGTGATGAAGATCACCGGCGCCGCCGACAAGCCGCTCGACAAGCTCCGGCTCTACAAGAACGAGCGCCTGCCGAAGATCGCCGTCACGGTGGATCTGCTGACGACCGGCATCGACGTGCCCGAGATCACCCACCTCGTCTTCATCCGGCGGGTCAAGAGCCGCATCCTCTACGAGCAGATGATGGGTCGGGCCACCCGCCTGTGCCCCGACATCGGCAAGGAGTTCTTCCGCATCTACGACGCCGTGGACCTGTACTCCGCCCTGGAGCCCTACACGGACATGAAGCCGGTGGTGAAGCGGCCGAGCCTCACCTTCACGCAACTGGTCGGCGAGCTGCTGTCACCCGACCCCGACGAAGACCACAAGAAGGCCGTCGTCGCCGAGCTCCTGGCCAAGTTCCAGGTCAAGAAGCGCCGGCTGACGGGTGAGCACCACGAGACCTTCACCGCGCTGACGGGCGGAATGGAGCCCTGGCAGGTGATCGGCCTGCTCAAGAAGGGCGACACCGCCCAGGCCATCGACTTCTTCCAGGCCCAATCCGGCGTGGCCGCGTTCCTGGACAAGTTCAAGGTCGTCGCGGGTCGCGACCTCTTCGTCTACGAGGGCGGCGACGAGTTCCAGGGCACCGAGCGCGGGTACGGCGAGGGCAAATCGAAGCCCGAGGACTACCTGGCCGGCTTCAAGGCGTTCATATCGGCCAACCAGAACGCCCTCGCCGCGCTGCTGGTCGTCACCCAGAGGCCGCGAGACCTGACCCGCCAGCAGCTGCGCGAACTCCGCCTCGCCCTGGACGCCGCGGGTTACCCCGAGAGCGCCGTGCGGACGGCCTGGGCGCAGGTGAGCAACCAGGACATCGCCGCCTCGATCATCGGCTTCATCCGCCAGCAGGCGCTGGGCTCCGCCTTGATCCCCTACGACCAGCGGGTCGACCGCGCGCTCCAGCGCGTGCTCGCCTCGCAGCCATGGACGCCGCCGCAAAGGCAGTGGCTCGACCGGATCGGGAAGCAGTTGAAGGCCGAGGTCGTCGTCGACCGCGACGCCCTGGACCAGGGCCAGTTCAAGGCCCAGGGCGGCGGCTTCGCGCGGCTGAACAAGGTCTTCGAGGGCAAGTTGGAGCAGGTGCTCGGCACGCTGCATGAAGAATTGTGGAAGGATGTCGGGTGAGGAGCCCGAGCGAGAGCCCATGTTGACGTCCATCACCCTCGAGTCGTTCCGGAGCTACGGCGAGGCGCGCCTGCCGCTGGCCCCGCTGACCGTCCTGATCGGGGCCAACGCCTCGGGCAAGAGCAACGCCATCGAAGGGCTGCGGCTGCTCTCGTGGCTGGCGCAGGGGCAGAAGCTGTCGGCCATCCAGTACGCCGTCCAGAGCGGGCCTCGCGTGGTGCGCGGCAAGGTGGACGACCTTGCACTGCACGGAGGCGACCGATTCACGCTCGGGTGCGAGACCGACCTGCCTGAGTGGAACCGGCTCGAGATCACGATCGCGAAGCGCGCGGACGGCCTGCACATCGTGCAAGAGGCGTTGACGACGTCGGGCGCTCGCGAGCCGCTCTACACGTTGGACACGCCCGCCTCGGACGGTCACTCGGACGCCCGGGTGAGCTACAACAACTTCGCTCGCGGCGGCACAAAGCCGCACGTCACGTGCAGCGACCAGCAAGCCCTCTTCACCCAACTGAACAGACCCGCCAGCTTCGATCCGCGACACAAGAGGGCGCAGGCCGAGATTCCGGCCACGACTCGAAAGTACGAGTCCTGGCTCGCGTCGATGCTCTTCCTGGACCCGGTGCCCGCCCAGATGCGGGACTACGCGTTCCCGTCCGATCGGGAGCTTCGGGACGACGGGGCGAATCTGTCGGCGGTGCTCTACCATCTCTGGGGCGACGAGGGGCCGGAACCGGACGGGCCCCACGCCGCCCAGCGTGCCGCTCTCCTCGAGTTCATTCAAAGCCTGCCCGAGCAGGACATCGCCGGTCTGTCCTTCCTGAAGGAGCCCCGCGGCGGTGTCATGGTCAAGCTGACCGAGACCTTCGGCGGGATCTCCCGAGACTACGACGCGTCCCTGCTCTCGGACGGCACGCTGCGGGTCTTGTCCGTGGCGGCGGCCATGCTGTCGGCGGCCGAGGGCAGCCTCGTCGTGTTCGAGGAGTTCGACAACGGCGTGCACCCGAGTCGCGCACGCCATCTGCTGGAGCGAATCCGCGCCGTGGCTGAGCGGCGCCACCTGCGTGTGTTGCTCTCCACCCACAACCCGGCGATGCTCGACGCCCTGCCCGACGCGTCACTCGGCGACGTGGTCTTCTGTTACCGGTCGCCGAGCGACGGCACCAGCCGCCTGGTGCGACTCGAGGAGATCCCCGAGTTCCCCGAGCTGATGGCCCAGGGCACGCTCGGGCACCTCACGACGACGGGCCTGCTGGAGCGGTTCGTCAAGTCGCGCCCGTCTCCGGACGAACGCAGGGCCAGGGCCCGAGCGTGGCTCGAGGCGCAGCGCGCGGGGACTGCGGCGTGAGCGAGATCGTCTTGCTCGACACGTCCGTGTATCTGAACGTGCTCGATGTCCCCGGATGGAACCAGGATCGCGACGACGTCCTGGCCGAGTTCGCCATTCGCGTCGAGGGCGACGACCACTTTCTCCTGCCGCTGGCGAGTGTCTGGGAGACGGGGAATCACATCGCAGACCTGGGCGATGGCAACCTGCGTCGTCGGTACGCGACGAAGCTGGTGAACGACGTGAAGAAGGCCGTCGCTGGCGACGTGCCCTATCGGCCGACCTACTTCCCGCCACCCGAAGAGTTCGTCGCCTGGCTCGAGGACTTCCCGAACTACGCGCAGCGCAACAAGTCTGCGAAGAAGACCCGCGAGGGCGTCAGCCTCGCCGACATGTCCATCGTGAAGGAGTGGGAGCGCACCTGCCGCCTCCACAGCATGAGGACCGTGCGGATCTGGTCGCTGGACGGTGACCTCCAAGGCTACTCGAGAGAAGTGAACCGATGACCACCACGAACGACATCGTCGCCCGCCTCTGGAACCTCTGCCACACGCTCCGGGACGACGGCGTGACGTACCACCAGTACGTCACCGAGCTCACCTACCTGCTGTTCCTGAAGATGGCCCAGGAGACCGAGACCGAGGGGGCCATCCCCCAGGGCTGGCGGTGGGCCGACCTCGTGGCCAAGGACGGCGCCGAGCAGATGACCTTCTACCGGGAGCTGCTGATTCACCTGGGCACCGAGGCGACGGGCAAGGTCCAGGCGATCTACGCCAACGCCAACACGTCGATGCGGCACCCCAGGAACCTCGCCAAGCTCGTCAGCAGCATCGGCGACCTCGACTGGTACTCGGCACGGAACGAGGGTCTCGGCGATCTGTACGAGGGCCTGCTGGAGAAGAACGCCACCGAGACGAAGTCCGGCGCCGGCCAGTACTTCACGCCCCGCCCGCTCATCGAGGCGATGGTGGACATCATCAAACCCCAGGCCGGGGAGATCATCTCCGACCCCGCCGCGGGGACGCTGGGGTTCATCACCCGGGCGGACGCCTACATCAAGAAGGCCACGGACGACCTGTTCACCCTGCCGACCGCCCAACAGGAGTTCCAGCGCAAGCAGGCGTACTACGCCGTCGAGCTCGTGCCGGACACCCGGCGGCTGGCGCTGATGAGCGCGCTCCTGCACGACATCGACTGCGAGATCCTGCTCGGCGACACCCTCTCGCCGGCGGGCACGACGGTGCCGAAGTCCGACGTGATCCTGACGAACCCGCCGTTCGGCACGAAGAAGGGCGGCGGCGGCCCCACGCGGGACGACTTCACGTTCCCGACGAGCAACAAGCAGTTGGCCTTCCTCCAGCACATCTACCGCAACCTGAAGCCGGGCGGCCGGGCGGCGGTCGTACTGCCCGACAACGTGCTGTTCGAGGACGGCCAGGGGGCGAAGATCCGCGCCGACCTGATGGACAAGTGCAACCTGCACACCATCCTGCGGCTGCCGACCGGCATCTTCTACGCCCAGGGCGTGAAGACCAACGTGCTGTTCTTCACCAAGGGCGCCGCCAACAAGGACACCGGGAACACCGAGGCCGTCTGGGTCTACGACCTGCGGACGAACACCCCCAACTTCGGCAAGCGCACGCCCTTCACCCGGGCGTTCCTGCAGCCCTTCGTCGAGGCGTACGGAAATGACCCACGTGGGTCGTCGGCGCGGACGGACGAGGGCGAAGAAGGGCGATTCCGCCGCTTCACCCGAGCGGCCATCAAGGCGCGAGGGGACAACCTCGACCTGACCTGGCTGCGCGACGAGAACACCGACCGGGCCGAGGACCTGCCGGAGCCGGAGGAGATCGCGGCGCAGATCATGGGGCTGCTGGCGACCGCGACGGAGGAGATGACGGCTTTGATGGAGTTGTTGGAGACGGAAGTGGATAGTGCCGAGGGGGCCGAATGAACCCTCCGTGGGATGTCCCCAGTGCTTGGATCTGGGTGACCGTGGACGACATCGCTACGGTCATAGGCGGAGGAACGCCACCTGCGGGCGATCCATCGAACTTTTCAGAGGCAGAGATTCCGTGGCTGACCCCTGCCGACCTAAGTGGGTACAAGGGGAACGCCATCGGTCGGGGGGCGAGAGCGCTGTCGGCAAAGGGGCTGGCGTCGTCGAGTGCCAAGCTCCTTCCTGCGGGCTCCGTGCTCTACACGTCCCGCGCGCCCATCGGCTACTGCGTCGTGGCGGCGAATCCAATCGCCACCAACCAGGGCTTCAAGAGTCTGGTGCTCGGGGCCGACCTGTCACCGTTCTTCCTGCGGCACTACCTGCTCTCGATCAAGGAGTACGCCGAGCAGCAGGCAAGCGGCACGACCTTCCTGGAGTTATCGGGCGCACGGATGAAGGAACTCCTCACGCCGGTCGCCCCCCTCAACGAGCAGAAGCGCATCGTCGCCAAGATCGAGGCCCTGCAAGCCCGCTCTGACGCCGCCAAGGAAGCCCTGGACGCCATCCCGCCCCTTCTGGAGAAGTTCCGCCAGTCCGTCCTGGCAGCGGCCTTCCGGGGGGACTTGACCAAGAAGTGGCGGGAGGCCCATCCCGACGCGGGGACTAGATGGCGGGAAGACGTACCCGGCGGAAATGGTCACGCTGGCGCCCTGACGAGACGCGGGCGGCTTTGGGGTGCAGGTACAACCTCCGCGAACGTGCGACCCGAATGGGGCGAGATTCCGGAGTCGTGGCAGTGGGTTCAGGTGAGGGACTTGAACACGGACGCCGAGGTCTCCGTCCAGATCGGGCCCATGTCTATGAAATCGGCCGAGTTCGTGGAGGGTGGGGTTACCGTTCTCAACGTGGGCTGCGTGCAATGGGGACAACTCGACCTAACGAAGGCGAACTACCTGCCTGAAGACCGCGCCGCAGACTTCGGCCGATACCGAGTGGAGCCGGGCGATGTGATGTTCACGCGGTCCGGCACCGTGGGCCGCTCGGCGGTGGTGCCCGAGGGCGTCTCAGCCCTTATGACGTTCCACCTGCTCCGTGTCCGCACGACGCAGGCAATCTGCGTGCCTCAACTCGTCTACTTTGCTTTCCAGGGGTGCCCGGCGGTGCTCGACCAGGTTGGCAGCAGCGCCATCGGTGCGACGCGGCAGGGCTTCAACACCAGGTTGCTGGAAGAAATGTGGATACCCTTGCCGCCTCCACCGGAGCAACGGGCAATGCTCACCCGACTCGATGAGGTGTGGGCGTTCGTCGAGGGCATAGAAGCGGCAGTCCGGGCCGGTACGATCGAACTACACTCCCTCAACCAATCCATCCTCGCCAAAGCCTTCCGAGGCGAACTCGTCCCCCAAGATCCGAACAACGAGCCCGCGAGCGTCCTGCTGGAGCGCATCCGGCGGGAGCGGGAGGCTGTCGACCCCAGGGCGGGCAAGCGACGCGCCGGCGCAGTCCGGGAGACGGATCGATGAAGCTCCAGGTTCAACTCCAGCGGGACCATCTCAAGCGCCTCGTCGAACGGTACACTCCCATCAACGCGGTGGCCGAGCTTGTTTGGAACGCCCTGGACGGCGACGCAACCCGCGTCGATGTCTTCTTGGACGACACGGAACTTGGCGCCATTGAGTCAATTCGCGTCGTGGACAACGGCGACGGCATCCCGCATGAAGTTGCGGTCAAGGCGTTTGGCGACCTTGGCGACTCGTGGAAGAAAGGAAAGACGTCCCCAAGTGGTCGGCCCCTTCACGGCGAGAAGGGTGAGGGTCGGTTCGCCGCCCTGGCTGTGGGCAACAAGGTCCGATGGTCCACCCGGTGGCGGAACGACAGGACGATCTTCGAGTACGAGATTGATGCCAGCATCACCGGACTCGGGGAGTTCGACTTGGCAGACGCCAGGCCTTCTGCGGTGCGTTCCACAGGCACCGAGGTCGAGATCGCCAACATCGAGAGGGTTCCCAGGTCTCTCGTGGGGGACGCCTCGATGGTGCGCCTTGCGGAGTTGTTCGCGCTCTATTTGATACGTCACAAGGACGTTCAAGTCTGGTTCGCGGGTGAACGTGTCGATCCATCGAAGGTTTGGGAGCGGGTGGACGATCTGCCGATCCCCAACGTATTGCGGGACGACGGGCAGTCAGTGGACGCATCAGTGACTGTCATCGAGTGGAAGCACAAGGTCGGACGCGAGCTTGTCCTTTGCGACGGAAACGGCTGCGTCCTGGCGACGCGGAAGGTGGCGTTCCATACGCCGGGCTACAACAACTTCAGCGCCTATCTGAAGTCCGACCTGATTCGAGAGCGCCAGAGTGTGCTCGACCTGAGCGAGATGCACGACGAGCTTCAACGCCTCGTCGAGGCGAGCAAGTCTGTCGTGAAGGACCACTTCCGTGCCCGCGCAGCAGAGGCGGCCAAAGAGGTCGTTGAGCAGTGGAAGGTTGAGAACGTATACCCCTACCAGGGGTTGCCTGAGAGCCCGGTCGACGTGGCCGAACGCCAAGTCTTCGACGTCGTCGCATTGAACATCGCCGAGTATTCACCCGACTTCTCCGGGTCGCCCGCAGTCGCAAGACGCCTGACGTTTCAGATCCTCAAGGCGGCGATCGAGCAGAGCCCGGAGACTGTCCGCCGGATTTTTCAGGAGGTCTTGGAACTGCCGGCCGCCAAGCGTGAGGAACTGGTCGAACTCCTGAACCACGTCTCCCTTTCCTCGATCATCTCGGCGAACAAGGTCGTCGTAGACCGCCAGAAGTTCCTCGCCGGTCTGCACGTCGTCTTGTACGACTACGAGGCCAAGCAGAAGACCAAGGAACGGCAGCATCTTCAGCGGCTCGTTGCCGACAACGCCTGGATCTTCGGAGAGGAGTACCATCTCGCGGTCGATGATCAGGGTCTGGAGACGGTGCTCGCGAAGCATCTGGAACTTATCGGCGACCGGGGCGACGCCGAACTCAATCCTGTCATCCGCCCCGACGGCAAGCGGGGGATCGTGGACCTGATGCTGTCGAAGCGAGTCCGCCTACCCCGAGCCGACGAGTACGAGCACCTTGTCGTGGAGTTGAAGCGGCCATCGCAGGTTATCAACGCGAAGGTGCTCCAGCAGGTCGAGCAGTACGCGTTCGCGGTCGCGGACGACGAACGATTCCGATCGTCGAAGGTCAGGTGGGTGTTCTGGGCATTGTCCAACGACATGGACCAGTACGCTCGGCATAGAGCCCGGCAATCCGAGAAGGAGCCTGGCGTCGTCTACCGGAGCGACGACGGGCGAGTCACAATTTGGGCCAAGACGTGGAACCAGGTGCTCGACGAGGCCAACGGCCGGATGCAGTTCTACCGAGACCAGTTGAACCTCATGGTGAGCCACGAGGATGGGGTCCGCCACCTTCAGCGGGTCCACGCCGCGCACCTGCCCGACGTACTCAAGGGCCAGGGACCCGCGACCTCCCCGGACCGCGAGGACGGGAAGGCCGTCTTGCCCGAGCTGCGGCGGGTCGAGGGCAGGGAGGTGAGGCCCTTCGAGAATTGCATTCCCATCTACGCGGACCTGAAGGTCGCCGCGGGTCCTTGGTCGGATGCACGCTTCGTCGAAGGCGTGCCGGACGAGGGTGCTATTCCGAACCCTGGCGACTTCAACTGGGTCGAGCCCCCGGCTGGGATCAGGATCGACCGGCGTCTGTTCGTTGCCCAGGTCGTGGGGCAGTCGATGAACAACGTCATCCCGGATGGTTCGTGGTGCCTCTGGCGGCTGCACCGGGGCGGTGAGGATCGCCTGGGGAAAGTGGTGCTCGCCCGGCACCGTGAACTCCAGGACGACGGCCTCGGAGCAGGAGTCGCGGTCAAGGTCTACGAGCGCGAGCAACAGCAACCGGACGGAACGTGGACCGTGGTTCTACATCCCAATTCGACCGACCAGAGCTTCGGCCCGGTCACGCTGACGGGGCTGACCGATGGGGATCACCTTGATCTGGCCGAGTTCGTTGCGGTGCTGACATGACCAACTCCCGCTCCATCCTCCCCGGCAACTACGCCGAGGTCTTGGCCGAGCTCAAGACCAAGGTCCGTTCGGCCCAGACCAAGGCCGCCACGTCCGTCAACCGCGAGTTGATCGCCCTGTACCTGGACATCGGGCGGCACCTGGTCGAGCAGCACACCTGGGGGGCCAGCGTCGTCGAGCGCCTCGCCCGGGATCTGAAGTCCGAGTTCCCCGAGATGGCGGGGTTCTCCCGCACCAACCTCTTCTGCATGAAGAAGGTCTTCGCGGCCTGGGCCGGGGCGCCCGAAGAAGTCCAGCAGCTTGCTGGACAAGTTCCGTGGTGGCACCACGTCGTCATCGTGACGAAGCTCGACGACCCCGCCGTCCGGGCGTTCTACCTCCGGCAGTGCGTCGAAAACGGCTGGAGCCGGTCGATCCTCACCGTCCAGATCGAGAGCGGCCTCCACCTGCGGAGCGGCAAGGCCCTCACGAACTTCAGCCGGACACTCCCCGAGCCCACCTCGGACCTCGCCCAGCAGACCCTGAAAGACCCCTACGTCTTCGACTTCCTCACCCTCGGGAAGGCGGCCCGCGAGCGGCACCTCGAACAGGGGTTGATGGACCACGTCCAGCGCTTCCTGCTGGAGATGGGGGTCGGCTTCGCCTTCGTCGGCCGGCAGGTCCACCTGGAAGTCGCGGGGGACGACTTCTACCTCGACCTGCTCTTCTACCACCTGAAACTCCGGTGCTTCATCGTCATCGAGTTGAAGGCCGTCCCCTTCGAGCCCGAGTTCGCCGGGAAGCTCAACTTCTACCTGTCGGCCGTGGACGATCGGCTGCGGCACCCATCGGACGGGCCGACCATCGGCCTGATCCTGTGCAAGTCCAAGAACCGCGTCCTCGTCGAGTACGCCCTCCGGGACATCGCCAAGCCGATGGGGGTCGCGGAGTGGCAAACGAAAATCGTCGAGGCCTTGCCCGACGACCTGATCGGGAGCTTGCCATCGGTCGAGGAGCTGGAGGCCGAACTGGCCTTGAACGGCGACGTGGCCGCGGAGGACGAGCAGTGATCCCGAGTCGACCCCCGCACAACGAGCCCGCCAGCGTTCTCCTGGGGCACATCCGCGCCGAGCGGCAGGCCGGCACCGAGGCGCCTCATGCGGCCGGCCGAGCCGCTCGTCGGCCGGGCGCGACGCTCTGGACACGGCCGGCTCCGTTGGCCATCCTGCGGTCGTGCTGATCCGCCACATCATGCTCGAGAATATCCGCGGGCTCGGCTACGACGCCCCGCTCGAGCTCGCCCTCGAGCCCATGGACGGCACGCTGGCCGGCTGGCACGTCGTCGTCGGACCGAACGGCTCGGGCAAGAGCACCCTGCTCAGGGCCATCGCGCTGGCCTGCGCGGGGCCCGGCGTCATCAAGGCGCTGCAGCCGTCGCGTGGCTGGTGGCTCGGCGATTCGAAGTCGCCGGCGAAGGTCGCCGTCGTCCTCGACAAGGGCGCCGACGACGCCTGGTACACGCCGCATCTCGAATCCGGCGGAGAGTTCGAGGGCGTCGGCGAGTCGGGGACGGTCAAGCTGGAGGTCCGGCTGAGCGCGACGCAGATGACCGGAACGGGGGGACCGGAGGAGCCTGCCCACGGGCCGTGGATCGACAATGACCAGCCACCGGGCTGGTTCATCGCCGGCTACGGCGCGACCCGGCACATCGCCGACGGCAATCGCTTCCCGGGCGATGGCGGCATCTCCGAGTCGAGGCCCGTCGCACAGCTCTCCTCACTCTTCGCCGCCAACGGGGCGATCGCCGACCCGGTGTCCTGGCTGAAGCAACTCAAACTTCAGGAGGAGCCGCTCCTTCCGCGGCTTCTCGAACTCGTTTCGGACGGTCTTCTGCCGCGCTCCGGAAAGGCCGTCGGCGTCGAATCCGATGGTCTGCTGCTTCACGAAGACGGCCGGACGCTGCCCCTCACGTCGCTGAGCGATGGCTATCAGACCGTGGTCGCGCTGGTCCTGGACCTCGTGCGGCAGCTCGCCCGGACGCGTGGGGGCATCAGGACGCGCCGGCAGGACGGCCGCGCCATCATCGAGAATGAGGGCGTCGTGCTGATCGACGAGATCGAGGCGCACCTGCATCCCGGCTGGCAACGTCGCATCGGGGCGTGGCTGGTCGCGCACTTCCCGAACATGCAGTTCATCGTCACCACGCACAGCCCCTTCATCTGCCAGGCGGCGACGAGTGGGTGTGTGGTCCGCCTCGCGCACCCAGACGAAGGCAGCGCCTCTCGGGTCCTCACCCGCGCCGAGCTCGAACCGGTCGTCAATGGCACGGCCGACGACATCTATGTCTCCTCGCTTTTCGGCATCGACTCGACGCGCAGCCCTGCAGGCGAGGCGCTCCTCGCCCGCGCCAGCGAACTCGAGGCGAAGATTCTCGACCGGGTGGCGACGGACGAAGAGCGGGCCGAGTACCGGCGGGTGAAGGCGCGTGTGCCGCCGAGCGCGGACGTGCTTCAGGCCCTCGATGCGGCCCGCCTTCGGGCCGGGTAGCGGTCGAACGTGCGCTTCCTCGTGCGACCGGTCCTGGCGCGACCGTGGGCCGACTACCTGTCCACCTGGTCGGCCGTCCTCGTCGCCGTGCCCGATCGAACCGCTCGATATGCCCTCTGCAATGCGCAGTGGAAGAAGCGCCGGAACAAGACCGAAACGATGAAACGCGTGCGGCGCCGCCTCGAGGACATGAACGGGCGCCTCGCGACCCACTGTATGTATTGCGAGTTCAACGAGGCCAACCACCTCGACCACTTCGAGCCCCGCACCCGTGCCCCCGGCCGGACCTTCGACTGGAGCAATCTCTTTCTTGCCTGCGACGCCTGCGACGGCCACAAGCAGGCTCGATACGAAGAGGACGGGACGGGGCTCGTGCCGGCGTGCCCGACCGACGCGGCATCCCCTCCGCAGACGCATCTGCGCTTCCTGTCGACGGGCGGGGTTCAGCACCTGAGCGAGACGGGCCGCTGGACCTGCGACGTCTTCGACCTGCGGCGCCCGGCGCTCGTCGCGCAACGACGCGACCGCTGGGTGATCCTTCGTGCGTTCATCATTGAGTGGGATGTCGCCCTCGATCGGGGAGACGTCGAGGCGGCCTGCCGGCATCGGGATCTCGTCCGCAGGCCGCCGTTTCTCTCCGTGCTTCGGGACCTCCTCGCAACGGCCGACTCTCCGGACGCGGATCTCCTCGACCTCGGACCCATCGCGGACATCATCGGTCGGCGTCCGGAGATCCTCTCTTGGCACGAGAACGACCTCCTGGCGTAGGTCGCGCGCCCCCAAAATCCACCCCCCCACCCGACCCGGTCACCAGATGACCGACCTGTGCCCGACTCTGCCCTCACACCGGCGGGCCGCTTTTTCGTGCCCGCCCCAACCGGCCCGGAGGGGCCCCCTGGAGGGACGAGATGGTCACCTTCTCCGTTTTCACCATGCGCGATCTGGCTGTGTGTTTCCGCGTGCTGCGCCACGCGGGTGGCGGGGCGTGGCGCGAGACCGGCACCGGTCTGCAGATGGGCTCGACCATCGACGCGTTCGCCGCGGCGCTCGAGACGGCGGTCGGCGAGGCGACGGTCGTGGCGGCGCCGGTCGCGCCGGCGGGCGGGTCGATGGCCACGGCGATGCGCGACCAGGACGCGGCGCTCAAGTCGCTGCGGGCGCTGCTGGGGCTGGTCACGGATGACTCGACGGCGGCGCCCGAGCTGCGCGGGGCCGCCCGCCGCGTGGCCGAGGCGCTGGATCCGGCGGGGCTCGGGCGCCTGCGCCGCGCGACGGATCGGGTGGCCGCCGCGCCCGCCGTGGACGCC
>CAINDO010000444.1 GCA_903847385.1 uncultured Myxococcales bacterium
CGGGCGCGGCGGCGTCCGGCGACCCGGCGTCGGACGCCGGGGTCTCCCGCGTCGAGTCGGCGTCGCAGGCGGTCAAGGCCACGCCGGTGAGCACGAACACGACGCGGGTCAATGCGTGGGTCATGGTGTCCATCAAAGGAAATCCTGGGGGTCCACGTCCACGGTGATCTTCACGTCCGCCGGGCGCGGGAGCGCCATCGGGTCGCAGGCGTCCAGCAGGTGGCGCAGCGCCTCGCGCCGCGGGCTGGTCAGCAGCATCGCCCAGCGCGTGCGGCCGCGGATGCGCTCGAGGGGCGCCGGGGCGGGCCCGCGCACCGTCACCTCGCCCGCGGGGCCGTTCTGTGCGCGCAGAGCCTCGCCGAGCGCCCGCGATGCGGCCTCGACGGCCTCGGGCGCCCGGGCGTCCAGCCGGATCGCGACGGCGTGTGTGTACGGCGGGAACCCGATGGCCTTGCGCAGCGCCAGCTCCTCCGTGGCAAAGGCCGCGTGGTCGTGCCGCGAGACGGCCTGCAGACAGCTCGCCTCGGGGTTCCAGGACTGCACCAGCACGCGGCCGGGGCGTCGCCCGCGCCCGGCCCGCCCGGCCACCTGGGCCAGGAGCTGAAACGTGCGCTCCGCCGCGCGGAAGTCGGGGAACGCCAGGCCCGCGTCCGCCGCGAGCACCCCCACCAGGGTCACCGCGGGGAAGTCGTGGCCCTTGGTGACCATCTGCGTCCCGACCAGGATGTCGATCTTGCCGTCGCGCATGGCGGCCAGGACGTCCCCCAGGCCGCGCCCGCCCGCGGTGTCCCGATCGAGCCGCGCCACGCGCGCCGCGGGGAACAGCAGGCGCAGGGCGTCCTCGACCCGCTCCGTGCCCTGACCCAGCAGACCGAGCTCACCCTGTCCGCACTCCGGGCACACCCCGGGCAGCGCGCGGACCATGTCGCAGTAGTGACAGCGCAGAAGTTGGGGTCCGCGGTGCCAGGTGAGCGCCACGGCGCACTGCCCGCACTCCAGCGGGTGTCCGCACGCCCGACACTGCACGAAGTTGCTGAAGCCCCGGCGGTTCAAGAACAGGATGCTCTGCTCGCCGCGGCCCAGAGTCTCGGCCAACGCATTGCGCAGCGGCACGGACAGGAACGGCGCGGCGTCACGCGGGGGCCGGTCGCGGCGCAGATCGATCAACTGAACCTCGGGCAGGCGCCCGCCCGTGGGCCGCTCGGCCAGGACCAGCCGCCGGAGCTTGCCCTGCATCGCGTTGAAGGTGGTCTCCAGCGAGGGCGTCGCCGAGCCGAGCACCACCACCGCCTGCTCGCGGGAGCCCCGCAGCAGCGCCATGTCCCGCCCCTGGTAGCGCACGCCCTCGCCCTGCTTGTACGAGGGGTCGTGTTCCTCGTCGACGATGATGAGCCCCAGCGCGGGCACGGGCGCGAAGATGGCGCTGCGGGCGCCGATGGCCACCCGCACGTCCCCCTGCCGCAGCCGCCGCCACTGATCGAAGCGCGCGGCGTCCCCCAGCCCGCTGTGCAGCACGGCGATGGCATCCCCCAGGCGCGCGCGGAAACGACGCACGAGCTGCGGCGTCAGCGCGATCTCGGGCACGAGCACGAGCGCCCCGCGTCCCGCCGCCAGCGCCCGTTCGATGGCATGCAGGTAGACCTCGGTCTTGCCGCTGCCGGTGATGCCGTGTAGTACAAATCCTCCAAAACCACGCTGCGCGGCGATGGCTTCCACGGCCTGACGCTGCGCGGCGGACAGCGTGGGCGGCGTGTCCCGAAGTACGGCCTCACCGAAGAAGGGATCCCTCAGGACCTCCGTGTGTGACTCGGCCACCCGGCCTTCGTCGATGAGCTGACGCAGCAGCGGCGCGGCCTGCGGAAAGACCTCGCGCACCTCGCGCACGGCCACGGTGCCCCGGCCGACGAGCCAGGCCAGCACCTCGTCGCGTTTGCGGGCGCGGCCGTCGGGCCCCGGGCCGGCGGGCGCGACGGCCAGAACGCAGCGCTCCGTCTTCACGGCGACGCGCGGGGCCCGCGTGAGGTGCGTGCGCTCGACCCAGCCGGCGTCCGCCGCGCGTTTGATCAGGCCGGGGGACGGCGCGGGCTCCAGGTCGTCGAGCGCCTGGGGGCCGCCGCGCAACGCCGCCAGCA
The DNA here is from genome assembly GCA_903847385.1 of uncultured Myxococcales bacterium. Taxonomy (GTDB): domain Bacteria; phylum Myxococcota_A; class Bradymonadia; order UBA7976; family UBA1532; genus CAINDO01. Next base: position 2,133 of record CAINDO010000444.1, read on the forward strand.
GCGCCTGCGCGGTCTTGCGCGCCTCGCCGCTCTCGAGCGCAGTCACCCCCGCCGCCGTGAGCGCGAGGCCCTTCACGAACTCCACGTTGGCGCCCGCGGGGTGGGCGCCGCGCAGCGCCTCGCCGAGCGGCGCCCGGTAGTAGTCCGCCAGCCAGCGCACGAACCCCAGCATGCCCGGGGTGAACGTCGGCAGGTCCGGTGTGTCCAGCGCGCCCTGGACCTGCGCCAGGCGAACGCCCTCCGGCGCCGGCGTGTCCACGGCCAGCACGTACCCCACGAGCTGCGAGCCGGCGAACGGCACCTGCACCCGCATCCCGGGCACCGGCAGGCCGAGGCTCGCCGGCCACGCATAGTGGAACGTGCGGCGCAGCGCGACCGGCACGGCGATCTCGACGGTGCGCAGGGTGTCCGTCACGGCGCGCTCCGGCGCGCGGGCTCGACCTCCCAGGTGCGGACCCAGCGCCCGGCCTCGTGGACCACGATGCGGCGCGGCGAGCGGATGCCCTCGGCGCCGGCGTCCCAGTCCAGCAGGTCGATGCGCGTCGGGGGGCCGCCGGCGGGGCGGAAGACGACGCGGAGCGGCAAGTGATCGGTGTGAGACAGCCAGATCTGCGGTGCGTTGCGGTCCTCGGGCGTCGCCGTTGCCCCCAGGACCTCGGCCACGTGCTCGCCGAGCAGGGCCAGGTGCCGCTTCTCCGGGTCGAGCCCGAGCTGTTGCGCGAGCGTCGCCGCGTCGGCGTCGGCGAAGAGACGCGGCAGGACCCACATCTCGGCCAGCGTGGGTGCCTCGACGCCGGCGGCGCGGGTCTCACCCCGGGACCATGTAGGAATCGACCTCCCCGGCCAGGCATGGCTCACGGCGGCGCGGTGCGTCGACCGGGCGAAGCGCCACCGCGCGCCGATGGCCACGGAGTCCTCACCGGACCCCACCCGTGCCTTGCCGTGCAGCACCCACTCGAAGGCATCCGCGCCTGCAGGGAGTCGCAGCGCGTCGCTCGCGCGCCGCAAGGCATGCCGCGCCGGCAACTGCCACGCCGAGGCCGCAGGGGCGATGGCACAGATCGCCACGATCGCCATCAGGGAAAACCCTGACGCGCTCGCCCGCGGCCAGCGAAGCGGTGCCGAGCGGCGCGGCGTGGAGTCATCGGGCGGGGCGAACATGCGCGGAAACCTCGGCGAAAAGACACATTCCGATTGCGGGACAGGGCGGGTGTGTATATCAATTTTCCAGCGGCCACCGTATCGGCCACTCCCAAATTCGTCGTTCGGGCTCTGATTCGTTCAGCTCACTCAAGGTAGAGACAATGTCCATCAAAGTCGGCGTCACCCTGTCCGCACTTCAGGATGCACGTACAGCCAATGCCGTGCGCGATCTCATCGCCGCACTGGCGGAATTCCTCGGCGGCGC
>CAINDO010000445.1 GCA_903847385.1 uncultured Myxococcales bacterium
CTCAGGTCCGCGTCCGGCTGCATACCGCCCGTGGGCTCGCCGCCCCCGGCGCCGCTCGTGCCGCCGCTGCCCGCGCCACCGCCGCCGCCCTCGCCGCACGCCGCGGCCACGAACACCGCCAGCGTACACACGCCGACCGCCTGCCACGCGCCCGTCCGGCGCGCGTGTCGATTCTCTCGTCCCATCGGTTCCTCCACGCCGCTCCCACGGCGGCCGCAGGCTACACCGAGCGGGGGGGTCGCGTCGCGTCGCGTCGCGGCGACGCCGCTCAAGTCCCCGAGAACAGCCGGGTGCCGCGCCAGAAGCGGCGCAGGTCGGGCCACAGGATTTTCAGCGTGGCGCCCAGCGGCACCGCGAGCAGCACACCCGTGAAGCCGAGCAGCTCGCCGAACGCCGAGATGGAGAGCAGCACGCCGAAGGCCGAGAGCCCCACGCGGCTGCCGACGATGCGCGGCGTGAGGACCAGGCCCTCCAGGCCCTGCGCGATCACCAGCGTGATGGCCACGGCGGCCAGCGGACCCAGGCCGGACGCCTCGAGCGCGGCGGCCAGCACGCCCAGGATCAGGAACACCGTCACACCCAGAAACGGCACCAGCGTGGCCAGGCCCGCCGCGGGGCCGATCACGAACGCCAGCGGCACGCCGCCGATGAGCAGGCCCGTGGTGTAGACCACGGCCAGGCAGGCGCAGACCGTCAGCTGCCCGCGCACGAAGCCGCCGAGGGCGTCGTCGATGCGGTCCAGGCGCAGGCCCACGGCCTCGTGGTGGCGGGCGGGCACGAGCTCGTCCAGCAGGCGGCGCTTCACGTCCGTGAAGTCGCTGAGCAGGTAGAAGGCGAACAGCGGCACCAGCGCCAGGCTGACCAACGTGCCCAGGGCCTGCGCGGCTCCGCGCGCGAAGCCGGCCAGGTGTTTGCCCAGGTCACCGGCCAGGTTGGGCGCGGTCTCGCGGGCGCTCGCGGCCAGGTTCGTCAGCCACGCGCCCAGATCCGCGGGGGGGCGGATGCCGAAGGTGTCCTCGATGAACCGCGGGGCGGTCTCGGCGAGCGCGGCCAGTCGGGCGGGCAGGCGCTCGCCGAGCTCGCGCAGATCCGCGCTCACGAAGGGCACGATGAGCGCCACGAGCAGGGCCGCCGACAGCGTGCCGCCGCCCACCATGGCGCCGATGGCCAGGCCGCGCTTCAGCCCGCGGCGCTCCAGGAAACCCACCACGGGGTCGAGCAGGTAGGCGAAGAAGAACGCCGCCAGCAGCACCGTGAGCGTGCTGCGCAGCGACCAGAGCGACAGGCCGAGCAGGCCGGCCAGCCCCAGGTAGAACACCGCGCGGGCGACGAGATCCGGGTACTGGCCCCGCCGCAGCGTGCGGTCGCGGTGCTCGGGCGCGGGCTCGGGGGTATCGTCGGCCATGCGGTGCTTGTAGCAGCGGCGGCGGGCTGCTTCAATCCTCGCCCATGGCCCGACCCTGCCCCTGTGGGCGCAAGCTCACCTTCGAGACCTGCTGCGGCCCGCGACTGAGCGGCGCCGTCCCCGCGCCCACCGCCGTGGACCTGATGCGCAGCCGCTTCACCGCCTACGGCGAAGGCGCGGTCGCCTATCTGATCGCGACGACGGCGCCGGAGACCCGCGAGGCTCTGGACGCCGCCGAGCTCACCGCCTACTGCGCCGCGCTGCGCCTGGTGAAGCTGGAGATCCTGGAGACGCAGGCCGGCGCCGCCACGGACGACGCCGGCTTCGTGACCTTCCGCGCCACCCTTCGGCATCGCGGAGAGAAGTTCACTCAAACGGAGCGCAGCCGCTTCCGGCGCGAGGCGGGGGCGTGGCTGTACGTGGACGGCGACCCCCTCGACTGATCGAGTCGGATCAGGCCGGCCGCGCCGCCACGCCGACGCCGGCGGACTCGTGGAACGCGCCGTTCTCGTACGCGAGACGCCCGTTCACGAAAACGGAGACGATGCCGTCAGACCGGCGGCCGGGCACGTACACGGTGGCGCGGCTGCGGATCTTCTCCGGGTCGAAGACCACCAGATCGGCCCAGGCGCCGTCGCGGATGACACCGCGGTCGTCCACGTTGGGGCACAGGAGCTTGCGCGGGCGGTCGCACAGGATGTGGAGCATGTTCTCCAGGCCCAGCCCCGTGTCCTGCGCGCGCCGCAGCGCGGTGGCGAAGCAGCCGGCGCCGCGGGGGTGGCTGTTGGCCGTGCCCTCGCGCTCGATGCCGCCGTCGCTGCCGATCATGCAGAAGTCCTCGCGCAGGGCGAGGTCCACCGTGCGCGACAGGTCCATGGTGCCCTCGGGCACGGCCACCAGCTTGCTGCCGCGGTTGCGGTTGCGGTACTGCGCGAAGCTCCGGGGCGTCAGGTGCTCGCCGGTGCCGACGACCACCAGGTCCGACCACTCCAGGCCGTAACGCTCGCGCCAGCCGCTGTCGAAGCGCCGCGAGCCGATGTACGTGGCCCAGTTGGAGTAGGGGTACACGCAGCAGGTCAGGTCGTGGCCGGCCGCTCGGGCGTCGCGGATGAGCTCCAGCGCCTTCTCCATCGACCAGGTGCCGCCCGTGGAGTGCAGGTGGTCCAGGTGGATGTGGGCGCCCGTCTCGCTCGAGAGTCGAATGGCCTCCTTGACGCCCTCGAGCTCCTGGTCCTTGCTGCTGTAGCGCAGGTGCAGGAAGAACGGCCGCGTGTACTTCGCCGCGAGGCGCGCGTACTCGAGCAGCTCGGCGTAGTCGGCGGGCTGGTACTCGATGCTGTGCGAGACGGCCAGGGCGCCGCCGTCCAGGCAGCGCTGCACCTGCTTGAGGCGCGCGGCCACGGTGCCGTACTGCCCGCGGATGGCCATGACCTTGGTGCTCACGCCGTGGTTCACCAGGTGTTTCTGGCCCCGCGTCGCGCCGTAGTAGCGCCGGGCGTCCTCGGCGCCACCGTGCAGTTCGAGCGCCGTGGTCACGCCGTCGGCGACCTTGAACTGCTCGTACACGCGCCGTTGCGCGCCCCCGCTGTCCGCCAGGATGTCGATGAACCCCGGCGACACCACCATGCCGGTGGCGTCGTAGATGCGGTCGCCCTCCAGGGGCGTGTCGGGGCCGGCCAGCGCCAGCTTGCCGTCCGCGCCGATGCCCACGTCGATCGTCTTCAGTTGGCCGTCGATGAAGACCCGCCCGCCGCGGAGCACCAGAGGCACGCGACGCGCCTCGGCCCGGGCACGCCCCACCAGCAAAGGCAGGGCGGCGAGCGCAGTCAATACATGACGACGGGTCGGCAGTGCAGCCAATCCGGACCTCCTCCTTGGAAGCCCCCCGATGGTGCGGGCGCGGGCCGGCGGCGTCAAATTTCCGGGCGCGCCGCGCTCAATAGAGCGTGACGACCGCCTGCCGCGAATAGGGCGCGCCGCCCGAGCGATCCGTCACGGTGAACGACAGGCGCGCCGAGGCGGGGCGGGCGTTCACGGTCACGTTGTTGACCTGGTAGCTGTAGCCGGCGGTCATCGTGGCGGGCAGGCCGAGGTCCTTCAGGTAGCCGCTCTGCATCACCGAGCCGCTGGCGCCCAGGAACTCCAGCACGCCGTTGGTGATGGTGCTCGAGCCGTACTTGGAGTCGATGAGCACGTTGAGCTGCTTGCTGCCGATGGGGTAGACGGCGGCCGTGAGCACGCCCGACCCGAGCTTGCACTCGGCGCAGATGGGCGTGGTGGGCTGGGGGCCGACCCAGGGCTGCGCACCCTCGTTGTAGTACTGGCGCAGGGGGCACGGATCGACCGGGTAGGCGCCGGCCAGGGCCGCCGTGCGGAAGAAGACCTTGGCGCTCTGGTGGCCGCAGACGGACAGGCCCTGGAGCTTGGCGGTCAGCGGCGTGGCGTCGAAGACGGCCGGCGCCGTCGCGGCGTAGTCGGGCTCGGCGGGGCTCAGGTCCAGGCCCGTGAGGGCATAACGCGGCGCGGGCGTGCACACCGGGGCGTCCGCGGCGGCGTAACACCCCGGGGCGCCGCTGGCGCAGGCGGCGCGCAGGGCGGCGCACACGTCCAGGCGACGCACGGGCAGGCCGCTGCACGTCACGCCCGTGAGGCAGACCTGGGCGCGACGGGCCGTCATGGCGGGATCGGGATCGAGCGAGACGGCGTTGTTGTACAGGAGGTCCACGAGCTCGTAGGGCCGCAGCTCGGGCCGGTAGCCCCAGAGCGTCGCGGCGGCGCCGGACACGGCCGCGGCGGCCGCAGAGGACCCCGAGATGGCCAGCGTCTTGATCCAGGTGCCGGGGCTCTCCTCGTAGCGCGTGGCGGCCATCTGCCCCAGCGCGACGAGGCGGCCGCTGCTGCCCTTGCGGGCGTTGGCCAGCGGGTAGTCCGTGTGCCCGACGCCGGCGACGCCGTACAGGATCGGCCGGTAGGGCGTCCCGCCGGGCAGGGGGAAGACCGGGTGGTCGGGGTCCTCGGCGAAGCCCGGGCCCTCGAGGGTGGCGCACTGCGCCGCGGTGGGCGCGGGTTTGGCCTCCCACGCGCCGGGGAACATGGGCCCCACCGCGGGGCTGGGGCCGCCCGGGTCGTTGCCGGCGGCGGCGACCACGAGCGCGCCGCGGCAGGCCGCGTGGCGGATCGCGTGGTACACGGCGCGGGTGGGCGGCGTCAGGGTCTCCCAGGCGTTGTTGGCGAAGGCGCCGCCGTAGGTCGGATCCCAGCCCACGCTCAGGTTGATCACGAGCCGCTCGTGGCGCGCCTCGCCGGCCGGGGGCGCGGCGTTGTGGCTCTGCCAGTCGGACACGGCGGTCAGGATCGAGGCCGCGAGCTGCGTCTGATAGCCGTAGAAGCCGCCCTGCAGGGGCGTGGCCACCACGGGCGAGACCTGCGGCAGGGCGAGATGATTCGACACGTAGCCCACGCAGTTGACGCCGCCGCCGTCGCCGGGGCAGGCGATCTTTCGCACGATGCGGCCCACGTTCAGGCCGTGGTCGCTGCGGCCGTCCTGCGCGAGGCCGGCGACGTAGCCATGCGGCGTGGAGTCGGCGACGGCCACGCGGATCGCCGCGGGCCCGGAGACGGCGCCGTCCGGCAGCGGCGCGACCTGGCCGACCGCGGTGTAATACGCCGACTCGGCCAGGGCGCCCACGGGCTGCGTCACGGCCGTGTCCTGCACGCCGACGGCGTGGCAGTCGCGCGCCACCGACGCGAACGTCGCGCTGCCGGCGGGGCTGATGGCCGCGCCGAAGGCCGCCAGATAGCGGGCCCCTTGCGGGGGCTGCTGGTCGGGCTGCGCGGCGGGGGGGGTCCAGGTGTAGACGCAGTACGCGTCCATCGAAGGCGGCAGGTTCGCGTCCGTGAACAGGCGAGACGCCGACCAGGTGCCGGTCCCGGCGTCGATGCGTGCGGGCGAGGGGCAGGGGGCCCCCGGCTGGCGCAGGAGGCCGATCCAGCGCACGCCGCTGCAGGCCACGCTCGTGTCCAGGGCGGGCGCCGTCGCGACGCAGGTGGCCAGGCGGGTCGGGCAGGTGGGGGCGCGCGCCGCGCGGCTGGTGTCGTCGGGGCTGCCGGGCTCGCCGCCGGAGCCGCCGCCCGCGCCGAGATCAGCGGGGGTCGCGTCCGGGGCCGCGGCGCTGGCGTCGGCCTCAGCCTCGGCGGCCGCGTCGGTCTCCGCGGCGGCGTCGGCGGGATCTTCGCCGCCACAGGCGGGCAGGGCCAGGGCGAGCAGCAGGGCCTGCGCCCAGGTCGTCGGATTGCGTGGCGTCACTCGTCCCCCTCCAGGGTCTTCCGTTCGCTCGAACGAATCAGCGTACCAGAACCCGGAAGGCCGCCCAATCCCGGCCCGGCGGGCCTTGCGCCAGCACCGTCTGCGCGCGCCGGAGCGCGTCCTCGGCCGACTCGGTGCCGGCGTGCAGGTACAGGTCCGCGGCCAGATCGCGGGCGAGCGTGTCGTCCACGGGGCGGGTGGCGGCGATGGCGCTCTCGGCGCCGGCGACCATGAAGGCCTGCGCCAGCCCCACGGCCTCCAGGGGCGCGTCGGCCGCCTGCCGGGCGGTCTCGCAGCCCGAGAGCACCACCTGCGCGGGCACGTTGGGCAGGGCCAGGATGTCGTCCACGCCCAGGCGCGCGTCGGCGGCCAGGGGGAGGGCGCTGTCCCAGCCCATCGCGCCGGCGAAGCGCCCGTGGCCGGCGTAGTGGAACAGATCCGTCGCGGCCAGCGCCGCGCGCACGGCGGCGCCCGTGGCCGCCTCGCCGTCGAGCCGGGTCAGCGTCCAGCCCTTCAGGTGGGCCTCGACGGCGTCCGCCTCGGCGCGGGCGCCCCGCAGATCCCCGCGCGGATCGGCCACCAGCAAGGCCCGTCGGTTCACGGAACTTTTGTTCACCGGTGGCAGGTCGAGCCCGTAGACCACGGCCGCGTGGGCGATCAGGGGCGCGCCGCGGAAGGGCAGGGCGTGCACGTCCAGCCCGCGGACGGGGCCATACGGCAGCGCGCGGACGCGCTTCGCCGCGGCGAGCTCCGCCTCGAAGGGGGCGAGCAGGCCCTCGGGGCGGGCGTCCGGCAGGTGCACGACGCGGGTCTGGTGGGCGTCGGCCGCGAACGCGAGCAGGCCGGTCGTAGCCGGGAACCATGTGAGCACGACCTCGCCCGCGGACGGGGCGCTCGGCGGGCGGTCGTGCGCGTCCGTGGACCCGCGGCCGGCGGGCCCGGCGAGCACGGCGAAGGCGGCGTCCAGGGCGGCGCGCAGCGCCTTCTCGCGCTCGGCGCGGCGGGCGCGGGCGGCGGCGAGCTGGGGTGCGGCCAGGGTCCAGTCGTCGGCCGTCTCGGCGTCCAGGGCGGCGCGGGCGCGCTGGTGGTCGGCGATGGCCTGCTCCCAGCGGGCGCGGTCGGCGGCGGACAGGCCCGGCAAACGGTCGGCGCGCCGCAGCGCGGCCAGGAACCGGGCGCGGGCCCGGCGGACGACGGCCATGGCCTCGGCCGCGCGCCCCTCGCCGACCAGGAACTCCACGAAGTCGCGCGTTCCGCCTTCGCGCTCGGCGAAGAAGGTCTCGCGACCCTCCGCCAAGGGGATCTCGAGCGCCTGATCGGACAAAAGCGCCTCGGCTTCGGCGAAGGCCGCCCCGGCGTCCGCGCGGCGCCCCGCCGTGGAGAGCGCGCGGGCCCGACCGAGCGCGCCGCGCCACCGCGCCTCGGCGGACACGGTGGCCTCGCCCAGCGCCCGCAGGCGCTCGAACTGCGCCGCCGCGCCCAGGGCGTCCCCGGAGAGCAGCGTCAGGCGGGCCTCGATCTCCGTCGACCACAGCGCGAGCCGGGCGTCCGGGCGGGGCAGGGCCGCGCGGGCGGCCTCGAGGGCGGTCCGGGCGCGGGGAGCGTCCCCGAGGCGCAGGGCGAACAGCGCGCGGTTGAGCGAGACGCTGGCGGCGTCCGCGGGTCGCGGGCAATCGGCCCGGAAGGCCGCCTCGGCGGCGGCGAAGAGCGCGTCCGCCTCGGCGGGGGGCGGGGCCTCGCCGGCCTGCCGCATCAGCGCCCAGGCCAGGTCGTTCTTCAGGCTTTGCGTCGCGCAGGCGCTCGCCGGCGCCTCGGCCAGCATGGTGCGCAATCGCTCGACGGCCTCGGCGTGGCGCCCCAGGGCCTGCAGCGCCTCGGCGCGCGCCTGCCGGGCCACGCTCAGGCGCAGCGCCGCCCCCAACCGCGCCAGGCGGGGCTCGGCCTCGTCCAGGGCGAGCAGCGCCGAGCGCAGGTCCCCAGTCTCCAGCGCCAACCGCGCGCGGTGCACCGGCAGCGCCGCCGCGCTCTCCGGATCCGCCCGCGCGGGCCCCTCGGCCGCGGCCAGCGTCTCGCGCGCCCCGGCGAAGTCCCGCGTCTGGTGGATCTGCACGAAGGCCAGCGCCAAGGCGTCGTTCACCGCGTCCGTCGCCCGGCCCGCGGCGCGGTGCAGGGGCAGGGCCGCGCGAAAGTCCGCCACGGCGGCGGTCGCGTCCCCCGCGGCCAGGGCCAGGCGGGC
>CAINDO010000446.1 GCA_903847385.1 uncultured Myxococcales bacterium
CGCGTCGGCGCGCGCGCAGGCGGCGCCTTCTCGACGACGATCAGGCCCGCTTCACGCAGACGCGCGAGCACCTTGACCGCCTCGGCGTCGTCCATCCCGCTCATCGCGCAGAGGTCCGCGATCGAAGTCGCGCCGTCGATCCGCGTCAGCAGGAACACCGCCTTGGAGTCAAGGGGCACGCCCGCCAGATCGGCGTCGGGATTTCTGCGGGGGCGATCCTCCCAAGCCCCCAGCGTCCCTGGCGAATTCATTGAAGTTTCCCCCGCGAGCCCAATGGCCCCTGGTCCACGACGTTGATCGCTCCCCTATAAAACGGAATCCGGCCGGTGACAATCCCGACGGTGCGAACCGGTCGAAACTATCACACCTCACAGGGCGCCGCCAAACCCGCGCAGATTGTACCCGGAGAGCGTTTTTCGTAGAGTGCGCCGCTTTTTCCGGAGTGTCCCCCGTCTATGAAACGCACCCGCGCCGCGCTGCTGTTCCTCGCCGCTGTCTCGCTGCTCCTGACCACGGGAGTCGGTGCGGCCGCCGAGGAGCCCGCCCCCGCCTCGGCTCAGGCTTCGGCCGCCGCGTCCGCCCCCGGCTCGGCCCCCGTCTCCGCCGCCGCGTCCGCGCCCGGTTCGGCCCCGAGTTCGGCCCCGGGTTCGGCCCCGGGCTCCGCCGCGGTCTCGGCCGCCCCCGCAGGCCCCGCCGCGCCCGCCACGGGGGGCGCCGACGCCTGGGCCGCCCCGGTACCCGAGGGCGCCGCCTGCCCCGCGGGCAACCTGCTCGGCAAGCGCAAGCCCCTGTTCTGGGAGTACGCCTACAACCCCGAGCGTCTGTCGGACGACGTCGCGGCCGAGGATGGCGACAACTGGAAGTCGGACGTCACCGTCGAGCTGACCACGGCCGCCGGCCACGTCGACTGGGACCTCGGCGCCAAGACGCTCATCCGCGGCATGACCGTGCAGGGCGACAACAACGACGACTACCCCGTCGAGATCTCCGACGACCGCAAGACCTGGCGCCCGGTGTGGGTGCCCGGCCCCGTGGACGGCGCCGGCATGCGCTTCCGCTACAGCGACACCTTGAACGCCACGGGCCGCTACCTGCGCATCGGCGCCGCCAAGGGTGACTCGTCCTACAGCATGGGCGAGGTCCAGGCCTTCTGTCAGAAGCCCGCCGAGTTCCCGCCGAAGGTCGACCGCAAGAAGGGCGCCGTCAAGGACGAGACCGCCGAGCGCAACAAGAAGTACGCCAACGCCAAGATGGAGATGGGCCTCATCGCCTTCGCCGCGTTCTTCTTCTTGATGGTGGCCCCGCCGAAGCGCAAGCCCGACGCCACCCCGGCGGACCAGCGCAAGCTGGAGGACTCCTGGAAGTTCGGTGCGGCCATCTGCGCCGCGGCCTACCTGAGATTCGTGCTCGAGTGCGGCGGCGCGGGCTTCGGGCTCGACGCCCTGCCCGGCGTGGGCGGCCCCATCGCCATCCTGGGCGTGCTGTTCTACCTGGTCTTCGACCGCCTGGACGCCACGCGCCTGCGCTGGCCCCTGGCCTGGGTCGGCGGCGCGCTCACGCTGGTCCACAGCGCCCTCATGGCGTGGACGCTCCACAACAGCCAGCCCTTCGTCGCCGAGCTCACGCTGGGGCTCAGCATCGCCGTCGGCGTCGTCGGCCTCGGCTTCGTCGTCGCGGCCTACCGCCTGAAGTGGAACCTCGTGCGCACCACCGAGCACGTGACCCTGGCCAGCATCGCGCTCGCCGCGGCGTTCACCTGGACGAACTACGGCGCGTTCCACGGCTCGCGGATCATCCACTTCTGGGACACGTTCCACTACTACGCCGGGTCCAAGTACTTCGCCGAGAACCGCTACACCAACCTGTACTACTGCGTGCAGTGGGCGGAGATCGACGCCGGCCGCACGAACGTGGTCAAGGCCCGCAAGGTGCGCGACCTGCGGACGAACCTGCTCGAGGAGCCCACGGAGATCATCGCCCACCCGGAGGTCTGCCGCGATGTCTTCACGCCGGAGCGCTGGAAGGAATTCCGCAGCGATGTCGAGTACTTCCGGCGGAACATGGGCGCGGACTGGTGGGACAAGATGTTCAAGGACCACGGCTACAACGCCAGCCCGGTCTGGAACATGTTCGGCAGCCGGTTCGCGAACATGTCCCCCGCCAGCGACCAGCAGATCATGTACATCGCGATGCTGGACCTGTTCTTCTACACCACGATGTTCCTGGCCATCCTGTGGGCCTTCGGCCTGCGGGCGTGCGCGCTGGCGCTGGTCATCCTGGGTGTGGGGTACCCCTGGGCCTACTACTGGACGGGCGGCGCCTTCGCCCGCGTCGCCTGGTTGTGGGACGCCGTGCTGGGCATCAGCTTCCTGAAGAAGCGCTGGTACTTCCTGGGTGGCGTCGGGGTCATGGGCGCCGCGCTCGACCGGGCCTTCCCCTCGGTGTTTTTCGTCGGCATCGCGATCGCGGGCACGATCCAGGCGGTTCAATGGCTGCGCGGCGGTCGCAAACCCGTGCCCGGCGCCGGTCCCCTGGGCATCTCCCGCGCACACTGGACCGTCGCCCTCGGCGCCGTGGCCGCCCTCGCGGTCGCCGTGCCCCTGAGCGCGCACCAGTCCGGTGGCATGAAGAGCTGGTCGGAGTTCTGGGACAACTCCCAGAAACACCGCAAGACGCCGCTCACGAACCACATGGGCCTGCCGACGCTCTGGACCTACCACCCGGCCCACGTGGCGCGGAAGAGCAAGAACGACAAGATGGAGGACCCCTTCCAGGGCTGGAAGGACAAGCGCCAGGACCTGCTGCACCAGCGCACGCCGCTCTGGGGCCTCAGCGTGCTCGGCCTGGTGGCGCTGGTGGGCTGGTGGTCGCGGCGCTTCCGCGAGCCCTGGCAGCTCACCGCGGCGTCGACGCTGTTCATCGTCGCCGGCTTCGAGCTCACTTGTTACTACTACAACTTCATCATCCTGCTGGCGCCCCTCGCGGCCAGACGCGCCCGACACGCCCTGCCGTTCATCGCGATGGCGTTCGTGTCGCAGTTCGTGCAACTGCGCATCAGCTGGTTCGACGAGCAGTACCTTTGGGAGACCGTCTTCGTGCTGGTCTTCATGCTGTACATGCTGATCGACCAGGCGAAGAACGGCATCCCCGAGGACGACGCGCCCGAGGCGCTGCCCGTGCCGCCGCCGCCGACGACCGACGACGCCCCGCCCGCCGAGGGCGAGGCGCCCGCCGCGACCCCAGGTCCCGACACCCCGACGCCCGCGCCGACGACCTGAGCCTCAGACGAGGCGGCGGCCGCCCATGAGCCACTCCAGAATCGCCTTCTGGATGTGGAGCCGGTTCTCGGCCTGATCGAAGACCCGGGACTGCGGGCCGTCGATGACCCCGGCCGTGACCTCCTCGCCGCGGTGGGCGGGCAGGCAGTGCAGGAAGATGGCGTTGGGGGCCGCCTGCGCCATCAGGTCCTCGTTGACCTGGAAGCCGGCGAAGGCGATCTCGCGCTCGGCCTGCTCGGCCTCCTGCCCCATGCTCGCCCAGACGTCCGTGTTGATCACGTGCGCGCCGCGGGCCGCCTCGGCCGGGTCGCGAACGACGCGGATCGCCGGGTTCCAGGCCAGGGCCTCGTCCAGCGTGGGCGCGTGCGGGTCGTAGCCCGGCGGGCAGGCCAGCGTGAGCGAGAACCCCAGCACGCGCGCGGCGTTGATCCACGAGTTGGCCATGTTGTTGCCGTCGCCGATCCAGGCCACGTGCAGCGGCGTGACGTCCCCGAAGTTCTCCAGGCACGTCTGCAGGTCGGCGAGCACCTGGCAGGGGTGGGCCAGGTCCGTGAGGCCGTTGATCACCGGCACCGTGGCGTGGCGCGCCAGGTCCACGATGGTCCCGTGCTCGAACGTGCGCAGCATGATGCCGTCGACGTAGCGGCTCAGCACGCGGGCCGTGTCCTGGATGGACTCACCGCGGCCGATCTGGATGTCCCGCGCGGCCATCATCAGGGCGTGCCCGCCGAGCTGGTGCATGGCCACGTCGAAGCTGACGCGGGTGCGCGTGCTGGCCTTCTCGAAGACCATGGCCAGGGTGCGACCCTGGAGCACATGTGCATACCCGCCGTGCCGACGCACGGACTTGAGCTCCACGGCGCGCTGCAGGAGCGCCAGGCACTCGGGGGAGGACAGGTCGGTGATCTCCAGCAGGTCGCGCTTCAAGGGGTGGCCCCCTCGCCGTTCAGGGCGCGCTCCAGGATGCCCAGGGCGTCGTCCACCTGAGAGCGGCTGACGATGTACGGCGGTGTGAGTCGGAGCGCGTCGCTGCCCGCCTGCGTGAGCAGCAGGCCCAGGTTGCGGCAGCGCTCGATGATCGCGGCGCGGTCGATGACCTTGGGGTCCACACCCACGCCGGCCAGCAGGCCCATGCCACGCGCGCCCGTGAGGCCCGGGATGCGTGTGGACAGCTCGGCCAGGCCCTCGCGCAGGTGGGCGCCGACGCGCTCCACGTGGGAAAGCAGTCCCTCCTGCTCAATGACCTTGAGCACCGTGAGCCCGGCGCGGCAGGCCAGCGGGTTGCCGCCGAAGGTGCTGGCGTGCGCGCCCGGCGCGAAGCCCTTGGAGACCTCCTCGGTGCACAGCATGGCGCCGATGGGCACGCCGCCGGCCAGGCCCTTGGCCAGGCTCATGATGTCCGGCGTGACGCCGCTGTGCTCGTGGGCGAACCACTTGCCCGTGCGGCCCACGCCCGTCTGGACCTCGTCCAGGATGAGCAGGATGCGGTGTTTGTCGGCGATGGCGCGCAGGCCGGCCAGGTAGGCCGGGTCCGGGGCGAGCACGCCGCCCTCGCCCTGCACGGGCTCGACCAGGATCGCGCAGGTCTCCTCGTCGATCACGGCGTCCATGGCCTCGAGGTTGCCGAAGGGCACGTGCACGAACCCCGGCACGAGCGGCCCGAAGCCCTCGTGGTAGTGCGGCTGGCCCGTGGCGCTGATGGCCGCCCACGTGCGTCCGTGGAAGCTGTGGTGCGCGCAGACGAACTTCCAGCGGTTCTCTTTCCGCACGGTCTGCATGTACCGGCGCGCCAGCTTCATGGCGGCCTCGTTGGCCTCGGCGCCGCTGTTGCAGAAGAACACGCGGTCGGCGAACGAGATCGACACGAGCTTCTCGGCCAGCTCGATCTGCATCTGGTTGAAGTACAGGTTGCTCACGTGGAGCAGCTGCTTGGCCTGCTCGGCGATGGCGTTGGCCAGCACCGGGTGGCCGTGCCCCAGACAGCACACGGCGATGCCGCCGGCGAAGTCCAGGTAACGACGCTGCTCGCGGTCGTAGAGGAACGCCCCCTCGCCCTGCGTGAACACCACGGGCTGCGGCTTGTAGTTGGGGGTCATGACCCGCCGCGCGCGCGCGACGACGTCGTTCTGGGTCTCGGTAATCTGGACGATCATGGGACTCCCAAAGGGGCCGTGGGGGATGGCGACCAGTGATATTGCGCCTGGAAGGCGTCGAGGGGCATCAACTGCGTGACGATGGCCTCGACGTTCGCGTCCGGCGGCCAGGCGTAGACGTGGGCGATGTGTCCGAAGAGGTCCTGCCGCGGCACGGCCGGGCCCAGGATCTCGCGCATGCGATCGGCGCGGATCGCCCCGAGGACCTCACCGGTGACGATGGTGTGGCCGTCCGGGCCGGCGACGGGCCGCGCGAGGGCGAGAAAGTCCACGTCCGGAACGACGGTGCGCACGAGGCACCAGACGGCGACGGTGCCCGTCTGCGGGGGCGCGCCGTTGGCCGGCGTGCGGAAGATCTCCACCGTCGCGACCAGCGAGCGGCCCTTCATCATGCGGCGAAGAAACGGCACGAGGTGCCGGTTCCAGCGCTCGACGCGCGCCTCGAGCGTCAGCCCGGCGGGCGCGCGGCCACGCCAGACGGGCCAGAGGCGCAGCCCCGCCCAGACCACCGCGGCGACGAAGGCGAGCGCCGCGGCGAGCAGGAACGGCCAGAACTCAGACAACTTCCGTTCCGACGCCGCGGTCCGTGAAGATCTCCAGCAGCAGGGCGTGCAGCACCCGGCCGTCGACGATGTGGACCTTGCCCACGCCGGCGTCCAGCGCCTGCAGCGCGCACTCGAGCTTGGGGATCATGCCGCCGTCGGCGACCTTGTCGGCGATGAGCTGGCGCGCCTGCGTGCGATCGAGGCTGGCCAGCACGTGCCCGCTGGCGTCCTTGACGCCGGCGACGTCCGTCATCAGCAGGAGCTTGGCGGCCTTCAGGTGCGAGGCCACGGCGCCCGCCGCCAGATCGGCGTTCACGTTCAGGGGGCGGCCCTCGTAGTCGACGGCGACCGGCGCGATGACCGGGATGTAACCGCCCTGCGTCAGCAGGTTGAGCTGGTCGGTGTCGACGCGGGTGATCTCCCCCACCCGCCCGACGTCCTGCCCGTCCACCAGGAGCTTCTGCCCGAGCAGGAGCTGCCCGTCCGCGCCGGAGAGGCCCATGGCCCGCCCGCCGGCCTGGTTCACCAGCGACACGATGTCCTGGTTCACCTGTCCCACGAGCACCATGCGCACGACCTCCATCGTGGCGTCGTCCGTCACGCGCTGTCCGGCGCGAAAGGTCGACTGGATGCCGAGCTTCTTCAGCAGGTCCTGAATCTGCGGGCCGCCGCCGTGCACGACCACGGGCCGCACGCCGATGGAGCGCAGCAGCACGACGTCCCGCGCGAAGCTGCGCGCCGCGTCCGGGTCGGTCATCGCGTGACCGCCGTACTTGACCACGAACGTGGCCCCGGCGAAGCGCTGGATGTAGGGCAGCGCTTCGACGAGGACGGAGGCTTTTTCCTGAAGGGGTCCGAGCATGCGCGCGTGTGTAGATCAAACGCGGGGCAGCGGCAAGGCTCGCTCGGGTCAATCCAGTCAGGGCGCGTCGTGCATGTTCTCGACGTTGAGCAACGTGGCGGAGAGGCGCGCCTCGAAGCCGGCGCCCGCGGCGAAGGCGGGTGCGGTGAGGCTGAGGTCGCAGGTGCCGTCGGCGACCAGATAGGCCGACACGCCCAGGTACGGCCCGGGCAGGCCGTAGCGGACCGAGGGGTCGATGTCGCCCTCGGTCGCCAGGGGGCGCGGTGCGCAGACCTCGGGCGGAGCGGCCGTGAAGACGAACCACTCGGGAGGCGGCGCGCCGCAGACCGGCACACCGGCGGACGTGAGCCCGAGCACCGACGGGAAGATCCGCCGCGCCGTCCGGCCCCAGCCCTGGTCGCCGAGCGTCTCGCCGTCCGTCAGGGGGACCGGCCCCCCGCCGAAGCCGGCGACGGCGAAGACGACCTCGGCCGCGTCGATTTCACCGGGTGCCTGGACCTGGGCGACGAGCGGCGCGCCGACGTCGGCCGTCAGCGTGACGCGCGCGGGCCCCATCGGGAACTGCGTGCCCGCGGGCGCGCCGGGCCCGGCGGGCGATTCGGGCCACGCCAGGGCCCCGTACGCGCAGGCCTCGGTGTCGAAGCGCAGCCAGCGGCCGCTCTCGGCGTTGACCGGGTAGAAGGGTTCGCCGGCCGCGTCCACGGGCGCGGGCACGAGCGCGTCGATGAAGGCGCCGCCCACCACCTTCATTGGGCCGTCGCCGCAGGCGTAGGGCCGCAGCCATTCGACCGCCGTGGGGGCGATCGCCCGGACGCGCACCCGCTCGACGACGGGCGTGACGCTGCCGGGCGGGAAGTCCTCGGCGCAGGCGTCCTGGTCCGTGTCCGGTGCGGAATAAGTGCCCCTGAGCACGACCGTGGCCTCGCCCGCGGCCCGAACCTCGAGGACGAGGCTCGTCCCGCCCTCGAGCCGCGCGGTGACCGCCTCGCCGTCGACCTCGACGCGCGTGAACTGCAACGCACCGTTCAGCTCGCCGCAGCCGCCGTAGTACCGCCACGCCGCGCTGGCCGTGAACACGGTCGGGTAGCCCTCGCCGACGAGCAGGTCCAGGCCGTAGGCCGTGTCGATCGCGGGACCGTCGGGGCCGCGGTCCAACGTGTCCGGTGGGTAGACCCCCTGCCCGAGCGGGCCGGACTCGACGGGCACGAAGGGCGTAGAGCGCGTCACGCAGGCGGGAGCCGCGTCCGGGTCGAGGCCGGTATCACCGGCCGCCGCGTCTGAAGGCGCCGCGTCCGTGGGCACCGCGCCCGCGTCCGGGTCACCGTCGACGGCGGACCGGGCACCACACGCGAACACGAGCCCGGCGAGGGCGCAGAGCGCGACATGGGGGCTACGGAGATGTGCGGGCATGAACCAGGCTACAGGATGTAGCGGCTCAGATCCTCGTCCGCGAGGACGCGCCCGAGCTTGTCCTTCACCATCGCCGCGTCGACCGTGACCGTCTGGCCGCCCATCTCGGGGGCCTTGAAGGAGGCCTCTTCGAGCAGCGCCTCCATCACGGTGTGCAGGCGCCGTGCGCCGATGTTCTCCAGGCGGGCGTTGGCCTCGAAGGCCACGCGGGCGATCTCGTGCAGGCCGTCCGGCGTGAAGTCGAGGGTCACGCGCTCGGTCTTCAGCAGCTCCTGGTACTGCTTGACCAGGCTGTTGGCCGGCTCGGACAGAATGCGCAGGAACTCGGCCTGCCCCAGCGTCTCGAGCTCCACGCGAATCGGGAAGCGCCCCTGCAGCTCGGGGATCAGGTCGCTGACCTTGACCTCGTGGAACGCGCCGGCGGCGATGAACAGGATGTGATCGGTCTTCACCACGCCGTACTTGGTCGTGACGGCGCTGCCCTCGACGATGGGCAGCAGGTCGCGCTGCACGCCGCCGCGACTCACGTCCGGCCCCTGCCCCGAGCCCCCGCCCCGGCTGGCGATCTTGTCGATCTCGTCGAGGAAGACGATGCCCGTCTGCTGCACGCGCTCGAGCGCCAGCGAGACGATCTTCTCCTGGTCGACGAGCTTCTCGCTCTCCTCGGCCACGAGCTGCTCGCGGGCCTGCGGGACGCGGACTTTCCGCTCTCGGCGGCCCTTGCCCCCGAAGATGTTGCCCAGGTTGCCCATGGCCTCTTTCAGGTTGCTCATCATGTCGTCGAGCCCCTGGGGGGGCACGCCCTCGAAGCCCGGGGGCATCTGGATGCCCCCGATGGGCATGGGGCCTCCGCCGCCGCCCGTGGGCCGCAGCGTGACCCAGCGCTCGTCCAGCTCCCCGGCGCGCAGTTGCTCGCGCAGCCGCGCGCGGCGGGCCTCGGGCGAGGTCGGCTCCGGCCCCACCGGGAGCTGCGCCGCCTGGCCATCCGGGCCCACGGCGAACACGCTGCGGGGCTTGCCGGGCTCGGCGACGGGCGGCGGCATCGCCCCCGGCGCGGCGGGCTCCTCGAGCATCAGCAGGTCGAGCAGGCGGTCCTCGGCCGTGCGCTCGGCGCTCGCCTTGACCTTCACGGCCTCTTCGGCCTTCACCAGGTGGACGCCGATCTCCATCAGGTCGCGGATCATCGACTCGACGTCGCGGCCGACGTAGCCGACCTCGGTGAACTTGCTGGCCTCAATCTTGAGGAACGGCGCCTGCGAGAGCTTGGCCAGGCGGCGGGCGATCTCGGTCTTTCCCACGCCCGTGGGGCCGATCATGATGATGTTCTTCGGCGCGATCTCGTCCCGCAGCTCGGCGGGCACGTTCTGGCGGCGCCAGCGGTTGCGCAGGGCGATGGCCACGGCGCGTTTGGCCTTCTGCTGGCCGATGATGTAGCGGTCGAGCTCCGAGACGGTCTCGCGGGGCGTGAACACGCGGGCGTTGGCGGCGGCGTTGTGGGCGGGCATGGCTCAGGTCTCCAGCGTCTGCACGACGAGGTTCTCGTTCGTGTAGATGTCGATGCCCGCGGCGACCTTGAGGGACTCCACGGCGATGGTCCGGGCGTCGAGCGTGGTGTGGGCGAGCAGGGCGCGGGCGGCGGCCAGGGCGTAGTTGCCGCCGCTGCCGATGGCGATGCAGTCGCCGTCGGGCTCGATCACGTCGCCGGTGCCGCTGATCAGCAGCGTGCGCTCCGTGTCGGCCACGAGCAGCAGCGCCTCCAGGCGGCGCAGGTAGCGGTCCGTGCGCCAGTCCTTGGCCAGCTCGACGGCGGCGCGCACCAGGTTCTTGTTGTGCGACTTGAGCTTGGCCTCGAACTTCTCGAACAGGGTGAAGGCGTCCGCCGTGGCGCCGGCGAACCCCGTGAGGATCGCGCCGTCCAGCAGGGTGCGCACCTTGACGGCGCTGCCCTTCATCACGGTCGTGCCCAGGGTCACCTGGCCATCACCGCACATGACCACGCTGCGGTCGCGGCGCACGCACAGGATGGTCGTCCCGTGGAAGGTGGGGCGTTCGGGTTCGCTCATCGGTCGCGCCTCGGTCGGGGGGAAGACCGCGAACCTAGGCACCGAATCGGCGAAGTCAACCGGGCGTTCAGGTGGCCGGCGTGCCGTGGGCCCGCGGGTGGGCCTTGTCGTAGACCGCCATCAGGTGCTCCACGTCCACGTGGGTGTACCGCTGCGTGGTGCGCAGCGAGGCGTGGCCGAGCATCTCCTGGATGCTGCGCAGATCGGCGCCGCTCCCCAGCATGTGGGTGGCGCAGGCATGGCGCAGCCAGTGAGGTGTCGCGCCGTTCTCGCTGCAGGCGGGCCGGTGCTTCTCCACCAATCGCTGCACGGCGCGCGGGTGGAGCCGGTCGCCGCGCGGCGCCAGGAACAACGCCGTGGGGTGCACGGACTCGACGTCGAGCCGCGCCCGCTCCACGAGCCACGCGCGGATGGCCGCCTGCGCCATGCGCCCGATGGGCACCACGCGTGTCTTGCTGCCCTTGCCGAGCACACGGACCAGGCCGCCGTTCAGGTCCAGGTCGACCAGGTCGATGCCGCAGACCTCGCTGACGCGCAGGCCGGCGCCATAGGTGAGCTCGAGGATCGCCCGGTCGAGCGGCCCGGTGCTCGACTCCGGGGCCGGCGCCTCCACCAGCCGCTCGGCGTCGTCGGCCGACAGGAACCGCGGCACGGTCTTGGCGACCTTGGGGGTGGCCACACGCGCCGAGGGGTCGCGCACCAGGTCCCCGCGCTTGACCAGGTAGGTGAAGTACGAGCGCACCGCCGCCACGCGCCGCTGGATGCTCGCCGGGAGCAGGCCCTCGTCGTACAGGGTGCGCAGGTAGCCGCGCACCGTGTTCCGATCCACGACGGCCGGGTCGAAGGGCGCGCGCTCCGCCGGCTCGACCTCGGGCTCCCGCGCCGTGCGGGCAAACTCGATGAAGAAGCCCAGGTCGCGGCGGTAGCCCTGCACCGTGAGGCGGCTGTAGCGCTTCTCGTCGGCCAGGAACCGGAGGTAGTCGTCGACGGTGTGCATGTGGATCAACATGCCACCGACACCCACATCGGTCTACTTTGTGTTCAGGCGCCGGAGAGGCCGCTCGATGCCCACCACGCCGCGAGGTCCGCCTCGGCGCGCGCCACCAGGAGCACGCGTTTGTCGCCCTTGCCCAGCTTGCGGATCTTCCCGTTCGCGCCCGGCTCGGGCGGGGGCAGCTCCGGGAACAGGCTCCAGTTCAGGTTGCTCGGCACGTAGTTGCCGTAGATGCCATCGCCCCGCAGGTGGCGGCGGAGCGCCCCGAAGGCCGTCGTGGGCGGCGGGGGGGCGAGCTTGCGGCCCTCGAGGCGGGCCATGACCTGCCAGGCGATCAGCAGGCCGCAGGCGGTGCTCTCCACGTAGCCCTCGACGCCGGTGATCTGCCCGGCGAAGAAGAGGTCCGGCCGATCGTGCCAGCACAGGTCGTCCGTCAGGAGCGTGGGGGCGTGCAGGTAGGTGTTGCGGTGCACGCTGCCGAAGCGCAGGAACTCGGCGTTCTGCATGCCCGGCAGCGACGAGAAGATGCGCTTCTGGTCCGGGTACTTCAGGCGCGTCTGGAAGCCGACCATGTTCCAGGCCGAGGCCTCGCGGTTCTCCATGCGCAACTGCACCACGGCGTAGGGCCAGCGGCCCGTGCGCGGGTCGTCGAGGCCCACGGGTTTCATGGGGCCGTGCGCCAGCGTCAGCGGGCCGCGGGCGACCATGACCTCGATGGGCAGGCAGCCCTCGAAGTACTTGGGCTCTTCGAACTCGCGGGGCACGAGCTTCTCGCCGGCGTCGATGCCGGCGACGAAGGCCTCGTACTCGGCCTTGTTGAGCGGGATGTTGGCGTAGTCGGCGCCGTCGCCTTTGCCGTAGCGGCTCGCGCGCCACAGGATCGACCAGTCCAGCGAGTCGTTGTCCACGATGGGCGCGATGGCGTCGTAGAAGTAGAGCGACTCGCGGCCGGCCAGGCGGGCGATGTCCGCGGCGAGCTCGGGGCCGGTCAGCGGCCCCGTGGCCACGATCGTCAGGCCCTCGCGCGGCACTTCGTGAACCACTTCATGAAGCACTTCAATCAGCGGCTCGGCCGCGATCTGCGCGGTCATGTCCGCCGCGAAGAGGTCGCGGTCCACGGCGAGGGCGTCCCCCGCCGGCACCGCGCAGCGCTCGGCCGCCTGCATGACCCGGCTGCCCACGGCCCGCATCTCCTGCTTGAGCAGGCCGATCGCGTTCTGCACGTTGGCGCTGCGGAAGCTGTTGCTGCAGACCATCTCGGCCAGGGCGTCCGAGTTCTGCGCCGGCGTGCGGCGCAGGGGCTTCTGCTCGTACAGCCGAACGGCGACGCCCCGGGAGGCGAGCTGCAGGGCGAGCTCGCACCCGGCCAGCCCGCCGCCGATCACCGTGACCGGCGCCCGGCCCGCCACGGTCAGCCCGCCTCGGTTTCGTCGGCGTCGCCGCCGCCGCCACCGCCGCCGGCCACGGCCTGCTTCACCCAGTCACAGGTGGGGCAGACGATGCCCAGGGGCTTGCCGCGCGTACCGCGGCCGGTCTTGAGGCGCTCGACCAGGAACTTGCTGTCGCAGTTCTGGCAGGGCTCGTTGATGGGCCGGTCCCAAAGCGCGTGGTCGCAGGTGGGGAACGTGCTGCAGGAGTAGAAGGTCTGGCCCTTCTTGCTGCGCTTCTCCACCAGGCGGCCCACGTTGCACTTCGGGCAGGTCACGCCGACGTCGATGGGGCGCGTCGTCTTGCACTCGGGGTAACGCGAGCAGGCCTGGAAACGCCCGAACCGACCGTTCTTCACGATCATCGGCGCGTTGCAGGTGGGGCACTCCACGCCGGCCATCTCGTCCTTGACGACCTCGATCTGGCCCTGGTCGCCCGTGCGGTACTCCTTCGTGCTCTTGCACTCCGGATAACCCGAACAGCCCAGGAAGCGGCCGTTCTTGCCCCACTTGATGACCATGTTGTGGGTGTTGCACTTCTCGCAGAGCACGTCCGTCGGGATCTCCTCCCGCTTGACGTCCCGCATGTTCACCTGGGCGGTGGCCAGCGTCTGCTTGAAGGGGCCGTAGAACTCGTGGAGCAGCTTCTTCCAGTCGAAGGTGCCCTCCTCGACCTGGTCCAGCCGGCTCTCCATCTCTGCGGTGAACTCGACGTCCAGGATCTCGGGGAAGTTCTGCACGAGCAGGTCGGTCACGACCTCACCGAGCTCGGTCGGCTTGAAGCGGCCGCCCTTCTCCTTCTCGGTGTACTCCTTGTCCAGGATGACCTGGATGATCGAGGCGTAGGTCGACGGGCGACCGATGCCCTTCTCCTCGAGCTCCTTGACCAGGGTGGCGTCCGTGAAGCGCGGCGGCGGCTTGGTGAACTTCTGCTCGGTGTTGAGCTTCACCAGCCGCAGCAGGTCGCCCTTCTCCATGGCCGGCAGCCGGCGGGCCTCGTCGGCGCCGCCTTCTTCCGCGTCCTCGGGCTCGCTGCCCTCGTCCGTCAGCTCGCGGTACACGGCCTCGAAGCCGGCGTAGCGCAGCACGCTGCCCGTGGCGCGGAACTCGAAGCGCCCGGCGGCGCCCGGGGGGGCGGCGGTGATGTCCACCGTGGTGGCGTCGTAGACCGCCGGGTTCATCTGGCTGGAGACGAACCGCTGCCAGATCAGCATGTACAGCTTGGCCTGGTCCGGGTTCAGGAAACTCTTCACCCGCTCGGGCGGGTAGTCCATCGAGGTCGGGCGGACGGCCTCGTGGGCGTCCTGCGCGCCCTTCTTCGTCTTGTAGACGTTGGGCGTGGCCGGGATCTCGTTGGGGCCGTATTTGTCGGTGATGTACGTGCGCGCCATGGTGAGCGCGTCGTCCGAGATGCGCACGGAGTCGGTACGCATGTAGGTGATGAGGCCGACCGCGCCCTCGTCGCCGAGCTCCACGCCTTCGTACAGCCGCTGGGCCGTCTGCATCGTGCGCTTGGCGTTGAAGCCGAAGTGACGCGAGGCCTCCTGCTGCAGCTTGGACGTGGTGAAGGGCGGCGCGGGGAACCGCTTGCGCTCCTTCTTCTGCAGGTCCTTGACCCGCCACTCCACGCCCTCGATGCCCGTCCGCACCTCGTCGGCGCCGAGCGCGGTGGTGACGTCCGCCTTCTTGCCGTCGACCTTCGAGAGGCGACCGCGGAACTGCGGGGGCAGCGCCGCGGCCAGATCCGCGTCGATGTTCCAGTACTCCTGGGGCACGAAGGCGCGGATCTCGCGCTCCCGCTCGACCACCAGGCGCACGGCCACGGACTGCACGCGCCCGGCCGAGAGGCCGCGCTTGACCTTGTCCCAGAGCAGCGGGCTGATCTGGTAACCGACCAGGCGGTCGAGGATGCGGCGCGCCTGCTGGCTCTCGTAGCGCTTCAGGTTCAGGGGCAGCGGCTGGGCGATGGCCTGCGTGACGCCGCGCTGGGTGATCTCGTTGAACATCACCCGGAAGATGGGCTTCTTCGACTTGATGATCTCTTCCTGGATGTGCCAGGCGATGGCCTCCCCTTCACGATCGGGGTCGGGGGCCAGGTAGATCACGTCGACCTCTTTCGAGGCCTTGCGCAGGTCGGCGACGACCTTGCCCTTGCCGTCGATGACCTCGTACTCGGGCTCGAAGTCCTTCTCCACGTCGACGCCGAGCTGGGACTTGGGCAGGTCCTTGATGTGGCCGACGCTGGCCTTCACCTCGTAGTCGGGTCCGAGGTATTTCTTGATCGTCTTGGCCTTGGCCGGAGACTCGACGATGACGAGGGCCTTGCTCATGGACTCGATTGCGCTCGATTTCTGACGGGACGTGAGGGGATTGGGCTTCAGGGCGTCGATCGGGCAAACCGGCCCCCGGGGGCAGCGCGCAGCCAACCGGCCAACTCGAGCTGCAGGGCCAGGGCGGCGGCCTCTGCCGCGGGGATTCCGGCCTCTTCCGCCAGCGACGCCAACGGAACCGGCTCTGCGCCGGCGACCTGCCAGAGGGAGAGTCCGAAAGGCGGGCTCACCGTGGACGACGCCGAAACGCGGGCTGCAATCGTGCGCGCCGATGCGCTTTTGTCAACCCCAACGCTCAGAAGCGTCGTTTCGGTCAGGAACGACTCGGGCCGACGGAGCACCTTGGCGCCGGCGTCGAGCAAGGCGTGGCTGCCCTGGTGGAGCGGGCTGTCGACGGGTCCGGGCAGCGTGTAGAGCGGTCGGCCGAGCGCGAGCGCGGCGCGGGCCGTGTGCAGCGCGCCGCTGGTCTCGCCGGCCTGGAGGACGACCGTGACGGCGCTCAATCCGGCGATCCAGGCGTTGCGCCGGGGAAAGGTGTGGCGCCCCGGCGGCACGTCGCAGGGGAACGGGCTGACCACGGCCCCCGTCGAGCGCGCGCGCTCGAACAGGGGCGCGTGGGTCGTCGGCGCCGGGTGGTGCAGGCCCGAGCCGAGCACGACGATCGTCCGGCCGCCGGCCTCCAGGCAGGCCGTGTGGGCCACGGCGTCCGTGCCCAGCGCCCCGCCGGAGACCACCGTGACGCCGGCCTCGGCCGCGGCGCGCGCCGCCCGGGCCGTGACGTCCCGCCCGTACCGATCGGCCTTGCGCGAGCCCACCAGGGCCACGCGCGGGGCATCGCCGAGGTCGCCCTGCGCCCACAGGACGCCCGCGGGCGGCAGCTCGGCGGGCCAGTCCGCGTCGATCGGGGTGATCAGGCGTCCGCCCACAGCCGCGGCGCTCGCCCGCTCGGCGGCGACGCGCTCGGCCGCCGGCCCCACGAGGAACGCCCGCCAGGCGGCGAGGGCCGGGGCCCGGGCGCCGACGGGGGCGATGGCCGCCCAGTCGGGGGTCTCGGCGCCGAAGAGCTCGGGCTGGCGGGCGGACGCGTCGGCGGCCTCCAGCAGCGCCCTCGTCCACGACTCCGTGGGCAGGCCGCTACAGAGCGTCGCCGCGATCAGGGCGTCTTGCGCCGAAAAGCCCAACGCCGCCCCTCGCCCGGATCAGTAGTTGCGCTCCATCTGGACGCGGTCGCCGACCTTGAGCTCCTTGGCCGAGCGCGTGACGAGCACGGTGCTGTTGCGGTCGTGGGTCTCCACGACGAGCAGCTCGCCGACCTGCTCCCAGGGGAGCTTCTCGGTGGTGTCGTCCTCGAGCTCGATGCGGCCGTCGCCGCGGCGCATCACGAACAGGCGATTGCCCACCTGGACGCCGTCCTTCGAGCCCTTGTCCACGAAGGCCACGTGGAACTGTGCGATCTCCTGCACCTCGCGGAACGAGTCCACGATGATGCCCGTGAGGTCGAGCAGGTTCTGCTTGGGCGCGACCACCTGGTAGTGGTTGAGCAGCGGCACCAGGTGCGACCCGCGCTCGATCTCGGCGAAGGACCGCACGATGTGCGCGCGGGCGACGTGGTCCTCGACCGTGTCCACCTCGGCGATGCCGAGCACCTGGATCTTCTGGCCGACCGTCTCGTCCGTGTCCGGGTGGACGACGTCGTTGAGGACCTTGTAGACGCTGAACTGCTGCCCGATGCGGACCTCGTCGAGCTTTTCGAACTCGAGGTAGACCGGGTCGCCGCCGGCGAGGTAGCGCTTGGCCTCGGTGGAGTACTTCAGCGTACCGACGGACTTCATCGCCTCTTCGGTGATGAAGCCCTCGTTCAGGCTGATCTGCGCGGAGTTGGACGTGCCCACCGTGTAGGCCGTCGGCGTGACGATCTCGGTCATGCTGACCGGCGTGCCGTCGGCGTTGCGCAGGCGGACGACGTCCCCCGGGTAGATCCAGTGGGGGTTGGTGATGTGCGCGTTGAGCGCCCACACGCCCGGCCACTTCCAGCCCTCGGCGAAGTAGTCCTCGCAGATGCTCCAGAGGGTGTCGCCCTCTTCGACGACGTGTTCGGCGGGGACCTCGTTGCCGCGCGGCCCGGAGGCCGTGACCTCGATGGCGTGGGCGGCGCAGACGCCGTACGCGCTCACCGCCGCAGCCAGGGCCAACCCACGTCCGATTCCGAAGCGTCGCATTCCGACTCCTTGCCTCATCGACTACATGTGGCCGCCGCGGAGCGTCGCCTGTGCGCGCGCCGCCGCTTCCGTCCCCGGGAACATGGACACCAGACGGCCGAGGGTCTCGCGCGCTTCGGCCGGGCGGCCGAGGCGGTCGAGGGTCAGCCCGATCATGAGCAGCGCATCCGGCACTTTGTTCCCCGCAGGATAGGCATCGACCACCTTGCGGAAGGACGTGAGCGCCGCGGCGAACTCGGCGCGGTCGAACCGCGCCTGACCCATGAGGAACAACGCGTTGTCCGAGTAGCTGTGCTCGGGCCAGCGCTCGACGAACTTCTGGAAGCCGCTGATGGCCGTGGGGAAGTCGCCGTTCTTGTACTGCGCGTAGATGGCCTTGTAGGTGGCGACGGCCTCGTCGCCCGCGTCGGCGGCGCCTGCGGCGGACGCCTGCGCGCCGGGCAGCGGGGCGACGCCGATGTTGCCGGCGAAGGCGGCGTTCTCCGGCGGGGGCACGGGGCTCCGGGGGCCGCCGCCGCGACGGGCCGCGCTGCGCTCCGGATCCATGGCGTCCACGTCCGACTGGGAGATGACGTAGCCGACGTCCCCCCCCTCGACCTTGGCCTCGCTCGTGAGGCCCCACCCCTCGCCTTCGCGCTCCTCGGCCTCCGCCGGCGGGGCCTTGGGGGCGAGCTTGACCACGGGCAGCGGCCGCCCGGCGGCGCCGCCGTGGAGTTTGGTCGCCTCGACCTGGTCCTCGAGGACCTCGATGCGGCCCTTCAGGCTCTCGATGCGTTTGTTCTGCGACTCGTACGCGTCCGCCATCGCCCGCATCTTGGACTGATGGTCGTCCAGCTCGGCGCGCAGCTCGGCCGACGGGCCGCAAGCGGCCAGGCCGAAGCCGATAAGGAGCGGCGAGAGGATGGATTTTGGACGGATTCCGCGCATTCGGCGGCGATTGTGCGGGCGGGGGGAACGAGTGTCAATTTGTGAGTTCGGCGGGACCGAACATCTCGGGCGACGGGGGGTCGCCGCCGACGCTCAGGGGGCGTCGGGGATGGTGCAGGGGTTCATGACCTCGGGGCAGTTGATGAGCCGACGGTTCTCGTCGAACTCCTTGCGGCAACCGCTGAAACAGCCGCGGAACGGGATCATGGCGTCCGCCGTGAAGGCGATCTCGCCCGTCCACACGCCGTTGTTCAGACGGTCGATGTTGAGGTCGGCGTTGGTGTCCGCCGGCTCGACGTTGCCGCGCAGCGTGAACTGGTTGACCTCGAGGTCGAGGCGGCTGAGCTGCTGCACGATGAGGTCCGCGAGGGCCGTGACCAGGACGTCCTCGCAGAACGTGCTGCCGGCGCCGATGGAGTTGTTGATGGACTCGCAGGGCAAGAGCTGCCCGAGGAGGTCCTGCACGGACACGGGGCCCTCGACCGGCACGCCGCCCGTGGCGCCGAGCACGGCGGGGATGATCCACTGCTCGGCGACCGCGAGCAGGATGGTGCCGTAGTGCACCGTGAAGCTGTGCTCGGGGATGAGGATCTGCGTCACGTTGAGCGACATGGGGCACTCGGCCGGACGCTGGTCGGCGGGCAGCGAGGTGTCGCAGACGGTGGCGTCGAAGAGGCCGGCGATGGGGCGGGCCTCACCCTCGGGCCCGATGTCGAACTGCTTGATGCAGTTGGCCGGGTTGGGGTCCATGCAGCCGTTACGCCAGACGAACTGGAACTTCTGCCAGCGGTTGTCCGCCTGCAGCCGGTTGGCGTCGTCCTCGTAGGGGTTCAGGACGAGCTCGCCGACGATCGTGAGGTCGCTGACGATGCTGTAGATGTCGCCGACGATGTTCAGGACGTTGAGGATCTCGGCCGGCACGTACATCTCGATCAGGTTGTCGATCACGCGGCCACCGACGAGGCCGACGGCGTCGCAGATGCCCTGGCCGACGTCCACCAGGTCGCAGAAGAGGTCGATGAGGGCCTGGCCGCGGTCGCCGTTGGCGTTGCCGAGGATGCCGATGACCTCGAGGACCTGGTCGACCGTCTCGAGCGCGGGCACGCCCGAGTTGGTCAGCATGTCCGTCAGGTCGAAGCGGTGGACGACCTGGTACTCGCCCTTGTACTGCAGGGGCAGGTCGAGCAGCGGCACCTGGACGACCGTGTCCTCGCCGCCGACGATCGTGACGCCCGTGACGCAGCCGAAGGCGAGCACGGTGTTCTCCGCCGTCAGGGCGACGGCCACCACGCTGAACATCGCGCCGGCGTTCAGGCCCTCCTGCGTGGCCTGGTTGTTCACGGCGTCGAAGGGCATGATCGGGTTGAGCTGCAGGTGGGCCGGCGGGAGCCGCTGCGGCGTGGCCGGCGGGGCGAGCAGGGCCTCGCAGCTCTGGTTGTAGATGGACACGCGGGCCGAGGTCAGCTCGCGGAAGGTGTAGCGCCCACCGCCGTTGCGGCCGTGGGGCACGTACTGCGCCTTGACGACGAGGGTGCCCTCGCCGGCGCGCTGCACGCGGACGCGCACCTGGTCCATGGCATCCTCGGCGACGCCGGGGGCCGTGAACTTCACGTAGAACTCGACGTCGTTCCCGCCGGCGTTCAGCGTGAACAGGGCGTCGCCGCCCGCGTCCGTGACGGCCGTGCTGGCGCCGAGCGTGGTGCCGCCGAGGCCGGCGCCGGTGACGTCCGCGCCGGAGGCGACGTCGATCATCGAGGCGCTGACCATGGCGTTGGCCTTGGGCTGCGCCGTGGCGTCGAAGTAGCGGACGCGCAGGTCGAGGCGGCTGTTGTAGCCCATCGCGTACGTGGTCTCGCCGACCACCTGGAGCGTGGCCGAGCCGGGCTCCGGCGGGTCCGTGCCCGGGGCGGTGGGCGGCGCCGTGGGCATCATGCCGCCGGTGGGGATGACCCCCGTGCCGCCGGCGCCGGCGTCGGCGTCCGAGCCCTTCGAGGGCGCCGAGTCGGCGCAGGCCGCCAGCAAGAACAACGTGGCCAGCAGCCACACCGATTTCAGTCCAGCACGCGCTGAGAACATGGATCAACTCCCCTGGGTGAGGCCGTCCCCCGGTCGCAGATCGACCCGACGGCCCGAAGCGCGCCCATTCTCTTCAAAGGTAGAGAACGGGTCAAAGAGCAATGGTGCAATTTTGCAGGGAGACGCCGGGGGGACGCCGGGGGGACGCGCTCAGCTCTGGAGCGCGCGCTCGATGCGGGCGAGGAGATCGCGGGTCTGCTCGACGGTGCCGACGGAGAATCGGACGTAGCCGGCGAGCTGGTTCATGCCCGAACGGTCGCGGACGTAGACGCCCTCTTCCTGGAGGCGCTTGACCACCCAGGGCGCCTGCTCGAAGCAGACCATGAAGTAGTTGGCCGGCGTGATGCGGCAGGGCAGGCCGCGGGCGGCGAACCAGTCGGCCACCAGCAGCTTGGCCTCGCGGACCTCGCGCAGGTAGTCGTTCAGGTAGTCCTGATCGTCGAGGGCGGCCATCGCGCCGATCTGGGCGAGCACGTTCACGCTCTTGGGGTTGAACACCCGGCGCAGGTCCTGGATGACCGCCGGCGTGCCCATGGCGTAGCCGATCCGGAGGCCGGCGATGCCGTACGCCTTGGAGAACGTCCGCGTGATCACGAGATTGGGGTACGTCTGCAGCAACCCGATGCAGCTGCCCCCCGCAAATTCGGAGTACGCTTCATCCACAATGACGAGCGTCTCCGGGCAGGCGGCCAGCAAGGTCGCCACCTCGTCCGGGCTGTAGATGACGCCGGTCGGGTTGTTCGGGTTGACCAGGTACAGCAGCCGGGGGCGATGCCGCGCCACGGCGTCGAGCAGGCCCTCGAGGTCGGACTCGAAGGCGTCGGGCCCGTAGATCGGCACGATCTCGGCGCCGCGCGTCTGCGCGAACACGAGGAAGTGCGTGTACGTCGGCGAGGGCACCAGCACGACGTCCCCCGGGTCGAGGTAGGTCGTGCAGATGGTGTCCAGGGCGTCGTCGCTGCCGTTGGTGATGAGCAGGCAATCGCCCGGAACCCCATGAAACTTCTCGAGTTTCTCGATGAGGTTCGTGCTGTTCAACACCGGGTACCAGTTGAGGTGATGGGCGTTCTGAAGGAACGCGTGGATCGCCTCGAGGACCTTGGGCGAGGGCGGGATCGTCGACTCGTTCCAGTCGAGCTTGAGGGGCACCTGCTCCGGGCGGCTCTGGATGGCCTCGAGCGACGAGACGGCCTGGTAGGGCTTCACGTCGCGGATGGTGCGGGCCACGGGGATCGTGGCGGCGGGGCGCTCGGGGCGGGCGATGGAAAGCGCCGCGGCGGCCTTTGAGACGGACGAGCTCATGGAATCTGCAACTCCGGAATTCGGGCGCCGGCGCGTCGGGTTTGCAAAACCCCCGTCTGGGGGTATCGTTGCCCGCGCGTTGCGGCAAGACGCCGAAACGTGACTGCAAGAACCAAGCCATAGAATCGAAACTTGCGGTGGCCAACTTCAGACGCTCTCAGCGCTACGCCTTCCACCTCGACCTCCTGTTGAAGGGGACGTACCGCAACACGCCGACCACCACGGAAGACGTCAGCTTCCACGGCGTCTTCATCCGCTCGGACGAAGAGCGGGCGCCCAATCAGCTCCTCAAGTTCACGGTGATCGACCCCCGCAACGGCGAGCACGTGGAGTTGCTCGGCATCGTCGCGCGCTGCGTGACCCGCGCCGAGGCCACGGCCACGCGCCCGCCCGGCGTGGGCGTTTCCCTGTTCGGCAACGACCGCGCCACCGAGGCCCGCTGGGTCGCGATCATGCGGCAGGTCAAGCTGTGGGTGGAGCTGGGGCACAAGGTCCCGCCGCCGATCCGGCCCTCGGTCGCCGCGGACGCCGCCGCCGCCGCGACGTTGGGCACGCACCAGAGCACGCTCGTCGGCGTGCCGCGCCCGCCGGCGGTCGCCCCCACCCCCCTGCCCCAGCCGCGCCCGGCGGGCGGGCCCGCGCCGAATCGGCCCTTCATCGGCACGCAGCCGGTCACGGGCTCGGGCATCATCCGGCCGCCGGCCCCGGTCAATCCGCCCGGCGCGCCGCGCGCCCCCACCCCGCTGATGGCCTCGGGCGTCGCGCCGTCGAATACGGGCCTGCACGCGCCCCTGCCCCCCGCGGCGCCCCCGGCCCAGGCCCCCGTTGCAGGCCCGCCCTCGGCGCCGACCAGCGCCGGCCTGAGAACCGAGAACACGCCGCCGCCCGTGCCGCACGGCATCGACGCCACCAAACGCGCCCACGAGCGGCGCCCGGCCAAGTTCAACGTCACGCTGCGGCCGGACGGGATCGCCGCGCTGCAGCAGTTCGAGGTCAAGGACGTCAGCGAGGGCGGCACCTTCGTGCTCACGCAGACGCTCATCCCCCTGGGCAGCCGCGTGAATCTACGCCTCGTGCACCCGCAGACGAACGACACGTTCCAGATCACCGGCCACGTGGCCCGCGCGGTGGACTCCCTGGACGAGTCCGAGAAGGGCATCGGCATCAAGTTCGACGTGGACGCCCTCGACCGCCGCGCCTGGACGGAGTTCGTCGGCCGACTCGCGCCGCTGCGCCGCGAGCTGCCCCCCAGCATCCCCCCGCCGCCGGTGCCTGGAGTACGCGTACTCCGGGGTCCGCCCGACCCGCCCATCCTGCTCGGGGCCAACGAGGCCCCCCTCGCCGACGCCGCGCTGAATGATGCGCCCGGCGGCGACCCGGGCATGGCTCCGGTCATCCTTGACGGGCGGGAGGAGCCCGTGCCGGTCCTCCTCGGCCCCGGCCTGACCCCCCCGCGCAAACCGAACTGAAACGCCGACGACCCGCCCGGGTCGCTCGCGACGACGCCCGCCGCCCCCGCAGCGGGGACGGTGCACCCATGAGCGAAGACCCCCGCATCGAGCAGTTCCGCAACATGGCCCGGGCCAACCCGGACGACGACCTGGCCCACTTCGCCCTGGGGCAGGCCCTGTTCGACGCCCGCCGCTTCGGCGAGGCGGCCATCGTGCTGAAGACCGTGCTGCGCCTGAACGCCGACTACAGCCGCGCCTACGTGATCCTGGGCCGGTCGCAGGCCGAGATGGGCGACACGGACGCCGCCGTGGAGACCTGGCAGGCCGGCTTCGAGGCCGCGGGACGCCGCGGCGACCTGATGCCCGCCAACGAGCTGAAATCGCTGCTGGCCGCGCAGGGGCACCCCGTGGCCGACACCGTCGGGCTGGTGGGCATCGGCGAGTCGGACCGCGACGACCCGAGCCGCGAGGCCGTGGACACCCGCGAGCCCGGCGAGGGCGAGGTGCGGGACGTCCGCACGGGCCGCGTCGGCGCGCGCATGAAGTTCGACCCGTTCGGGGACGCGATCGGCGCGTTCATCGAGGCCAACGTGAGCCAGGACAGCTGGCAGGCCTGGATGGACATGAGCATCAAACTGGTCAACGAGCTCCGGCTCGACCTGGGCGACCCCGAGGCGCAGCGGATCTGGGATCTCCAGATGAAGGACTTCCTGAACCTGCCGGACGCGCTGTTCGCCGACAAGGTCTGGGAGTGAGTCGGTGACCTCGCCGACCGACGCCCCGCGCCTGGTCACGATCCGCTTCAGCCACTTTTGCGAGAAGGGCCGCTGGGCCTGCGACCGCGCGGGGCTCGACTACACCGAGGAGTTCCACTCTCCGTTGTTCCACGTGCCCCCGGTGCGCCGGGTGAAGGGTGGGCGCACGACGCCGATCCTGGTGCTGCCCGACCGGGTGCTCACGGACTCCACGGACATCCTGAAACACTGCGACGCGCAGGGCGCCGACCTGTACCCGACGGACCCGACGCTGCGTAAAGAGGTCGAGGACTGGGAAGAACACTTCGACGAGACGCTCGGCCCCGCCGTGCGCCGACTCGTGTACTTCAACCTGTTCCAGGTGCCCTCGAAGTTCCTCGTCGAGCTCTTCCGCAGCGCCGCGCCCGAGGGCGAGC
Organism: uncultured Myxococcales bacterium; assembly: GCA_903847385.1. Taxonomy (GTDB): domain Bacteria; phylum Myxococcota_A; class Bradymonadia; order UBA7976; family UBA1532; genus CAINDO01. The sequence continues at coordinate 24,209 of CAINDO010000446.1, forward strand.
GCCGCTGGGTGTCGCCCACGTTCCCGCTCGTGCGCTTCTTGATGAGGAAGGGCATGAAGATCGACGCCGCCGGCGCCGAGCGCTCCCGACAGCGCGTCGAGGAGGTCACGGCCCGCGTCGAGGGCCTGCTCTCCGACGGGCGCCGCTATCTGGTGGGCGGCCGTTTCACCGCGGCGGACCTGACCTTCGCCGCGCTCTACGCGCCGTTCATCGGCCCGCGCGAGTACGGCGCTCCCCTGCCCGGCTTCGCCGACCTGCCCGAGCCCTTCGCGCCGCTGCGCGACACGATGACGGCGCGACCCGCCGGGCAGTACACGCAGCGGATGTTCCGGGACCACCGACGCGATCACCGGCTCGGGCGCTAACGCGTCTTCTCGCCCGCGAGCCCGATGCGGCGGCACAGGCCGTCGTTCAGCGGGCACTGGCTGCACTTGGGGCTGACCGGGCGGCACACGCTCTGGCCGAACGCCACCATGAGCAGGTTGATGCGCATCCACCAGCGCGCGGGGAGCTTGCCGCGCAGGCGCATCTCCGTGGCGTCCGGCGTGGCGCTGCGCACGTACCCCCAGCGGTTGGCGATGCGGTGCACGTGCGTGTCCACGCAGATGCCCGGCAGGCCGTGGCCCTCCACGAGCACGAGGTTCGCCGTCTTGCGCCCCACGCCAGGCAGCGTGAGCAGCGTGTCGAGGTCCATGGGCACGGCGCCGCCATGGTCGCGCAGCAGGAGCTCGCTGAAGGCCTGAATCTGGGCGGCCTTGCGCGTGTAGAAGGCCACGGGCCGGATGAGCGTCTCCAGCGTCTCGCGCGGCAGGGCGACGATGGCCTCCGGCGTGTCCGCGACGGCGAACAGCCGCTGGCTCACGGGTGCCGTGACCTGGTCGAGCGTGCGCAGCGACAGGATGCAGCTCACCAGCACCCGGTAGGGGTCGCTCTCGTGCTGCGCCACGAAGGCGAGCACGGGCGCATCCCACGTGGGGAACGCCGCCTCGAGGCGCTCGAGGGCGGCGTCGATGTCGAACGCACTTGCACTGCGCGGAGCGCTCACGGCGCTTCGGCGGCCTCGACGAGGGCGACGAACTCGGCCTCGGTGAGGACCTTCACGCCGGCCTCCTGGGCCTTCTGGAGTTTGCTGCCGGCCTTGCCCTCGCTGCCCACGACCAGGTAGGTCAGGGCCTTGGACACGCCGCTGGCCGCCTTGCCGCCCAGGGCCTCGACGCGGCTCTGCGCCTGCTCGCGCGGCATCGCCGCCAGGGTGCCCGTGAACAGGAACGACTGCCCGGCGAAGGGCCGCGCGCCGGCGTCCGCGCTCTCGGCGGGTGCCTCGGGGACGTCCGCCACCGTCACACCCGCGGCCAGCAGGGCGTCGATGGTGGCCGCCTGCGCGGCGAGGCCGGCGGCGATCTTCTCGGCGGACAGCTCGGCGAACTTGGGCAGGCCGAGCAGGTCCGCGGCGGTGACCGCCCGGACGCGCTCCAGCGTGCGGAACTGCTTCGCCAGCGTCTGCGAGGCCGTCCGGCCCAGGCCGGGCACGCCGAGCGACGTCAGGAACACCGCCAACGGCAGGTCCGACCGGTGCGCCGCGCAGTTCTCCACGAGCTTCTTGGCGAGCGTGTCGCCCATGCGCTCGAAGCCGACGAGGTCCTCGGGCCGCAGGCGGTAGAAATCCGCCGCCTGCGTGAGCAGCCCGGCCTCGACGAGCGTCTGCAGCCAGGTCTCGCCGAAGCCCTCGATGCCGACCACGTTGGCGTAGTGCGAGAGCACGCCCACCACCGCGCCCGCGCAGCCCGTGGTGCAGGTGCACACGATGATGTCGCCGTCCTCGCGGAGCGGGAAGCCGCCCGTGGGGCACGTCGCCGGATACGTGATGGGCGTGTCCCCGGGCTGCGTGACGCTCTCCAGGTAGGGAATCACCCCACCCCGCCGCACAGCGAGGCACTCGGCGCCGATGGACAGCGCCTTGGACTTCACCATGCCCCAGTTGTGGAGGCTGATGCGGGTGACCGTGGCGCCGCTGAGGTTCACGGGGTCGACGATGCCGACGGGCGTGAAGATGCGGCTCCGGCTGATGGACCACTCGACTTCGCGCAGAAACGTCAGGCCGCTCTCGCCCTGAAGTTTGTAGGCGATGGCGCCCCGCGGGTGGTGCGAGGTGAAGCCCAGGCGCACCTGCTCGTCCACGCGGTTGGCGCGGAAGACCACGCCGTCGATCTCGTAGTCGAGCTCGCCGCGGCGGGCGACGTAGCCGTCGTAGCCGGCCTGCATCTCGGCGCGCGTGAGGAGCGTGTGCGACACGGGCTCGAAGCCCCAGGCCGCCGCCTGCGCGAACTTCTCCAGCTCCGTCTGCAAGCCGAGGCCGACGACGTCGTACGCCATGAACCGCAGGCCCACGGCCGCCGACTTGGCCGGGTCCTTCTGCTTGAGCGCGCCGGCCGCCGTGTTGCGGGGGTTGGCGAACTCGCCGGCCAGCTTGGCGAAGGCCGAGAGGGGCAAGTAGACCTCGCCGCGGATCTCCACGGGCGAGGTGATCGGCAGGCGCGTGGGCACGTTGGGGATGCGCAGCACGTTGCCGGTGATGTCCTCGCCCACGCTGCCGCTGCCACGGGTGGCGGCGACCTCCAGGCGGCCGTCCGCGCCGTAGCGGATGCTGCAGGCGCAGCCATCCACCTTGGGCGTCATGACGACGTCCCCCTCGAACTTGGCGGCCCAGTCCAGGAGGGTCTGCTCGTCGTAACACTTCTCCAGGCTGAGCATGGACTGCTGGTGCACGACGGGCGTGCCCACGCGCAGCGCCGGGTCGGGCCCGAGCGCGTCCAGCACCGGCGAGTGCGGGTTCAGCGCGCGCAGGCGCTCCACCAGCCGGTCGAACTCCGTGTCCGAGATCAGGGGTCGGTTCTCGTCCCAGTAGAGCCGGTTGTGCTTGCGCACCTCGACCTCGAGGCGCGCGGCGTCCCAGTCGAGAAACTCCGCGGGCAGGAACATCGACAACTGACTCACGGAGAGCCCTCCACCGACTGCACGACCGTGATGGCCACGATGTTCACCACCGTGCGGACCTCGCAGTCGCGCTCCAGGATGTTCACCGGCTTGTTCATGCCGCTCAGGATGGGCCCGACCAGCTCGGCGCCGCCCAGGTGACCCATGAGCTTATAGGCGATGTTGCCGGCGTCCAGCGTGGGGAAGATGAGCACGTTGGCCTCCTGCGAGCCGAGCGTGCTGAACGGGAACAATCGCTGGCGGTGCTCGACGTTGAGCGCCGAGCCGACCTGCATCTCGCCATCGACCACGAGGTCGGGGTCGGCCTTGCGGATGAGCTCCACGGCGTGCGCGACTTTCTCGCTCTGCGGGAACTGCGTGTTGCCGAAGTTGCTGAAGCTCAGCATCGCGACCACGGGCTCGATGTCCAGGCTGCGGGCCAGGCGGGCCGTGGAGAGGGCGATCTCGGAGAGCTGCTCGGCCGTGGGCTCCACGACGACGGTGGTGTCGGCGAAGAACTTGATGCGCTCGGGCAGGATCACGATGTAGGCGCCGCTGGCCGTCTTGACGCCCTTGCGCACGCCGATGCACTGCAGCGCGGGCCGGATGGTCTCCGGGTAGCTGCGGACCATGCCGCTGACCATGCCGTCGGCGTCCCCGGTGCGCACCATCATGGAGCCGAAGTAGTTGCGGTGTACGAGCACGCGGCGGGCCTCGTACTCCGTGACGCCGCGGCGGGCGCGCATGCGCCAGTAAGCCTCGACGTACTTCTCGAAGCGCGGATCGGCGATGTGATCGACGATCTCGATGCCGTCCAGCGAGATGTCGTGCTCCTCGGCGACGGCCGCGATGCGCTCCGGCGAACCGAGCAGGATCGGCAGGGCCATCCCCTCTTCGCGGACGATCTGGGCGGCGCGGATGATCTTGGGGTGGTCGCCCTCGGGCAGCACGATGCGGCGCTTGTGGCGGGCGGCCTTGTTGATGACCTTGCGCATCACCTCGCGCTCGCGGCCCAGCAGGCGCTCCAGGCGCTCGTGGTAGGCCTGCCAGTCGGTGATGGGCAGCCGCGCGACGCCGGAGTCGATGGCGGCCTTGGCCACGGCGGGGGCGACGCGCAGCAGCGCGCGGTAATCGAAGGGCTTGGGGATCAGATACTCGGGCCCGAAGGCCAGAGGCGCGCCGCCGTACGCGCGGCGGACCTCGTCGGGCACTTCCTCACGGGCGAGCTCGGCCAGGGCGCGCACGCAGGCGATCTTCATCGCCTCGTTGACGCAGGTGGCCCGCACGTCCAGCGCGCCGCGGAAGATGAACGGGAAGCCCAGGACGTTGTTGACCTGGTTGGGGAAGTCGCTGCGGCCCGTGCACATGATCACGTCCGGGCGGGCTTCTTTCGCCTCGGGGTAGCTGATCTCCGGGTCCGGGTTGGCCATGGCCATCACGATGGGGTCCTTGGCCATCGAGCGGACCATGTCCTGCGTGACCACCCCCTTGGCGCTCACGCCCACGAAGACGTCCGCGCCGACCATCGCGTCCGCGAGGGTGCGGTGGGGCGTGTCCACGGCGAACCGGGCCTTGTAGGGGTTCATGCCGTGGGTGCGGCCCGTGTAGACCACGCCCTGCGTGTCGCAGAGGATCAGGTTCTCGTGTTTCACGCCGAGCTCGAAGAAGAGCTGCGCGCAGGCGAGCGCGGCCGCGCCGGCGCCCGAGAACACGCACTTCACCTCGTCGGCCTTCTTGCCGATCACGTCGAGCGCGTTGAAGAACGCCGCGCCGGCGATGATGGCCGTGCCGTGCTGGTCGTCGTGGAAGACCGGGATCTTCATCCGTTTGCGGAGCTGCTCCTCGATGTAGAAGCACTCCGGCGCCTTGATGTCCTCGAGGTTGATGCCGCCGAAGGTGGGCTCCAGCGCCGCGACGACGTCGCAGAACTTGTCCGGGTCGTTCTCGGCGACCTCGAGGTCGAACACGTCGATGTCGGCGAAACGCTTGAAGAGGACACCCTTGCCCTCCATCACGGGTTTGCCGGCCTCGGGGCCGATGTTGCCCAGCCCGAGCACGGCGGTGCCGTTGCTGACCACGGCCACCAGGTTGCCCTTGGCGGTGTAGTCGTAGACCTTGCTGACGTCCGCGGCGATCTCGAGGCAGGGCTCGGCGACGCCGGGCGTGTAGGCCAGCGAGAGGTCGCGCTGGGTCTGCAGGGGTTTGGTGGGGCGGATGGCGATCTTACCGGGGCGACCCTCGGCGTGGTAGGCGAGTGCATCTTTGCGACGGGACATGGGAGCCTCCGAACAGTGGCCGGACCCCCATAGCACCGGCGGGCGAGCGGTTCAATCGGCGCCGGGCGACCTTTGCTCATTGACACGCCCGGCCCCCGCCCGGCGGAATGACGCCGATGCAGACGATCGCCCGCTCCCGCCTCGCCGCCCTCGCCCCGCTGGCCCTCGCGACCGCCGCCGCCCTCCCCGGCTGCGGCGACTCCGGCACCTCGGCCGAGCACCACGACCCCGCCGTACTCGACGCCGGCCCCATCCCCGTCGGCGACGCCGTGCTCGCGACGACGGACGCCCGCCCGACCGCGGACGCCCGCTTCTCGGACGCGCTGATCCCGACCGGTGAGGCCGGCCTCGGCGACGCCGTGCCCCCCGGGGGCGATGCGTCCGCCGGAGGTGGAGACCGCGGCGCCACCGTCGGTGACGCGGCCCCCCCGGACGTGGGCGTGCCGCAGCCCGTGACCGTGCCGCGGCGCGAGTGTGGCGTGGTGCTGAACTACGACGGCCCCGGGAGCGTCGTGCAGGTGGCCGGCGACTTCACCGGCTGGGGCGAACGCCCCATCGCCATGACTCCGGCGCAGGCGGGGCACTTCTCGCTGCGGCTCGGCCCCGGCGATGGTCTCCTGCCCGGCGAGGTCCACGCCTACAAGCTCATCGTGGACGGCCAGTGGCGGCTGGACCCGGCGCAGACGC